>JBILLF010000061.1:0-12784 GCA_044376225.1 Patescibacteria group bacterium | reverse complement strand
CGGCGTGTTCATCGACCGCAAGGTCTTTGGTTCCGACGGTGCTGTGTACACACCGGTCCCGCAGGCGCGCCAGCGAGCCGCCGTTTCTTTCCTAAAGGACTATGTCTTCACCACGCCAACCTGGCTAATCGACGAAAGGGTTGTTCGCCTGCTTTCGCCGTCTGATGTGGCCTCGCGTCTGTCATCAATGCAGACGCGGATCCTTCGCACCGTCATTAGTTCCGACAAGCTCCTACGTCTGCTGGATCAGCAGGCCCGCTATGGTGACACGGCCTACAGCGTTGACAAGCTCTACACCGATGTCGAGGGGGCTATCCTGACGGAGCTGCAGACAAACAAACCAACCGATTATTATCGTCGTGCACTGCACCGTGCCTACGTTCAGGAGCTCATCGATAAGTCTGCAAAGCCAGCCCCTTCCTCGGATCCGTTTGCAGCGATGTTCCGTTCCAACACCTACAGCACCGATGTACGGGCGATCTCACGGGCACGACTGACAGCACTGCGCAAGAAACTGGCAACGATCAAGAGTACTGACGCGCTGACCCAGGCACACTACGACGATCTTGCCCTGCAAATCCGTCAGGCACTTGAGGACACGGCCAAGCAATGAGTTCTTCGACCAAGGTCGTCTGGCTGGGCTATGCCAGCATCGCTCTGGCATTTATCTGGGGTGTGGGCATTGTGCCGGCCGTCATGGCTCGGCACATTGCGCGCAGCTCCGTGGGCACGACACCGCGAGAAGTCAGCGACCTGCGCGGTGGACGTCTTCTGGCCACAATAGGTCTTGGACTCAACATGCTGGTAATCGCCATGGTGATCTGGATTCAGATCTCGACACGGGTCCTGTAAAGCCCCCTACCTGCCGTAAATTGACGCCGTTATGACTGCCCTCATTCCCTGGATAGGACTCGCACTGCGCTGCTACGTTGGCGGGTACTTTATCATCGCTGCCGTACCCAAGATCATCGAGCCGCTTGCATTCGCGACCTCGATCGCGCATTACGGCATTCTTCCCATTTGGGCTGTGAATGCATCAGCACTTGTTCTTCCATGGCTGGAGATCATCACCGGCATTCTGCTGGTTGTGGGCTACAGAGTAAGGCTCAACGCCATCTTCACCGGTGCCATGCTTGTGACCTTCACCTTGGCTGTAGCTTATGCCGTGACCCTTGGATTGAAGATCGACTGTGGCTGCTTCGGCTCGCAAGGGGGCGAAGAGGTCAGTTGGTGGAAGGTGGGCAAGAATTCACTGATGATTCTGATGTGTCTTGTTTTGTGGAAATGGCCATCAACAGCACTCTCGGTTGAAACCGGAGTGACCCCCGGCGGGTCAAAGTCCGCATGAGCGCACACAGCACGGTCAATTCTTCGCTGCGTGATTGGATCGCCACGGGCGCTCTGGTCACGGATGGTTCCATGGCGCTCGAACTGGCACGACGTGGCTTTACGGAACGTCCGTGCGACCGCTACAACCTGACCTCTGGCGTCATTGTCGAACGCATTCACGGTGAGTTCCTTGATGCCGGGGCACGGCTGCTGCAAACCAACACCTGGCACGCCAACCGGTTTGCTCTCGAGTCCTCCATGCTGGCCGCTCGGGTACACGAGATCAACCGCAAGGGTGCATGGCTGGCACGCTCTGCTGCCGGCTCGCGGGCCATTGTGGCCGGTGTGATTGGACCAAGTGGACGTCTGATGCGCCCCTTGGGGCCCATTGAGCCGGATGATCTTCGGTCGAGTTTTCTTGAGCAAGTTTCGGCGCTGCTAGCTAGCAACGTCGATGCGATCATGCTGAAGTCATTCATCGACCTCGACGAGCTTGAGATAGCCATTGACGTTGTCCGCACTCAGAGTCTGCACATCCCGCTGATCGCCCTGAAGTCATTCCCCGAGGATGGCTCCGTTCTGGCGGGATCCTTCCCGTCAGATGCAGCACACCGTCTGCGCGGACACGGCGTACAAGCAATTGGGTCCAATGGCACCGTCGGACCACAGCGCATGATCGGCATCATCGAATCCCTGCGTGTTTCTGACTTGCCCCTTGTGGCTATTCCCGATATCGGCATTCCGACGATCATCGACGGTCAGCCGGTGTATAACGCAGAGCCCTCGTACGTTGCCTCGGCAGCCCGACGTTTGGTCGAGCACGGGGCAGCTATCATCGGTGCAGACGGAGGAGCCGACCTCGAGCAGATACGCGCCATTGCCGAAGCTGTTACGGGCGTGGCTATCGGCTCTGCCCCAGTGTCTACCAAGCGCGCACACGCCCACGAAGCAGACCTTCAAGTCGAGCCGGTGCCGACACCCTTCATGCAGGCCATAACAGAGCGCCGCGTCTTCACGGTCGAACTCGATGTGCCGCGCGGACTCGACATGTCGAGCGTGGTCGATGGTGCACGCTACCTCAAGCAGCATGGCATCGATGCCGTGAACATCTCCGATGGGGCACGTGCCCGTCTGCGCATGAGCCCAATTGCTATCTCCAAGCTCGTGTCAGAACAGACTGGTATGGAGTGTATCTCGCACCTTGCCTGTCGTGACCGCAACATGGTGGCCCTGCAGAGCGAGCTCATTGGCGCGCATGAAATGGGCATCCGGAACATCCTGGCTGTCACGGGCGACCCCACACACATCGGCGACTTCCCTTCTGCCACCAGTGTTTATGACGTTGACTCCATCGGTCTTGTTCGGGCGTTGGGCAACATGAACCATGGAAAAGACCTGATGGGTAATCCTCTCGGAGCCCGCACCGGCTTCTGCATCAGCTGCGCCGTCAATCCCGTTGCCGATGATCTCGACCGTGAGATAGACCGCTTGGCAATGAAGGCCGAGCAAGGGGCTCACGTGGCGTTTTCGCAGCCAATCTTCGATGTGGATCTGCTCGACCGGTTTCTCGACCGGATCAAGGACATCAATGTCCGCTTCATGCTGGGCATCATTCCGCTTCGAACCATCCGTCATGCCGAGTTCCTGCACTATGAAGTGCCCGGTATGACGATACCCGCATGGGTGCGCGACAGAATGCGAACGGCGTCCTCCACCGACGAAGCAACAGATATCGGCATCGACATCGCCGTAGAGTTTCTGGAATCCGTGATTGGTCGCGTCGATGGTGTATACCTGATGCCACCGTTCAAAAAGTATGACATCGCTGTACGCATTCTCTCACGTCTCGATTTGAAGAGGTAGATCCAATGGAGCCAAATCAGATACCACCACCTCCGGGTCAGGGTCCGTCAGTGAACCCCTTCGGACCCTATCAGCCAAGCATCGAGGACCTGCGGGCCGGATTCGGCATCCGTCTGGGCGCGATAGTGATTGATGGCATCATTGCCGCAATCTTTGCGGCGATTATCACCCTTGTCCTCACCCCGTTTGACCTGCCGATGCCGAGCACACTGCTCGATGCGCAGAATACGGTCGACAAATTGCTGAGTATTCTGGGCCTCAGCGGCGAGGAAGGGTTAGCACTAACCGAACTGATGGTAAACTCGACCTACGCCAGTGCCATTGGTGGAGTGCTCTACATGCTGATCGAAGGTCTTACTGGCGCTTCGATCGGCAAGCGGATACTTGGCCTCACCGTTGCCTGTGCCGACGGCACGGCCGGCAACCAATCACTCTTCCTCAGCCGGATGTTCGTCAAGAACTCAGACCACATCCTTCAGCTGATCACCATCCTGCCATTGATCTCCGTTTTGTCCGGAGCTGTAAGCAGTGCTGCCTCCACGATCGGCTTCGTGCTGTTCATCGGCTGCTTCCTTGCCCTCGGTCGTAACCGCCAGGCCCTTCACGACATGGTCGTCAAGACGGCGGTGTTCAAGGTTCATGATGTGAAGAAGAGTGAGTACTGAAGTACTCAATTACTGAAGTACTCAATTACTGAAGTACTCAATTACTGAAGTACTCAATGCAGCCACCGTTAAGCGCGCCGCAATCCAGTCGTTATAACCGAGAATGGGTGAGCCATCCGGGGAAAACACAGTTCCACACCTGTGTCATTCCGTCATTCCGTCATTCCGTCATTCCGTAATTCCGTCATTCCGTAACTCCGTCCCTCCTCCCTATCGCAGCTGATAAACCCTAACCTTCGAGCCGCCGCCACTTGGAGCCCCTTGATTCAGGCCGGAGGTAATACCGACAAGCCGGGAACCGTCGGCACTGAAACTAAAGCCGGATGCGTAATCGGTGGTTGACATTCCAGTGGGGAGTATGCGCTGGAGCTGCTGCGATTTGAGATCGGAAAGGGTAACAGGGGCGCTCGCCTCATAGGCGCGTCCAATGAATTGAGCATCGTCGGCGGAGATTGCCAGTACACCGGCACCAGTTGTAATGGATGAGATCACCGAGCCGGAGACCAAATCGACAAAGTTGGTCTGGCCAGAGCCAGACGTTCCGCGCAGACCTATGGTGACGACGACCTTCCCCGATGGCGAGAGCGTTGGAGCCTCGCCAAGGATAGCCGAACCAGTAGAATCAGGGATACCGGTGTACGTACGAAGAGTATGTCCGGTAGCTAGCTCAACCGTATGAATGGCCATCGGCGAAAACGTCTGAAAGACGGCAAGGGCATCACCTTGCATGCCCATGAATATCAGCCCCTTGCTACTGTTCGGAATCGATAGTGAAATAGAGCGCAACAGGCTGCCGGAGGAGGCACTATACTCATCGATGCGCGAGCCGTTTGACGTATCAGGAGGAAGAACGTACACCTTTGATCCATCCGATGTTACCTGATGACGTCCTTTAGCAGTGACCTTCGAAGCTACCTGGCCCGTGCTCGCATCGTAGATCACTGTTTCCCTGTCGGACCAAACAGCGATACGTTGGTCGGAACCCACGAACCGAATTGGCGTTGAGTATTGCTGAGTGCCTCGAATTTCCGCACTCCAGAGCTCCGTGCCTGTTGAAGCATCAAAGGCGTATACCGCTCCCAGCGTTACAACGGCTACACGAGAGCCATCGGCGTTCAAGGCGGCATATCGTCCTCTTTGGTTGTCCGGAAGGGCAAACTCCGTGAACGTCGTTTCAACTCCACTGCAGGCCTTGAGGTTGCCGGCGTCAAATAGTGCTCCAGCCGTGATCGGCGCAACCGGGGTCGACGTAATGGTACGTCCGGCAGTGCTATATCCCTCAAGATTCAGAGCAACGCCGGCCGGCACGGTTACGCGGACCTTTCCGGTTGACGATGCTGCGACCTTGACGCCAGTGGGTGTAATCACCTGGAGAAAGCCGCCAATGGGCGCATCATTGCAATCAACGAATTGCGCTTCGAGAAGCGTCGGGCATGGCGATACGACGAGGTCCTGACGTTTGGTCTGATTCTCCGCGATCGACGATACTGTAACAGGAGCACAAGAGATACCTTCGTTCCGGGCTGCCTTTACCTGTACATCAAAGGCGAAGTCGGCCGGGACACGGCGTCGGTACATGCCATCCTGATCGGTGATCACGCTCACCTGTCCGATGTCCACAACAATGCCGGCAAGGGGCAAGTTCTCTCCGCAGGTTACGCGTCCTTCGATAAACGCGCGGCGTGCTCCCGGCACGTCCAGATTCCAGTCCGTGAAGTGTGCGACGGTTCCGGTGTACACACCACCACTAAGCGTGGCCTTGCCTTCTTCGACCCAGATACCCTGATTTAGATCAAAGTGCCAGAGTGGAATTTCGCCATCCATAGCACCGGCAGCGGGATACGTCAGCGTTGCCAATGAGCCCTTCGCAAGATTGAGAGACTGACCCTGCGAGCCAGTGAGAATCACACGAAGAACACCGTAGGAAACAAGCTCCGTCGTAGAACCATCCGCACGCAATGCCGCCATATCTCCCGAGAAGCTGTCGTAAAAGTTCGCAGAGAGCGGATCGAGGTACCGGGCTGCTACCGACACGGTACCGGAGTACCGATTCCCTTGAGCGTCCACATAGCCGTCAGCCGGCAGATCAATGCTCGCGCCTCCAACCGTGACCTTACCGCCGCTTGCCGCGCTTACCGTGCGCGTCTGTGTGGCCTGCTGCAGCGTCAGCATCATGGTTGTGTTCTTTCCGTCCGATGGATACGCTGCACGGGCTCCAGTGAAAAATCCACTCTTGGTAACGGTGACGACTGCGCGCGTCGATGGCACATTCACGTTCTGCAGAACGAAAACGCCATTGGCATTCGTCGTGGTCGAAGTGCCATGACCTCTGACAACAGCCCCCTGAACGGACTTCCCTGCTTCATCGATCACTCGACCGGTGATCGTTGTCCGCACGCTCATGTCATCCGGCTCACCTGGATCAACGAAAGGGGCGCACCCGGCCAGTGAAACAAGGGTGAATGCTACGAGTAAGACACGAAGCGAAAGAGCCATGACGGCCTCCGTGGGAGATGTGTGTGGTGGAAACTAAAACAATTTCGTTGTCATCACTGCGAATGCTCAGGAATCAGGCGTCGGTCAACATCATTCCGTACCTCCGTAACTCAGTCACTCCGTAACTCAGTACCTCCGTAACTCAGTACCTCCGTAACTTCGACGCATGCTCTACTACTCCGAATACCTTGCCCTTGACGCCGTGCTCGGGGCGCAGCACCTGGAGAGCGCCAAGCACGGGGCTCCTGCACACGAGGAGATGCTCTTCATCATCACGCATCAGACCTTCGAGCTCTGGTTCAAGCAGGTGTTGTTTGAGATCGACTCGGTGATCACCCTGCTCGACCGTCCATACGTCCCCGAATCGGATGTGGCGGTGTGCCTTGCTCGCGTTCAGCGTGTGAACCGGATCATGGAGCACCTAGCGCAACAATTCACCTTGATCGAGACCATGACGCCGGGTGAATTCATGGAGTTCCGGGGCTTTCTGAACCCGGCAAGTGGCTTTCAGTCGCTGCAATGGCGCATCCTGGAGCGCCGACTGGGCCTTCCGGAGTCCAAACGCGTGATGCGTCACTATACCGAACCGTTCACTCCGGAGCAGCTCAAGCAGCTGGATGATGCAAGCAATAGAACGACCCTATTCGACGCCGTTCAGCGCTGGCTTGAGCGCATGCCATTCATGGAGATTGGAAGCTATGCGTTAGTCGAAGCATACAAAACGTCGGTGCGAACCATGCTGGAACACGATCGCGCCGAGCTACGTCGGTTGTCGGAGGCTGAGCACACTGACCCGACATCTTCGCTTGAGCAGATCGATGTCAATGAACGGGGTTTCCTGGCCCTTTTTGATGCCGACCAGTATGCCGAGCTTCAGAGTCAGGGAATGCGCCGTATGTCGCAGCTGGCTACGCTGGCAACGTTGTTCATCTCGACGTATCGGGATCGCCCCCTACTGCAGACTCCGTACAGGTTTGTCGATTCCATCATTGAGCTTGATCGGCTCGTGTCACTCTGGCGCTACCGTCATGCAATGATGGTCAGTCGAATGATCGGCATGCGTATCGGGACAGGGGGCTCATCAGGCCACGACTATCTCATGCAGACCACGGTGCGGCAGAGGGTGTTTGACGACCTAACCTCACTGTCGTCATATCTACTTCCGTCAAAGCACACACCTGCTTTGCCGGCAGAGATTGAGTCGCGCCTACAATTCGTGAACGAATCCGGCAACCTCTAGCGTCACGTTTCTTTTCAATGAAGCTCATGGTCTTCCATGAGAACATTCATCGAAGAGTCCCTGCGGATCCTATCAGAGGTAATCTACCCCAGGCATTGCCTGCTCAGCGGCACGTACCTCGGAACCGCCGAGACACTGCTGCCGGGTGTCGGCAATGAAGCGCTCGCCCGGGAGCTCCCCGCCCCCTTCGGGGCGGCCCTGGAAGTGCTGGTTCAGCGACACGTTGCCGCCGACGACTTTCTGCTCATGCGCGTATCGTCGTGCTGGGCAGTTGGTCGCACCTCCAGCATCGACGCCGTCATCTATGCGATCAAGTATGGTGGCCGGGCACATCTTGCCGTCGAGCTCGGCCGTCTGATGGCTCAGCATCCAGACATGCTGGACCTGCCGGATGAAGCCGCCATCGTTGGCGTACCAATCCATCCGGCACGCCGTCGCGAGCGCGGATACAATCAGGCGCATCTACTGTCCAGGGGGCTTGCCGAGACGCGCAGCCTTCTTCTCCTCGACGAAGGCACGGTGCTGCGCAGCCGTTATACGCCCACGCAGACGTCGCTCGACCAGCACGATCGTCAGGACAACGTGCGCTCGGCCTTTACCGTGCCCGATCTCGGTCGTGTCAGGGGGCGCCATATCGTCCTGGTTGATGACGTTCTCACTACCGGCGCAACCCTGAACTCCTGCGCCACAGCCCTGATCGAAGCCGGCGCTCGCCGAGTTGATGCGATGACGGCGTGTGTGGCTATGTGATACTGAGGACTGAGGACTGAGGACTGAGGACTGAGGACTGAGGACTGAGGACTGAGGACTCGGACACTATCCCTATGATCAGGGGCGTCAAGCGTCATCCGGAGGCCCGGAGGGCCGAGGGACCTCGCGGCAATGACGGTGCCGTCAATCGCCAACTGCCATCACGCGCTCAATATCATTCACGGTTCTGGGCAGCGAACCAGAAAGGTTCACCGGACCGTTCGGGGTGATCAGGATATCATCTTCAATACGAACGCCGATGTTCCACCAGCGTTTGTCGCAGGGGGAGCCGGCGGGGATGTAGACGCCGGGCTCTACGGTGATAATGCTACTGGCTTGGAGCGGACCACCGGTGCCGGGGTCGTGCACATCAAGGCCGAGGTAGTGAGATGTGCCGTGCATGAAGTACTCTCGGGCTTCTTCCGCCTTGTTGATGATGCCAAGCTCCATGAGTCGACGTTGGACAACTCGCATGGCGGCGGCATGAGGCGCGCGAAAGGGGCTGCCCATGGTTGAGGCAGCGATGCCCGAATCCTGCGCCTCGAGCACTACCTCATAGATCGTTCGTTGATCCTTTGTGAACTTTCCCGCCATCGGGAACGTGCGCGTGATATCAGCCGTATACCCATGGTACTCTGCTCCGCAGTCGGCCAGCACAAGGTCGTTCTTGCTCGTACCTCGTCGGTTGCTCGTGTAATGCAGAATGCAGGCGTTGTAGTTCGAGCCAACGATCGAGGCATAGCCCACGTCCTGCGCGCCCTGACGTCGGAACGCATACTCCATCAAGGCCTCGAGCTCATACTCCTTCATACCGGGGCGAGCCCCCTTCATGGTCTCGAGGTGTCCCAGCATGCTGATCTCGATGGCCTTGCGCATCAGGCGCAGCTCGCAGGTGTCTTTCACCTCGCGCATGGCGCCGATAGCTCTGATGGGTGTCTTCAGAACGCATTGCGGGTTGTTCTCCTTGAGCCATCGTTTGATCTCGCTCTCGGTGTAGAGATTCTTTCCGACGATGGGAACTCCCAGAGCGCGGGTTGGCAGCGTTGAGACGTACAGTGTGTCGATGGACCTCACCAGACTATCCAGCATGCTGCGCATTTCTTTGGCGACAATCGCTGTGTCGACGCCTAGGTGCAGCATTGCTTCCGCCGGCCCCATTGCCACGCCTTGCCAGACCTCTTGCTCGGGCTTACGCTCGGGCATGAACAGCACCTCGTTGAAGACACGTCCACCGATTGTCACTCCGTCCTTGACCAACAACAACGTCGACCCCGGTGTGGGGCTGCCACACATGTAGAGCATGTCGGAACTCTGACGATACTCATAGTCGACGTCATTCTGCCGATTCCGCACATCAGCCGACAATACAATGCAGGCCGTTCGCGGCGCCATTTGAGCGAGTAACCGCTCGCGTCGGTCACGGTATACTGAAGGGGCCGGCAGATCCTTGTCAAACACCTCGTACGGGAAGGTCTGTGCGCCCATAGAGATCGTCGAGGCAACGCACAGAGCCACGATGAGCAAACGCACCCCAGATTGATTGTGATGTCTCATGGCACGAATCTATGAATCCCCGTCTCTCGTTCCCCGGGCCAAGGCCCAGGGCTATTCTGTCTCTCGTCTCTCGTCACTCGTCTCTCGTCTCTCGTCACTCGTCTCTCGTCACTCGTCTCTCGTCTCTCGTCTCTCGTCTCTCGTATCTTGCACCTATGTTCATTCGATCAATATCCGGGCTTCGGGCCACGCTTGGTGATGACCTCACGCCGGAGGTGGTGGCGCGGTATGCTGTTGCCTTCAGTGCCATCCTTCCCGACGGGCCCATCGTGGTTGGGCGGGACGGACGTCCCAGTGGACTGTGGATGGAGCAGGTACTGGTTGGTGCATTGCGTGCCTGCGGTCGCACTGTGCGTCAGCTTGGCATGGTACCCACGCCAACGGTGCAGTTGCTGACGGAGCATTCTAATGCCGTGGGTGGCATTGCCATCACTGCTTCGCATAATCCGGCACAATGGAATGGACTGAAGTTCCTTGACGCCGGCGGTGTATTTCTTGATGCTCAGGGCAATGCCGAGCTCTGGCGCGCGCTCGATTCGGAAACAAGCCTGCTGCGGTCTGATCAGCAGTCAGGTTTGCTCGACGTTGTCGATGATGCCATCGATCAGCACGTTCAACGTGTTCTTGAGCTTCCGGCCGTGGCCGCTGCGCCCCCTTCCAACGGTGAAACCGTCGTCGTCGATGCGGTCAATTGCTCAGGGTCATTCATCGTGCCCATGCTGCTCGAGCGCATGGGATACCGCGTCGTGCGGCTCTATGCCGATGGTTCGGGGGTTTTTCCGCATACACCGGAGCCCCTTGCCGAGAATCTCGTTCAGCTCGGGCGCACCGTCGTGGAGCACGCTGCTGCATTTGGAGTTGCTGTTGACCCTGACGCCGATCGGCTTGTGCTGTTCGATCGACACGGGAAGGCCATCGGCGAGGAACGCACTGTGGCACTGGCCGTGCGCGCCGTGCTAGCAAGCGGTCATCTTGGCCCCGTGGTCGTCAATTTCTCCACTTCTCGCATGGTCAATGATGTTGCGCAGTCCTTCGGTCAGAACGTTGAGCGTGCCCCGGTCGGCGAGATCAACGTGGTTCGTCACATGCAGCGCATCGGCGCCGTGGCAGGTGGCGAGGGTAGCGGCGGTGTGATCTATCCGGCGTGCCATGCCGGACGTGACAGTGTTGTTGGTCTTGCCCTGATCAGTGCCATGCTTCGCCTCTCCGGTCTGCACCTCGACGAGGCCTGCGCATCGATGCCGTCGTATACCATGATTAAAACCAAATTCGATCTTGCGTCCCGTGATGACATGGATCGTATTTCTGGCCGCATCATGGATCACTTTGGTTCGAATGTGGCATCCACTGAGGATGGCATCTATCTCCAGTGGCCTGACTCATGGGCTCACGTCCGGGCTTCAAACACCGAACCCATCATGCGGGTGATCGTCGAAGCCCCTTCGCAGAACCAGGCTGACTCTCTTCTGGAATCGCTTACTGCTCTGGTCCATGTCTAATCCTCCCGCCGCTGGAGCTGCCGCAAGAGCCCGCAGCGTTCTGTCAACGTGCCTTGCAACGGCACTCGGCAAGGGGGCTCCCCGGCAGGTAATTGATGAATTCACGAGCGTTGAGGGGAGTTTCCGCGTCCTGAAAGATGCCGCCACACAGCGCATCATCGCCGTGATCGACGCCATACCACCGTCGGAGAGTCCATTCGACGATGTCCCTCGCGATCGACTGCGCTCGGTAGCAGTGCGCCTGCAAGCCCCCTACTTCATCCTGACAAACCTGCGGCGAGTAGTTTCGTATCGTACAGATGGTGTTCTCAAGCGTTTACCGGACGAGCAGCACACCGTGGGTTGGCATGCCGCCGCCGACGTACGCAGCGTCGACGACGCCGAAGGCTCGGGCATGCAGATCGCCATCATCTCAGCACTGCGCCAGGCCATCCAGTGGCTCGACATTGACGAGTCGCTTCGACCCGAGCAGCGTGTTACTGATGCATCGGCGTTCTTCTCCGAACGCGTGCTTGCGCTTTTCGATGACCTCGTCTCCTGCTGTGAACCGGGTCCGCAGCAGCGTGATGCCACTCTGCGACTTGGCACCAGCGTGTTGGCGTATGTGCTCATGCACGTTCGTGACCGAGTAAATCTTGACCGACTATCGCTGCCGTACGGACTTGGCAGCGCCCGACTGATGACAGACCTCGTGGGCGCATACTTCCGTCAGGCCCGCCGACTTGGGCACACGATGCTCCCAGAATCTGTCGAAGACGTCATGATCCTCCCCCACCGGGAGGGAGTCTTCCGCATGACGCTCTCTGACCTGATCAACTTTCTTCACAGGTTCGATCCGGAGCGGCTATCCGACAACGAACTTCACCGCGCCGTTGATGCTGTGTTGCAGCGATGCTCACGCATCGCCCGAGCCTCGGTGCCGACCATAGACGCGCTGGACCTGGCACTGCGCATGGTCGTGCACTCACGGCACAACCGCGACGTGCATGAGCACAATCGTGTGCGCCTGCTTGAGATCGGTCAGACGCAGGGTCTGGCCAGTGTCAGGCACCTTCTCATGTCACACGGCGTACCATGCGAAGCGCGCGTCTATGCCCGAACCGCCGAAGACGAGCGAGCCATCGTGTTGCGATCGTCGGGGCGCATTGGTATCGATGCCGACGTGCAGATCCTTCGGGAAACGCGCTCGGTGCGAAGTCCATGGGACCTGGTCGTAGCCACCACCACAGACATCCGGGAACGTCACCGTCTCCGACTGCTGCTTGAACGGCTTCCGCTAGACCCCGACGGCGTCATTGTCCTGTTCCTGCCGATCTCGGCGCTCCATGATGAGCGCTATGCCTCGGTTCGTGCCACGCTCGCGGCGCGATTCAGTATCGAGTGGCTGG
>JBILLF010000131.1:0-3499 GCA_044376225.1 Patescibacteria group bacterium | reverse complement strand
CCATCTGCAACGCTCTCAAATGTTCTGTGCGGGCGTTGGCATACGTGCCCGTGTGCAGCTCGATGATCTCGGCACCGCACGCAGCGGCAGCCTCCACCTGATCAGTTTCCGGCTCGATGAAAAAGCTTACAGCAATGCCGCGCTCATGAAACCGTTGCGTCAGTTCAGCAAATCGTGATTCATGGCCGGCAACTGCAAGGCCTCCTTCCGTGGTGAGCTCCTCACGTTTTTCCGGCACGATCGTTACAAGGTCCGGAACAATGTCGAGAGCAATAGCGACGATCTCCTCGTGGGCGGCCATCTCAAGATCGAGCTTCGTCGTGACGATCTCCCTCAGGGCCCGCACGTCACGGTCATTGACGTGACGGCGGTCTTCGCGCAGGTGACACACAATGCCGCTCGCACCGGCAAGCTCGGCTAGGACTGCTGCGTGAACCGGGTCGGGCTCGATGCCACCGCGAGCTTCGCGCAGTGTGGCAATGTGATCAATGTTGACGGCAAGGCGCATGGGGAATTTTTGAGGAGTTAATGAGCGTGGAAATCCCGTGGAACCAGCATTCTCTGCGTCGCGTTCCCTCGAAATCAACCAACGCGGTGGGTATTTTTGTAAACTGCAAAGGTAACCAGTTCCGTGGCCTTGTGGGGGCTGTTAGGCTCTGCAGCCGTTCCCGTTGAAACACACCTCTTACTGTAAGGATTCCCTAGATGTTCTGCCGTTTGCGCACCTTGCTGCTTTTTACGTTCGTTTCCATGCTCATGGCATTGGGCTCGCTGCATGCCGGGACAGTTTCAACCTCAAGCCCCCGCATTGATGGACTCATCGCCAACGTCGGTCAGTGGCCGTCCCACATCCTCTACATGTCGCGACAGGCCGGCGTCGATGTCTGGATCACGCGCTTTGGCGTCGAGGTTGACCGCTACGGAATCAATGCTGCAGCGCAGGAGCGAACGGGACGCATCGAGCGCCGGGTGTTTGTAGATGCCGACCCACGTGCTCGGGTGAGCAATTCCGATGAGGTCTGCCGCGTCAACTTCTTCCGTGGACGCAATGAGACTGACTGGTTTTCCGCTCCGGTGTTCTCGGCGGTGGTTGTACATGGTGCTGTGCCGGGGGCGGACGTACGCTATAGCGCAAGTGCTGAGGGACTGCGGCAGGAATTGATCCTGCGTCCGGGATATGATCTCCGGAACATTCGGGTCGAGATCGACGGCGACGCATCAACGCGTTCGGTCGTCACACCGGTCACATCCATCGTCTATGGCACCTACCTTGGCGGCACAGGTGTTGATCTGGTTGCCGGGCTCGAGTATCTGACCAACGGCGACGTCATCGTGGCCGGCAGCACGACGTCGATGCAATACTCAGGCGTGACAGGAGGATACTCGACATCGATCAAGGGTATCATGGACGGATTTGTGGTGCGCATGGACCGAAAGCTGCAGAAGGTGTTGTCCTACACGTTCTACGGCGGTTCGGGCGAAGACAGGATCACGTCCATGATCAAGGACAAGACTAACAACATCTATGTCACCGGTGAAACAAACTCTTCGGACCTGCCGGTCACATCAGGTGCTTCAGGCCAGCTTTATAAGTCGGGCATTGACGCATACATCGCCAAGTTTGATAGCACCCTGAACAAGCTCATTGTCAGCGGTTACCATGGCGGCAACAAGGATGACCGAGCCGTGGCCATCGCAGCCGATCAGAACGGGGTCATCTTCCTCGCCGGTAACACTACATCGACAGCGAACCTGCCGGTGACGTTCCCAGTAACCGTGACGCGCCGCGACTGGCGCGGACGGACAACGACTGAGCCAGGCGGAGGTGCCAACCTTGGATTGTCAGATGTCTTCCTGGCCTTCTTCTCCGCAACGGGATCGCTGCAACAGTCACGCTACTTCGGACGTGACGGGAACGACTTTGTCCGTGCCATGTGCATCGACGGTTCGAACAGCGTGTACCTCACTGGATCGACGACATCCGTGAGCTTCGAAACAGCCCCAACACCAGGCTTTTTCTCATCGGGTCGTTTGCCGTACGACCGCACCTTTAACGGCGGCAATACCGACGGCTATGTGGTGAAGTTGAACAATGAGCTCGCTCTTGCAAAGTCTGATGACGGAACGTATTCAACGTATTTCGGTGGTAATGGCGATGACGAAGGTCGTGGCATCTTTGTCGACGAACTGGGCCGTGCCCAGGTTGTCGGTGTCACCACATCCTCGAATCTTGATTGCGTAGGCACCCTCATCACCCAGAAGATTGGGATGCAGGATCTCTTCCTGGCTGTTCTCACCGACGACGGCCAGAAGCTCACCGGAGCTACCTACTTCGGTGGCACTGGTAACGATGAAGTTTACGGTGTGCGATACAGTGCTGCCTCCAAGCTTGCCGTTATGTATGGTGCAACAATGTCGAACGACTTCCCGGTTGCCGGAGATGCCACTAATAATGAGCGCGCAGGAACGACCGACGGATTTCTTGCCGTGATGAACACAAGTACGAACGTCCACACAACCCTTCTGGCAGGCTCTGAAGCTGATACTGTCAGGGGGCTTGCCACAGATCCAGCCGGTGATCTGTACTACGTGACATCGACAACTTCCGACAATCTCCGCACCCCGGACACAACCGTGCAGCGGGCCACCACGGGACAGAACGCCTTCGTTGGCAAGTACGCCCTAGGGACGATCGAGCTCACCGGTCCTCTCGGCGATGAGATCTGGTGTGCCGGTGCGAACAAGGCAATCTCATGGGGCGCGCAGGGAATGCCTGACACGACCAAGTACTCGATCGAGCTTGCACCGGCCGGCACAAGCAATTGGACGGTCATCACCCGCGCGGCTGTCGGACGTAGCTTCTCGTGGAAAGTCCCGAATGTTCCGACGGGTCAGTACGAAGTGCGTCTTACCACCACGCGTGGTCACATGAGCCGTCTGCTCACCCCCTTCACGATCTCCAACCCGCCAACGATCACAGCTCAGCCAAAGGATGCCAGTGCGTGCCCGGGCGGTCAGGCTGTATTGCGTGTGAAGGCCGACGGTGCCGGGCTGAAGTATCAGTGGCGTCGTGCCGGAACGAACATCGCTGGCGCAACGGCCGATTCTCTCGTGGTAACAGTTGATGCAACGACCATCGGCAAGTATGATTGCGTTGTCACGGGCACATGCAATCCGAGCGTGACCTCAGCTGGCGTAAATCTCGTCACGGCCATTGCCACGGCCATCACCAAGCAGCCGACGGGTCTGACTGTGCAGAGCGGCAGTCCGATCACGCTGTCGGTAGCCGCAACGGGCTCGACGCTGAGCTACCAGTGGTCGCGCAATGGAACGCCGATCCCGGGCGCTACCTCGGCCGAGTATACGGTGACCTCAGCCACTTCTGCCGATGCCGGTGACTACACCTGCGCCGTTACAGGCGGATGTGGCACGGTTACGTCGGAGAAGGCAGCCGTTGTGGTTGAAGGAACCTCGGTGGACGAGGAGTACCATGTGAACT
>JBILLF010000130.1:0-3532 GCA_044376225.1 Patescibacteria group bacterium | reverse complement strand
ATCAGTATGTCGATCTTCTGCACCAGTGCTGGCTCGAGCCACTTGCTGTCAGGATACTCATCGATGATCGCATCATACTGAACAAGCGCAGCGCGCCGTGCATAGGTCCGGATGTAATGCTCCGCTGCCTGCCAGAAACGCTCGGCGAGTCTGTCGCGTAGATCGCGGATCCGTTTGGTAGCCTCCAGTCCCAGCGAATCACGCATGTACATTGACTGGAAGTCAGTGTAGGCCATGATGGCCTTGCGTGTATTCTCTTGGTCCCGATCCGCCGGCAGAGAGATCTTGTCATAGCACACAGCGGCCTTGTACATCGATTCCCGCACGTACTCACTTGAAGGGTAGGATCGACGCAGTTGGTTATAGTTGAACGCCGCCATGATGTACTCGCTGCGCTGGAAGTTGATCTCTGCCAGGTAGTACTGCGCGTCATCAGCATACTGCGAAGCCGGATACTGAAGCTTGATCACATCAAACTTGGCCTGCGCCTCCAGCCAGTTGTCGTCCTTGTAGGCCGCCATAGCCTCTTCATAGATCTCATCTACCGTCTTGGACTTCCTTGCTGCATCCGTTGAGGAACAGGATGTCAGCACGGCTGCAGAGAGGAGAAATAGAAGAAAGGGGCGGACGCGCATGCCACAAAGTTACAACGAGGTTCGAGTTTGGACATTTTTACGCGCAGCGTCCCGTGCAACGTCCCGCGCAGCGTCCCGCGCAGCGCTAGTATCCCATACTTGACAGCTGTGCCCTGTCATTGCGCCAATCGGAGCGGACCTTGACGTACAGCTCGAGGTAGATCGGGTGGCCCAGATATTCTTCGATCGTGGCGCGGGCGGTTTCACCAATCTTTTTCAGCGCAGCCCCTTTTGCACCGATGATGATGGCCTTCTGGTTATCGCGTTCAACGATAATGTCGGCGCCGATGTACCATTTGCCGTCCGGGTTTTCTCGGAACTCGGTGATCATGACTTCCGTGGCATAGGGAACTTCTTCTGTGAACTGTTTGAAGACCGATTCGCGGATGAACTCACCCACGAAGAACCGGTCTGTCTGATCCGAAGCGATCTCTGAGTCAAAAGCGAACGGGGATTCTGGGGCCAGCTCGCGGAGCATCACCAGGAGCTCGTCAACGTACTTGTTGTCCTTCGCAGAGATGGCAATGGCTTTGGCAAAAAGACCGCTCTGGCGTGCCTCTTCCATCAGTGGCAGAGCGTTCTTGCGGATCGGCACAGCGTCCATTTTGTTCAGAACGAGGACCGTAGGACGTTTGCGCTTGCTGACGGATTCCTGCCAGAGCGGGTCCAGCACAGTGCCACGTTCAATGGCCTTCTTCGTGTCCACCACGACGCAGATGATATCGGCTTCATCAAGCGACTCCTCCACAAATCCCATCATGGATCGCTGCAGCCGGTATCGCGGTTTCAGCATGCCAGGCGTATCGAGGAAAATCAGCTGGACGTCGTCGGTTGTATCGATGCCGAGCACACGCTTACGTGTGGTCTGCGGCTTGGCCGTCACGATGCTCAGATGCATCTGCATGATGGCGTTGAGCAGGGTGGACTTGCCTGAGTTAGGACGTCCAACGATGGCGACAGTGGCGCAGCGTGTCACGCGGCTTCCTGCTGATTCAGTTCAAATGTCACACCGGGATGTGCCGCCACCCAGCCGCGTTCACGCTCGACGATGTCGCGCACAGCCGGCTTCATGAACGTATCCTCCGGCACCAAGGTGCAAAGGGCGCGGGCCAGGATAACGGCCGCTGCCTCGTAGGGCATCGAGCGATTCAATAGGATGAGGCGCTTCTCCTTCACCACGCATGCGCCGCCGCGAAAAGCCCCCTGCTCGCGTCGCACCGAGTAGTCGAGTGACGTGGCAAGGCCCGTGAGTTCTTCGAGCAGCTTTTCGGCTTTCATGCAGTCTCTTTGGATTTCGAATGGGAAAGGGGCTGAAGGGCTCCGAGTGCCACGATCGTCACTAAGGACAGCGTTGACATGGCAACAAGGACGTTAACGATCGGATTGGTGAATCTCGACATGAAGACGAAGAAGATATCGCGGGCAGGCGCCAGCGGCATCCCGCTGCCGGTCTCAAAAAAAGTCCATAGGCGATAATCTTCGCTCACGATGAACCCCTGGATTGGGATCACGAGCACGAACAGCACACTGGACATGACGAGCCAGCCATGACGGCGGAACGAGCCCCGTAGGTTGATCATCGAGGCAATGCCGCCAACACCGGCAGCAGCCGATGCCCACCCAGTCCAGCCCCCAAGCAGTGTGTAGAGCCAGATGGCCTGAAGGCGCGCCGCCTCGGACTGAAGGGTGTTCCACTCTAGCGTACCGGGCACAAACACGCTGTAGCCAACCACCATCCGCGCCACGCCCCCGCCGATCCAGATCACACCCCCGAGTAGCGTGAGTAGAAGAAAAAACTTCGTTGACTTTGATTGCATCATTCGAAGATAAACCTACTTCACTTCCCAGTACAGCTTCTTGCGCAGGTCCTTGATCCAGTCCTGTTCCATGCGCTGACGTTTTTCCATTAGGGCAAGCTGTTCGAGCTGCTTGTAGTCGTCGGTAAGCGAAGGGGCATGCGCGGCAATAAGGCGCTTGCGAAAAAGAATGTGATAGCCCGGCTTGGTTGGATCGGCTGCATAGGGCAGCGGGTCTGACACCCCGCCATCGGGCATCGTGGAAATGATCGTTCGCATTTCGGCCGGGAGTCGTTCGAGATCGACGGTACCCATCGAGCCACCAAAACCCTGCGTCTCGCGCTCATCACTAAGCTTCTTGGCCAACTCTTCGAAGTTCTCGCCGGTAGTCACGCGGTTCTTGATCTCGCGGAGATCGGTTTGAACAGCCTGACGGTCTTCGTCGCTTTGGCCTACCTTGATGAGGATGTGCCGCGTGGTAATGCTTGACGAGGTTTTTTCGATCAGCTGGATGACGTGCCAGCCGAAGGGTGATTCCACAGGCTGGGAGATCTCGTTGGGCTCGAGCGCAAAGGCCGCTGCTTCAAACGTGGGAACGAACTTCCCTTTGTCCACGGTACCTAGGTCACCGCCATTGGCCGCCGAGGCCGGGTCACCAGAATAGCGACGCGCAAAGTCGCTGAACGAAGCCCCCTTGATGATCGAATCCCTCACGCGAATCGCCAGTTGCTGGGCTTCCTTGTTCTTTTCGTCGGAGGCCTTGACGTACTTGACGATATGATACAGATCCACGCGGTCCGGTACCTTGGGTATGGAGTCTCGGAAGCGAGTATAAAACGACTCTACATCGCCACGACTAACCTTGATGTCGGAGAACATCATCTGCTGGATCCGCTCGATGTAAAGCCGTTTGCGGATCTCCTCGCGGAAGTCCTTTTTGATCTTGGTGATGCTCATGCCATAGACGTCTTCGATGCGCTTCTCCGAGCCGAACTGCTGCACAAGCATCTGGATCTGATATTCCATCCGGGCCGAGATGTCCTCGTCCGTCACCTCAATCGTGGTATCCTGTTCGGCCTTGGTCAGGATGAGCTTTTCATT
>JBILLF010000129.1:0-3536 GCA_044376225.1 Patescibacteria group bacterium | reverse complement strand
GCATCGATGCCCAGATCGCGGCTACGTGAGGCCATCTGGGCAATGCGGATCGGTCCGCCAAAGCTCTCGCGTACTCCTACCGTGCCTTGGACGACGTGAGCCACCGAGGTACCGATCATGGCGATGGTTGTCGATGTCTGACGGGCCGACCGAGAGAGGGCCTCGAAGACCGAGAAGGTCTCACGGCGGCGTTCGCCCACGTACTCCGTTTCGAGCTGCACGCCGATCGTGGAATCGGTCGAGACAGCAACTGTGATCGGACGCGGTTGTCCGTCGCGGTCAACGTGTACCGTCATGACAGTGCCCGCGTGACTTCGGATGTAGCGCTGGAACTGAAACAGCGACCGTACGGGCATGGTATCGGCCGCAAGAATCACATCGCCAGTTCGAAATCCCGCTTTGGCGGCCGGAGCTCCGGAGACTACACCACCAATGCGCACCGATACGTTGTCAGGATAGATACCCAGGCCAGTCTCGGACGTCAGCGAGCGGACAAGCTTACTACCCGGCACAGCCAGCTGAAGTCGCTCCCCATTGCGGTCAATAGACAGCAACCGCTCAGAAAGATTTTCATCAACTGCCAGTGCCTCGGCAAGGTCCTCCCAGGTCTGCACGGCGTTGCCGTCGATGGCCAGGACTTTATCTCCAGCGCGCAGTCCGGAAGCGGAAAGGGGCGATGAGGCTTCGATCCATGCGATGCGCGTTGTCGCCATTTCCTCATGACCGTACCAAAGGGTCAGACAGGTGAAGATCCCGATGGCCAGGAGGAAGTTCATGATCACGCCGGCGCTGAGCACAAGGGTCTTGGCAAGGGCCCCCTTCGAGCGGAACTCGTACGGCTTGGGTTCACTGTTGGCAAACTCTGTATCAAACGACTCGTCGATCATGCCAATGATCTTCACGTACCCGCCGATCGGAAAGGCACATATCCGGTAATCTGTGTGATCGCCAAGATCAAGATCCTCAGGCAGTTTACCGAGAGTGAAGCCTTGAAGCTTGTTCCAGCCGATCAGGCGCGGACCCATTCCAAGGGCAAAGACATCGGCACGCATCCCCGTCCACAGTGCAGCCAGGAAGTGTCCCAGCTCGTGAACGAAGACAAGCACACCGATAACGATGATGAAGGAGATCAGGGGCTGAAGAAACGTCATATCAGCGGTCAGACTTGCAGTGAAGGAAACTCTCGGGCCACGCGCCGAGCTTCGGCATCAATGGCGATAATGTCCGCCAAAGACGGATCATTGATGTGTTCCATGTGATCGATTGTAAAACGAATCACATTCGGCACGTCGGTAAAGGCCAGCTTGTGGTTGAGGAATGCGCTTACAGCGACTTCATTGGCTGCATTGACAACTGCACCCGAAGAGCCCCCTGCCTCGAGCACCTCGTAGGCGATCTGCAGGCATGGAAACCGCTCGGTGTCTGGGACTTCAAAGGTCAGACTGCCCATGGCAGCCAGGTCCATACGGGCAATGTCAAGGGGCCAGCGCCGCGGATAGGATAGCGCGTACTGGATTGGAACGAGCATCGTTGGCACGCCCATCTGGGCCTTGACCGATCCGTCGATGAACTGCACCATGGAGTGTATGATCGACTGCGGGTGGATGACCACATCGATTCGGTCGCCCGAAAGGTCGAATAGCCAACGGGCCTCGATCACTTCGAACCCCTTGTTCATCAGTGTTGCTGAGTCTATAGTGATCTTTGCGCCCATCGTCCAGTTGGGATGCTTGAGTGCTTGCTCGGGGGTTACACCGACCAGGGCCTCGCGCTCAAAACGTCGAAATGGACCACCGGAGGCCGTAATGATGAGCTTTTCGACATCATCGGCATGCTCGCCGATGATGCACTGAGCAATAGCGCTGTGCTCGGAATCGACCGCCAGAAGCTTCGCTCCATGCTCGGCAACAGCGGGCATAAGGATGCTGCCAGCACTGACAAGCGATTCCTTGTTGGCAAGACCGATGACGTGGCCCGCCCTGATGGCGGCCATCGTCGGCACGACGCCGCTGAAGCCCACCATGGCCGAAAGCACGATGTCATTCTCGGTATCGGCGGCGGCCTGACAGATTCCCTCTTCGCCGCAGAGAACTGGGCCGGTAAACTCGGGTACTTCACGGATGAATGCAGCCCGGGCTTCTTCATCTCGGATCGCCACGCCATAGGGCCGGTAGCGCCGAACCTGTTCGGCCATGTCCATCCACCGGGTGTTGCAGGTGATCCAGCGAAGGCGAGCCCCCTGACCCATGCGCTCGATGATGTCGAGAGCCTGAGTGCCGATCGAGCCTGTCGAGCCGAGCACGGTAATCGAAGATGTGGCCGTCACAGATACCTGCTGGTAATTTCTTTTGTCGACGTACCGGCAAAGCACCGGAAATCGCCAGCCTCTACCGAGTCATCCTCTCGAAGATGAACACGCAGGAAGTATGACCTGAGCCATCGGTTGAGCGTGGTCGAACGGTTGCGCTGGATGTAATGGATGATGTAGGGATGCGTGGCTACCGTGACGCCGAGTGACCAGGTGCCGGCTCTATATCGGCGCAGCCAGCGGTCGATATCCGCCACGACACTCTCGGGAGAGATCACACGCCCAGTGCCAAGGCAGAACGGACACTCTTCACTGGTCCGTTCAGCAAGACTTTGGCGGATGCGCTGGCGCGTTACCGGCAGCACACCCAGCGGTGTGAGCGGATAGACAACAGTTTTTGCACGATCACGCATGGCCTCGCGCTTCATTTCATTGACCAGCCGACGGCGGTTTTCTTCCTGCTGCATGTCGATGAAGTCGATCATGATCATGCCGCCGATGTCACGTAGTCGCAACTGTCGGGCCACTTCGCGTACGGCCTCAAAATTGGTCTTTACGGCGATCCCCTCTTGCGTGCGCTCGTTCGAGGCCCGACCCGAGTTGACGTCGATGACCACCATGGCCTCGGTATGATCGATGATCAGCGATCCGCCGCTTTGAAGGGGCACGCGCCGCGCATGCGACAGCAGCACATCACGCTCGATGCCAAAGACGTCCAGCATTGGACGGGTCTCCCCGTAGAATTCCAGACGATCAAGCAAGTGCGGCGCAGAGCGCTGGATATAGGCCTTGAGATCGCGGAACACCTTGCGGTCATCCACGACGACCTGGGCGATGTCTTCTTTCAGCAAATCACGGATCACGCTGTGACTGATACTGGCCTCGCGGTGCAGAAGCATCGGACCCGTGGCCGTACGCACCTCTTTTTCCATTTCACGCCAGTCATCGAGCAACGAGGAAAAGTCCCGCTGCACATCGTCATCGGGAAGGCCCTGGGCCGCCGTGCGGATGATGCAACCCATACCCGGTTCGAGCAGTGATGTTGCGATCTGGCGCAGCCGTTTGCGCTCACGCTGATTGACGATCTTGCGCGAAATGCCGATCGTCTCTTCAAAAGGCAGCAGCACGACGTTACGTCCAGTCAGACCGACCTTCGTCGTGATGCGCACACCCTTCTGATGATAGGCCTCACGAGTGACCTGGACGACCACCATCTGCTTGGCCTGAA
>JBILLF010000060.1:0-12918 GCA_044376225.1 Patescibacteria group bacterium | reverse complement strand
GGTGTTGATCGTCCGGATTCGACGACGGCGTTCTTTGAACAGTCTGAAACACGACGCTTTTCGATGTCGGGTTCGATAGACATTACGGACACTGCACGCCCGGCATACGATCTATATTCGACGTTCAACGCGCTTGACCTCGCGGCGCTTGTGCGCGAACCGTCCCTTCCGGATGTGCTCACAGGAAGCCTCCACGTCCAGGGAACTGGCGTCGAACTCGACAGTCTGCTTGGATCGGTCACGGCCAACGTCGATGAGTTTGCTCTGCGCGACCGAGCTCTTTTACCCTTTGATCTCTCGATCAACAGCCAGCGTCAGGGGGCTGAGCGTCACGTTGAACTGATCGCGCCGTTTGGCTCGGCCAGACTTCATGGCAACTTCCTGCCGAGTGCTCTGATTGGATCCTTTGCTGATCTGGCCGCGGCCATCAGCGATGAGGCGGCCCTGCGGTTGCAGCCGCTCGCAGCAGCCCACACAATGCCACCGCCGCGTCGTCGGGTAGCCCCGTTCACACCGTTGGATGTGCGCTTTGACATCAACGTTGTCGATGTCTCTCCGGTGAACATCCTGCTCGATTCGACCACCATCTCCACGCGAGCTCGCGCAAGCGGGCGAGTGCAGGCCGCCATCGACCGTCTATCGTTGGACGTTGATGATCTGGAGGTCACGGATCTGCTACTCAATGCTGATTCGCTCATCATTGCGGCAGGCCCAGGCAGACTTTCTGGACTGGTCTCGGTGGGCTGGCGTGATTCGATAACTTCCATCGACAAGGTTGGTCTGCGGGGTTCTGCTATTGGAACCACCACCGTTAACACGGTCGAAATCCGCCGTGCTTCTCTTGATGTCAATGGCGGTATGGCCTCCTACGAGATAGCAGCCGGAGCTGATGTCAATGGGGTTGAGGGCAGAGTGGTGATGACGGCATACTCGACGGGTGACACCATGGTGGCTCTGATCGATTCGGTCTATGGTGCGCTCGACCGGAAAAGGGGGCTCGAATGGGCATCCATGCGGCCCGCCACAGTTCGCGTTACAGATGGCGAGTTTCTCGTTTCAAACCTGCTGGTGCGTCGTCAGCAAGCTGAGGTTATCGCAGTTGATGGTCTTGTATCTCCCGAACGGTTTAGGGATCTGCGCTTGCGGTTGTCACAGTTCTCGATTCCAGACATCAGACGTTTTGTGACTTTACCAGAGGGTCATCCTGTGATGTACCTGCGCGGCGGCGTCACGCAAATCGACCTCATCGTCAACGGCACGTGGAGTCAGCCAGAGTATCTGATGCGCGTTGATGCTGACGATATCACCTACAATGGTCAGCTCGTCGGTTCAATGGTCGCTTCGGCATCGTACCGGGACAAAGACATCGTAGGCACGATGACCATTCGCAACCCGCGATTAGTGAACGAAAAGAGCGCACTCATCTGCGCCGTCAATCACATGCCCCTTGATCTTTCACTCGTGAATGTCGAGCGGCGTTGGGTAAGAGACAAGCCGATCGATATCGACATGACGGCCACCAACCTAGCCCTGGCCGCCGTTGAGCCGTTTCTGCCGGCCGTCGAAAAGGTGCAAGGTGTTGGCAACGGTAACGTAACCATCAGTGGAACGCCGGCTGATCTCGTGTTGGGCGGGACGGCCCGCTTCCGGAATGCCAGCTTCGTTGCCTCACCAACCAATATTCAGTACAAGGCCGAAGGCTCGCTGCATCTTGATGGTGAGAAGCTCTATCTCGATACCATCACCGTTCGCAATTACGATCGCGACAGACGCAATGGGATCGCTCGTGCTGAGGGAACGGTAACCTTTGATGGACTCTCCGTGGCACGGGTGGATTTTCTCGTGCGCTCGCCTGGGTTACTGGTGATGAACAAGGGCTCGCAGGCACGCAATCCAAAGATCTTTGGAGATGTGGTCATCGCCAACGGAAAGAGTGGTCCGATCAAGTTCTATGGTACGCTTGATGAGCCCCATCTCGAAGGGGATGTGGATGTGCTCTTTGCCGACATCGTTTTTCCGCAAGAGCGTGAAGGGGCTAAGGCCCGCTACACATCGTTCCTGTACAATCGCTCGTCAGATTCCTCGCGCAACTATAACAGCGTCATGGACGTGCTGCGTCAGGACACAGCGGCACTGGCTGCGCAGATGATGCGCAGTGGAATGCAGGACGTGGGGAAGGCCGTGGAGAATATCATCAAGACCACAACCGCATCCTTCTCGGATATTCTTCGGTACGATCTGAACGTCTATCTCAAGGGGCGCACACTGATGACCATGGTCTTCGGAGTGTTTGAGATCCTCATTGCCGATCTCGAGCCCGTGGACGCGAACGTGCCTCTGGTGTTCACCGGCCGCTTTGTTGACAATTCCACCAACCTGCGCGGACGTGTACGGGTGAAGGATGGAACGAGCACGTACAAGTTCTACAAGCCATTTCTTGCTAGCGGCACGTTGGACTTCACGCTAGGGGGCTTGTCCAACCCAACTCTCGATCTTACCGCTGTCTATCGCGATCGACGCTTTGTGAATGAACGTCCCGAAGACTTCCGCGTTGAGATCGCCATCACCGGGACGAAGAAGAAGCCAATCGCTCGCTGGTCTGTGTATCGCAATGACCGTATGCAGCAGGGAGATTCGGCAAAGATCACCGGAGATGCATTGATGCTGATCTTGCTTGGCCGCACCCAGGACGAGCTTGTCTCGACGGGTCAGGGCAACCTAGTTGGCGAAGTGAATGCGTCTCTTTCTGCCGTAGCAACATCAGCTCTTGGCGATCTCCTGAGTGGTATCGGCGGGGTTGTCCAGAGTGTTCAGATGGACCTTGGCGCTGATGTCTCACAGACACGTCTCACCGTGTCGGGGCAGCTCTGGAGTGATGTCTCGTACCGATTGACCGGACAGGTGAGCGACTTTGCCGGTAACAGCACCATCACAGTTACCGTGCCATTCACGGTCATCAACAACTCCGACGCGATGCGCTACCTCAAGCTCGACGTGTCCCGCTCGGTGAACAATACCGGCAACATCACGCGCTTCCAACGCCTCTGGGAAGTGAAGTTCGGAGCGCGCCTGCCGTAGCGCGGCTTCGCCGAGGGACACCTGCGGAGGGACTCGCTTGGCGAGGGACACCTGCGGAGGGACTCGCTTCGCGAGGGACACCTGCGGAGGGACACCTGCGGAGGGACGCCTGCGGAGGGACACGCTTCGCAAGGGACGCCTGCGGAGGGACTCGCTTGGCGAGGGAGAAGCGGGCAACCGTCATCCCCGCGAAAGCGGGGATCCATGCGGTTGATCGTCATCCCCGCGAAAGCGGGGATCTCTGTTTACATTGCAAATGTGATTGCAAACATGTTTTCGTCAGTATTAGAGATTTGTTGCAATGATCAAGTTTGACCCGCTTAGCCGAATATCGGCTTTGGTGCTGCTAGTCGCAGCTGTGGCTCAATTCTCTGCTGTTGCAGCTGCTCGCGAGGACCCAAAGCGTGTTTATGCGGTGCTTGGCAAACAGCCAGATGGATTTTACTCTGTTCTTGGTAAGAAGCGAATAGGGAATACGGGGTACCTCGCGGGATACATGCAGAAAAGAGGAGTGTTGTGGTTCAACATCGACTCATTGACGATGCAGCTCTACAATGACGGAGACGGTGGTCTGCCAGAATTGGACTTTGGATTCCTTTCACATCTGGGGTCCGGCCTCCGAATGATGGTCCGTTCAACTGGCGCAAGGCAGTATGTGATCGACAGCGTGTACGCGTTGCGAGCACACGGGATTGATGCGACTTTAGGTGATAATGCCGGAAGCAATGATGCACCCTATGGTCCATCGAATTCGGAGTACATGTATTCCCCGAGTCTGCTCGACAGCGTCAAGCTACCCAAGGGATTCCGAAAACTGACGATGCATGTCCCGATTGATTCCGTCGCCTTTATGATTGATAGTGCGAAGAATGTGCATTACATGTCGGCATGGGACTTTCCCGTGATACATCGAACTCCCTACAGAGAGGACTCCAGGCCCCAGATGTTTCTCTTTAAACCGGCGCTGAGCGGCCGAAAATGGTACACTCGACTAGATGGAGCATCACAGGTGTTGTACGCATTCCGAGGCGGTGATTCGACGCTGGTCCGCATTGACAGTATGCCTGTGGACGGTGCACAACGTCGACTTCGGCCGGAAGCGCTTCTGAGAATGTGGGCAGATAGTGTACTCTATCAGGATTCTGCAGGTTTCTTCGCTGTCCTCGCAGGCGACACGATGACGACGCCATCGCTACCATTCGTACCACATAGATTTCGAGCGGAGAAGAAATGGTTGTATCTGTTTCGCTTTGACGCGGATTCTGTGCGCATCGCCTTTACCGATCGAAAGCGCTGGCCGCAGTGGATTCGATGGAGCGTTCATCCCGACTTTCAATCCATACATCTTGAATCGTGGCGGCAAAGCTCTTCAAAATCATGCATGTACGGAGACCTCGGAGTGTCTCTTGGGTACACGACTTTTCCGGCCACCCTCATCACCTCACCGACGCATCCATATCCCTTTGACCTGGGCTGTCTCGTCGGGCAGGATTCTACCTTCCCGGCATATCAGGGTATGTTGGCCACGTGGCGAGATGGACAGGGCCGTCCCATGGTGGTCTCGGATCAGGGATGTGTCACACGCGTGGTACGGCCCGGTTTTGGATACATAACCCATCCGTCGCTTTTCCATGACGAGCTCAAGGGCCGCGTCACGGACATCTACCAGTCGACATTTCTGTACGGGGCCCTTCCGTGGTATGGCATCCGCCGTCCACAAGCGTGGCTAGCGGATGATGGCGATACACTCGTGCATGCCGGCGCTGTGGTGCGGCGTCTGAGACGTGGGGGAGACATGCTCGACACGCTGGCTCCGGTGGCGGCGCAGGCATGGTGCCGCCTGGATGCCAACCGCTGGGCATTTGCCGATCACCGGTCGGTGACCATCGTGGGACCGACTGGGGCAAGCACAACAGCAGTGCCGTATGACAGCGTGCGGTTCCGGCCCGGCTATGCCTCTTCGCTCGTGCCTCTGCAAGACGGGGCACTGTTGATATCGTACTATGGCGCCGTGCGCGCCGATACGGACCTTGTGCGCCAGCCGTATCGTCGCGGCGGTATGGTACGCCTGCTCAGCGATGGCACCACCGCAGCCGTAACGCTTCCGTCGGAGGCCGGCAGCTATGTGTATCCCGTGCATCGGCTGGACGGTGGACTGCTTGTGGCACTCTCGGCCACCTTCAGCGACGATACGATCATCGGAGGGAACATCAACCGGCAGGGTCTGGGCAACGTGCGCGTGCTGACGTCGACCGACGACGGCACGACCTGGAGCGCCTCAGAAGCGTTGTTCTTCAACGGATCATGGGTTCCCACAACGGGACGCTTCGTGCGCACCGGAGCGCAAACGATTCTGGGCGTAATGCCTGGGTCGATGATCGTGAGTACCGACAACGGCACGACGTGGAACTTCGACCAGCGCTTCACATCGAACCTTTCGGTATGCGACTTCGACATCACGGGCGACACCATGCTGTTTGCCACACACAACGGACTTTATCAATACGTCCAGCAAACAACCTCTGTTGTCGATACCCCAACGCCCCCTGCTTCAGAGAGCCGCACCATGAGCAGAGAAGCGTTCATCACCATGATGGAACAGTTGGGCGACAATAGCACTATCGTCGATATCCGCGGTCGCCGAATCTACAACGTCCAATCCGTGCACAGCGGCATGATGGTGATTGTGCAAACAGTAACCGGTGTTACAAAAATCATTGTTGAGTAGGTGAGGGACGGCTGCGCCGTGCGAGACCTGCGGTGCGAGACCTGCGGTGCGAGACCTGCGGTGCGGGACGGCTCTTCGCATAACTGCCCATGGCTTCAGCCATGGGACGCGTGATGGGCGGGGAACCCATGGATCCCGGCCTTCGCCGGGATGACGTTTAGGTATGGATTCCCGCTTTCGCGGGAATGACGACGATGTCACTCGTCACTTGTCACTCGTCACTCGTCACAGTTCTTTCTGCAGCTCGCGTGCGATCACGATGTGCTGGATTTCGCTGGTGCCTTCGTAGATCTCGGTGATCTTGGCATCGCGCAGGTAGCGCTCGACGAGGTACTCGCGGACGTAGCCGTAGCCGCCGTGGACTTGGATGGCTTCCAGGGCGTTGTGGACGGCGGTCTTCGATGCGTAGAGTTTGGCTTGAGCAGCGGCCTTGATGTAGTTCTGGTGCTGATCCTTCATGTAGGCAGCACGATAGGTTAGCATGCGGGCGGCTTCGAGCCGAGTTGACATGTCGGCAAGTTTCATCTGGATGGCCTGCAGGTCTGCAATAGGCTTGCCAAATGCCTTGCGCTGTGTTGAGTAGACGAGTGCTGCATCGAACGATCCCTTGGCAATGCCGAGTGCTTGAGCAGCAATACCGATGCGACCACCGTTGAGGGATTCCATGGCGATCTTAAAGCCCATGCCCACACCACCAAGGATCTGATCATCGGGAACGAAGACATTGGTCAGACCGATCGAACACGTGTCACTTGAGCGGATGCCCAACTTGTCTTCCTTCAGTCCTGGCTCAAAGCCCGGCGTGTTCCGGTCGATGATGAAGCATGTGATGCCCTTGTGACGCAGCTCGCGATTGGTTTGCGCCATCACCAGGTAGGTGCTGGCCGTTGTTCCATTCGTGATCCAGTTCTTTGTGCCGTTGAGAACCCAACCGCCGTCGACCTTTTCGGCCGTTGTGTGCTGCGATGTTGCGTCGGAACCAGCCTCTGGTTCCGAAAGGCAGAACGCTCCATGCACGGCGCCGGTGGCCAGCGGACGTAGCCAGCGTTCCTTCTGCTCGTCATTGGCGTAGGTCTCCAATCCCCAACAGACGAGCGAGTTGTTCACGGACATCACAACGCCAACGGCTGCATCGACTGCCGAGATCTCTTCCATGGCGATAACGTAGCTCAGCGCATCAAGTCCAGAGCCGCCCCATTCCGGGGACACCATCATGCCGAGGAATCCCAGTTCGCCCATCTTCTTGACGATCTCCGTCGGGAACTCGCCCGACTTGTCGCGCTCGATCGATGTTGGGGCCACCTCGTCCTTGGCGAACTGGCGGGCCGTTTCACGGATCATCTCATGGGTCTCGGACAACTGCAGGTTGAAGCTCATGGTTGCTGTAGGATTGTGATGGTGATACCAAAGGTACCGGCCAGTGCCGCGTGCAGATTTCGGCGGTGCCATACCAGATTTTTCGTGGCGCGAAATTACGAAACGCTGAAGTCCGACGCAGAGTTCACGCGCGGGCAATTGTCCCCAAAACAACTTGACGCAGGGCACCGGTTACGGAGGGAACATTGCCCGGCAGGCCATGTGTTGTGCGCCAGCCGAGGTAGGCAAAGGCCATGGCCTCTTTTTCCGCCCAGAGTGGGTCCACGGAAATGGTCCAGGTCGAACCCGACTCCTGAGAGAGTTCGTCTATGCGCTCGATCAGGTAGCTGTTCTGCGAACCCCCTCCCGAAATGATCACGTCGTGGCAGTTCGACGCGTAGCGCTGTAGGTGGTCAACGATAGACCATGCCGTAAGCTCGGTGACGGTGGTCAGAACATCTTCTAAGGGGCTGGATGGATGGGAATACTTCGTGACGAGTCGCTGCAGTTCCTGCGTGGTGAAAAGCTCGCGTCCGGTCGACTTCGGGGGGTCCATGGCGAAGTAGGGCATCGACGACATTGCGGCCAGCATGGGATTGAGCACGCGTCCGGCACGGGCAATGCTGCCGTTGGTGTCGTAGGACTTACCGTAGGTGATGCGCGCGGCATGGTCCATCCAAATGTTACCCGGACCACAGTCAAAGGCCACCAATGTTTCAATCCCTGCACCGGCCGGCAGAACCGTCATGTTGGCCATGCCACCAATGTTCAATGCGACGCGATCGATCGAATCGTGACCATACACCGCATGGTCATAGAACGGCACCAAGGGAGCCCCCTGTCCACCAACGGCCACGTCGGCTGAACGGAAGTCGCTTACCACTGGCAGCTTGACAAGCGCTGATAATGCCGGGCCTGAACCGGCCTGCCACGTGGAGACCGGTGGATGATGCCAGAGTGTCTGACCATGTACCGCGATGAGCTCAGGCTGCACATTGTGTTCTGCACAATGCACTCCGAAGCATTCGGCATAGGCATGAGCAAGCGCAAAGGGCAGGTCGGATAACTCCTCTAAGGAGGCCTGTCCGCTCATACACCGCAGGATCAGCTCACGCAGGTCTTCCGAGAAGGGGCTCGATGTAAACGAGCGAAGGGAGACCGCGTGGCGGCCTCCCTTCGATTCAATGTCACATGTTGCAATGTCGATCGCATCGACCGACGTGCCCGTCATGATTCCCGCAACAAGCATTACGGGGTCAGGATCAGGTCAGAGCGACGCACATCGCCGCTGTCGTTACCAAAGTTCGTGAGCTGCGGCTTCGACTCTGCAACCTTATCCTGGATGTACATAAGGGCCTTCATCAGAGCCTCCGGACGCGGAGGGCAGCCCGACACGTAGGCGTCGACAGGGAGGAACTGATCGATTCCCTGCACCACCGGATAGGAGCGGAACATCCCGCCAGTGGAAGTACATACACCCATGGCGATGCACCACTTTGGATCAGGCATCTGGTCCCATACCTTCTTGACCACCCAAGACATCTTGTACGTGACCGTGCCGGCCACGATCATGAGATCTGCCTGACGTGGAGAGAAGGAGAAACGCTCCGAACCAAAGCGTGACGAGTCGGCACGCGGACCTCCGAAGGCCATCATCTCAATTGCACAACAGGAGATACCCATCGGCATCGGCCATAGTGAGTTGGCCTGTGCCCAGGTGATCAGCGATTCAACCGTGGTGGTAACGAAACCATCACGGGCGATCTGTTCGTTCAATCCCATTTGAGTGCACCTTTCTTGAGGACGTAGAGATAGCCGGCAAAAAGAAGGATCATGAATAGGAGCATAGACACCAGACCGTAGCCTCCAAGTTCCCGGAACTGAACAGCCCACGGGTACATGAAAACGATTTCGATGTCGAACAGGATAAACATCATGGCCACGAGGTAGAACTTCACGGTGAAGCGCTCGCGGGCACTCTTGAGTGGTTCCATACCCGACTCATACGTGGAGAGCTTCGAGCGGGTACTCTTGCGCGGACCAAGGTTCTCTGCCAGCAGGATATTGCTGGCGCCAAAGATGAGACCGATGACGATCATGATCATCAGCGGTAGATAATTGACGAGTGGGTCGGTTTCTGCCATGGCGCTTCCTGGTGAATCGCTGCAAAGATAGGAACGAGAGTCGATACCCGTCGTAACTTCGAATCATGATCTGTTTCGAATGTGGTCCATTAGCGACCAACTGCTATCTGGTTGGGGATGAAGCGTCCCGGACGGCGTTCTTGATCGACGCTCCGCATGGGGCTTTCGAACCTGTCATGCGTGTTCTCGGTGAGAAGTCCTGGACGCTCACAGACCTACTGCTAACGCACACGCATTGGGATCATACGGCCGACTGTGCGCGGTTGCGCCATGAGACCGACGCTCGGGTAGTGGTACACGAGGCGGATTTGTATAGACTGACGGATCCCATGGCACACACCAAATGGCCCCTTCCCTTTGTGATCGACCCAGTTCATGACGCCGTCGCGATAGGAAATGATGTGACATCGCTCACGGTGAGCTCAGGGTTAATACTTGATGTGCTCCACACACCGGGGCATACCGAAGGGGGCATCTGTTTCATCGACAAGAGAAATCTTCGGGCGTTTGTCGGTGACACGTTGTTCAACGGCTCGGTTGGGCGCACTGATTTGCCCGGTGGGGATATGGATAAGCTGGTTCATTCTATTCGAACGCAGCTCTTTCCGTTACCTGACGAAATGGTGGCTTGGCCCGGACACGGACCAGAAACCACCATCGGTCACGAACGTCGAACGAACCCTTTTGCCGCCGAGAGTCTTTGAGCATGAAGTCGATGAATAATGTTTCATACATCCGTCATGATGGTCACATCAACGTCAATCTAGTTTCGCGTGTTGCCTTTGGAATACTGGCACTGATTGCCACGGGGTGCTACTCCTTCCGTGGCGGGTCTGTTCCAGAGCACATTTCGACGGTCTCGATCGCCTCGGTGATCGATCGAAGTGGGTTCGGCGATCCAACGTTTCGGGAGTTTGCGACCGAAACATTGGTAAAGCGGTTCCGGAGCGACAACACCGTTCGCCTAGTCGAGGAAAACGGTGATGCGAGACTCTCTCCGATCCTGACGCGGGTGCAGGATCAGGTTGCCACACTACAGTCGGGGGACTTAGAGGGGAAGCGACGCATCGTCGTGGGTGTCGAGGTTGAGTACTTCGATGCCGTGAAGAACGTTGTGGTCTGGAAGAAGACGTTTGAGAATTTCGACGTCTATGACGTGAGTGATCCAACCGAGGGCAGGCGTCGTGCTGCCGAGCGGGCTTTGCAGCGGATCGCTGACGACGTGCTTCTGGCCATCGTCTCCGACTGGTGATGCGGTGATGTTCTAGACATCATCAACATCCTTTTTCACCGTCACGATCGCCCCGTTCATGGAAGATATTCTTCTTGCCGTGTACTTTCTCTCACTGTGCGTGCTGTTCGCCTTTGGATTGCACGGACTTGTGATGATCTACTACTACCACAAGACCCAGAAGGTGGCGCATGCGAAGCCGGAGGGCACCATGCAGGTGCTTCCGCTCGTTACTATTCAGCTCCCGTTCTACAACGAGCTGTACGTCGTTGACCGACTTGTGGAAGCCGTCTGTGCGATCGACTATCCGAAGGATCGTTTAGAGATCCAGCTCCTCGATGATTCCACGGATGAGACCGTTGAGATCTCCCGTCGCCTGGCCGACAGGTTCAGTGCTGAGGGTTTTGATATCAAGCACATTCACCGCACGAACCGTCAGGGCTACAAGGCCGGTGCTCTCAAAGAAGGCCTCGCCGTTGCCAAGGGCGAGTTCATTGCCATCTTCGACGCTGACTTCGTGCCGAAGAGAGATTTCCTCCGCAAGACGGTTGCCTACTTTGCTGATTCAAAGGTTGGCATGGTGCAGACGCGCTGGGAGCACCTCAACGAAGACTACAGCTTCCTTACCAAGGCTCAGGCGCTTGCTCTTGACGGTCACTTTGTGATCGAACAACAAATCCGCCACAAAGCCGGATTCTTCATCAACTTCAACGGCACGGCCGGCGTGTGGCGCAAGTCCACGATCGAAGATGCGGGTAACTGGCACAGCGACACGCTGGCCGAAGATCTCGACCTGTCGTATCGCGCACAGTTGCGCGGCTGGCGCTTTGTCTTCCTCAATGATGTGACATCACCAGCCGAGCTGCCGGCCGACATCAACTCGCTGAAGACGCAGCAGTTTCGCTGGACGAAGGGGGCTGTGGAGACCGCGAAGAAGCTTCTGCCGTCAGTGTGGAAGAGCGGACTGTCTCTCAAGCACAAGCTTGAATGCACGGTGCACTTGACGAGCAATATTGTGTTCCCATTCATCATCATGGTGGCCGTTCTGAACGTACCTATCGTGGTGATCAAGAATTCGGTAGAGTCATCCCCGACGCAGCTCTTTGGTCTGATGTCGTACAATGACTTCTACAGCATCATGTCGGTGTTCGTTCTGGCGAGCATCTCGACGTTCCTGTTCTACATGTACGCCCAGCGCGCCATTCACTTGGACTGGCAACGTCGACTGCTTTTGTTCCCTGTCTTTATGGCCGGCTCCATGGGCCTTGCTGTGAACAATACGCGCGCTGTGATCGAAGCACTCATCGGTAAGAAGTCCGAGTTCAAGCGCACACCAAAGTTCGCCATTCAGCAGGTCAACGATCAGTGGAAGAAGAAGCGCTACGTGCAGACGAAGATCAGCTGGATTGTCTTCGTTGAACTGGCCTTTGCGGCCTACTTTGTCTTCGGAATCGCGAATTCATTCCGCTACCTTGAGATCGCCGCTATTCCATTCCAGCTGATGTTCCTTTTTGGATTCGGCACCGTTGGCGTCCTGTCGCTACGTCATGCATTGAACCGTTAAGCCCCTTACCCGACATGAAACTTTGTACGATTCTTCGCAATGGTGAGGAGCGCCTTGGCGTCCTCGTTGGTGAACAGATTCTTGATGTTGCCGCCAGTGGCATCAGTGGAGCTCCGTCCGATATGCTCGCATATCTACGAGGGGGCGAAGCAGCCCGCGCCGCAGTTGAGCAGGCCGTGGCATGGTTTGCTGGTGCTTCCGCCGACGAGCGTCTGCGGTGCTCGGTATCGGCTTCTGATGCCCAGATGCTAGCTCCGGTTCCGCATCCGACGTCGATGCGCGACGGATATGCCTTCCGTCAGCACGTCGAAGCGGCGCGCCGCAATCGTGGTCTCGAGATGATTCCGGAGTTCGACGAGATTCCGATCTTCTACTTCACCAATCACCAGGCCGTGTTTGGTCCGGGTGATATCCATGTTCAGCCCCTTCACTGTCAGCAGCTCGATTTTGAGCTTGAGTGTGCCATTGTGATTGGCAAGAAGGGACGCAACATCAGGGCGTCGGAGGCCGATGCCCATATCGCAGGACTCATGGTCATGAACGACTGGAGCGCTCGCGTGCTGCAGATGCATGAGATGAAGCTCAACCTCGGTCCGGCCAAAGGCAAAGATTTTGCCACATCGCTCGGTCCATGGCTGGTGACACTCGATGAACTGGCCGACGTTACAACGAAGACGCCTCTCGGTAATCATTATAACCTTGGCATGAAGTGCGTCATCAACGGCCAGGACGTATCGGTTGGTAACGTTAAGGACATGTCGTGGACCTTTGCCCAGATTATTGAGCGCGCCAGCTATGGCGTTACCCTCTATCCTGG
>JBILLF010000128.1:0-3620 GCA_044376225.1 Patescibacteria group bacterium | reverse complement strand
ATGGAATTGGCTATCACGAGATCGCTCATGGGATGGCTATCGAGTATGATTCATACCTGAATCCCGCATACTCAGACCCGGATGGAAGTCACGTTGCCGTTCAGGTTGGTGATGGACGTCAGTTGCGTGCGTGGCATACAGACCCGTACCTAAAGGCAATCACCTCGAACGGAGTGCCCAAATTCAAGGCCGACGGTTCGATCTATTACGGACGAATCGCACTTACGGGCAAAAGACTACTCGTCTATGTCTCCACCACGCCGCAGTTCGGCAAGCCTGTCATCGAACTCGATACCTTTGACATCCAGTCGGCTCTCAACCTTGATTCGCGGGGCTCGTGCTTCATCGGTTTCACCTCATCGACTGGAATGTCAACCGAGGAGCATAGTCTGCTATCGGTCGAAATCGAAAACTGTCAGCCACTTGTCTCGGTTGATGATGTCAACAATTCCGATTTGAACGATCGTATCCTTCGGATGACCCTAGGACCGAATCCCGCATCATCATCGATTGATGTCCAGTTCGCTAGGCCATTGACGGCCGATGCTACCCTAGAGGTGATCGACCTTCATGGAAGGATTTGTGCGCAGCAGATGGTTCCAGCCGGTTCACAAGCGCATGTGATCGATGTGGCCAACACTCTCGCACCGGGGATGTACACCGTGCGATTGATCGCCATCACCGGTAGTGTTGCCTCGCCCCTAGTCATCAAGCAATAACACCTCGGTAGGTCATACGCCGTTCTGCCCCATGGGACTTCAGAAACTCATTCCACCGACAACCGCTCGGGGGAAATCCTGTCTTCGTCATCGGTCATCAGTTACTCGTTACTGGTCATAAAAAAAAGGCGCCCAAGGGCGCCTTTTTTCATTTACCTATTCTTCTTCTTGTGACGGTTCTTACGAAGCCGCTTCTTGCGTTTGTGCGTGGCCATTTTATGGCGCTTACGCTTCTTTCCGCATGGCATGGTGACCCCTGGTTGACGTGAGAAAAATCAGTTTTTGTTTTCGATTCAAGAGTTCTTCGATAGTTCTTCAAGGGCCGCTGACGCGCGCTGACCGATCGGTGAGGAAGGGTCGGCCTGCTCACATCGCTTGAACCACATGGTCGCCATGTCCACTTTTGAAAGCTGTGTATACATGACGGCAATGTTGAACAGCGCTGACTGGTTCTTCGGTTCGCTCCGGATTACCCCTTCAAGCTCGGCGATTGCCTCATCTTGCTTGCCTGTCTGAAACAGGCAGTAGGCGTAATCAACACGAACAGCCGTGGCCGTCGGGTTGATGGCATCCAGAAAGCGCCGATAGTACCGTGACGCCTTGTCGAATTGTCCAAGATCGTAGCTGATGTTTGCCGCCGAGACAACGAGCATGCTGTCAAGAGGGCGTGCAGCGAGCGAATCCTCGATCGTTGCCAGCAGCGATGTCAACTTCCGTTCCCGGGCAACGGATTCTTCTTCGGCATGTCTCTGCGATGACCGTTGCAGGGCTGTTTCTCTGCCTGCTTCAATATCTGCCGAGATTGCCATTCTAGAAAGTCCCCACGAGCCAAGGCCGACGACCAAAACGATCGCAGCGGCCAGCATTGCTGCCGACGAAGACCTCATAGAGGTCAGGCCAACGGCTGCACGTCCGGCGAACCGCCCGTGCGTAGCTTGTCGTGAACCTTCTCCTGGAACTCTGAACTAACCTTGAAAGAAGGAATAAACCTCTCCTCAAGGGGAACGGGGTCCCCGGTCCGCGGATTACGTGCCATACGCGGCTTGCGACTCTTCACGCTGAACACACCGAAACCGCGCAGCTCGATGCGTTTGCCGTCGGCAAGCGCATCAATGATGCTTAGCAGAAAACCATCCACGACAGCCTTGGTCTCGAGCTTCGTCAGCCCGGTCTCACCGGCGATCTTGTCGACGATATCGGCTTTAGTGACGTTCAACGGTGCCTCTTTTCGGACGAACCACAATACTCCTCGTCGGCGCGCGTATCAGGAAACGGCACTGCCGGCCCCCTCAATTAGCGGAGGGCAAACATACGAAAGGCCCTTATTCTGCACAACCTTAGCCCCACGCAATGATCCCAGTCACTATTTTTGTCGGCTGTTACGCAACGGAGGGAGTTTGAACTGGTCTGACGAGCCCGTCTCCTCGGACATTCAGCAGGTGCAACAAGCCCTGCGCGCCACCGGCCGCCTGCCGCGCCACGTCGCTGCCATCATGGATGGCAACGGACGATGGGCGGAGCTGCGGTCGATGCCGCGCATTGAGGGCCATCGCGCCGGTATGGAGAGTGTTCGCTCCGTGGTTAAGGCTTGCTCTCAGTTGGGCATTGAGTATCTGACGCTCTATGCATTTTCGATTGAGAACTGGAAACGCCCCGCACCAGAGGTTCGGTTCCTGATGTCCTTACTTGAGCTTTACCTGCGCAAGGAGCTGGACGAGCTTCACAAGAACAATGTGCGGATCCTTACGATCGGAAAAACCAACGCACTTCCGAAGAACGTCAGCAACGTCTTGCGAAAGGCAATGGAGAAGACGGCCAAGAATGATGGACTAACGCTGACCCTGGCACTGAGCTATGGTGCGCGTTGGGACATTCAACGTGCCATGCAGGTCATCGCACTGGATGTGCGTCGTGGCAAGCTCTCACCTGAGGACCTGACAGAAGAGACCATTTCTGCCTACCTTCAAACGTCGTACATGCCTGATCCGGATCTTATTATCCGCACGAGTGGTGAGGTTCGACTAAGCAACTTTCTGCTCTGGGAGGCCGCCTACGCAGAGCTGTTTGTGACCGAGACGCTGTGGCCGGATTTTCACGCCAACGAGCTCTACGGATCTCTGCAGGCCTTCACGCAGCGGGAACGTCGATTCGGGAAGACATCGGCGCAGATAGCTGAGATTCCTGAAACAAAACCATCGACACTGGAGCGGTTGCGCAATGTACTCAAGTAGCCGCCTGTTGAAGGGGGCACCATGGCGCGTCATAGTCGTTGCGGTGCTGTTTGCTATCTCATTGATGCTGAGGCCCGCAGCCATCTTGGCGCAGAGTGCCTCGGCAGCGCGGTTCCCCATCATCGCGGGTATCACGGTTGAAGGGCTCACCAGTGGCGTTGACATGCAGACCGTCATTGCCTATTCCGGACTGCGCGTCGGGCAGGAAGCCCGGCCCGATGATCTCATGAGCGCTGTGAAGAATCTGTGGAATCGACGCACCTTCAAAGACGTAAAGATTGAGCGTGAGCGCGAAACTGCACTTGGCGTCTTTCTGCTCATCCGAGTGGAGGCGATGCCGCGGCTTCGCAGTGTCACTATCACAGGCAACGATGAGTTGTCGTTTGAGGAGATCAACAAGGCGATTGATCGTCGCAATGGTGATATCATGTCGCCGTATGACGAGTATCTGGCTCGCGAAGCGGTCCGGGCCCTTTATGTGAAGGAGGGGCTGCTCTTTGCCAAGATCGAAACCAAGCTTGTCTCGGCTGATTCTCTGAACTACTACGACCTCGAAATGTCGATCAACGAAGGTGTGGAGTTCCATGTACGTTCCATCGAGATCGACGGTAACACCCGGTATACGGACAAAGAGATCGTCTCTGCCTTCAGCGAGACCAAGACCACCGCA
>JBILLF010000127.1:0-3647 GCA_044376225.1 Patescibacteria group bacterium | reverse complement strand
AGCTCTAGGGCGCCGTTCACGCCGCGGAGCCATGATCGTCGATTCGCTCATTCTTGCAGCATCGGCGACCTATCAGGTTTCGACAAGCGACTGTGACCCGGCAACGGCTGGCAATCAAGGATACCTACCGTTTGTCCTGCTTTCTACGGGGCGTATCAGCGCGCCTCGCTTCGGGGATAGTATCGCCACTGAGATCACCGTCAGCGGTGCCGGTGTGCGGGGCGGACCCGGCGGCGGTGGCGGAGCCGGCGCGTATGCCAATATCAACTTCAATGGCCAGTCCGGCACGGATGGCGGAGATGGATACACAGGGGGCGGTCCGGGTGGCTACAATCTCACCCGCCAGAAGAAGAAGCCTGGTGTAGGTTCCGGTGGTGAACTGCCGGCTTCGTCGTCCAACACGTACGGTTCTGCATCATTGAACGGTACGTTGGGCGGCGAATCAACAATGTCCTACGAGAATGCCGGTGGAGGCACTGGGCATCCATTCGGTTCGAGCGGCATCGGCTGTGTCGAACGCACGGGATGTCTCCCGGTGGGTGGTGCTGGTGGTGGATCGGGTTCCCAGGAGGGACGTCGAGGTGGTGCTGGCGGGTATGGCACAGCCGGAGAGACAGAAGCTACGTTCAACAATGGCGGTAGTGTGGTTGGCAATGTCAATCTGGTACCGCTAGCCGGCGGCAGTGGCGGTGCTGGCGGAAATCCGGATGTTACGCGGCCGATCGCTGCCGGTGGTGGTGGTGGTGGCGGTGCCATCAGTATTCATGCCCGAGAGTTATCAAACATCCGCATTACGGCGCGAGGCGGAGTTCCAACGCGTCAGGACCTTCAGGGGGGCTGTGGCTCTGGTGGTGGCATCATCGCCGGAGCACGGGCCATTGACAATGTCAATCAGACGATCAGTGCCAGTGTAGAGGGAGGTATCGATGCTACCGGCACCGGCGCGGCGCGGCACCTGACGGGAGGTAACGGACGACTACGGATCGATGGCCCGCTTCTGGGGCCTGCTCCCGGCTGGAAGGGTGTCTCGATGGACTTTGCCACCATATCACGAGGTCAGGTTGCTCTTGCCGGAACAAAGTCTAGTGATGGAGTTCACGTTTGGATTAGAACCACTGGAGGTACATGGAAGCAGGTTGTCGACCCCTCGCAGGTGTTCATTCCGAACGATCGTTGGAAGTATGCTGAACCGTGGACGGGTCAGGACTCGGTTGTGTTCGCTGTTGCAGCGGCAAGTATCCCAAGCCCATCGACGGCAACGTTCACGCAGCAGCCACAGCTGGTGTTCTCGCAGTCAGCGTGGAATGTCATCCGACGTGCGCAAGCTCCGCGGCTCGAATCTGACACACTGGTGAATATGGGGCAGCGCAGATGTCCAGGGGACGTTCTGACGGACACCATTGTTGTGCGAAATCCGGGGCCGGATACGATCCGACTCACGAGTTCACAGATCGGCCCCCTGGCAGGATTCTCCCTGATCCGACAGCCTTCGCTACCTTCGGTTCTTGCACCATTTCAGACCGCCGAGTATGTCGTCGAGTACGTCCCCGCGCAGGGTCAAACCGGCCTGCAGTACACCACACTGCAGATAGGATACAATGACACTCTCCGGCGCAGCATCAATCTCGTTGCCGATGCGACGCCGGCAACCGTGACGTATTTCTGGAGGGGTATCCAGCGCGATACCCTCGACATCGGGCGGGTATGCATTGGTCGGCCGAATGTTGAGCCCCTTACCATTCGAAAGATTGGGATAGCACCACTAACCATAACATCGTTTGCTTCCGCGAGTCCTGCCGCAATGAGTGTTGACGGTGGCGTGGTGCCGATTCAACTCAAGGATCCGATATCGTTTGCTCAGATCACATTGACCTTTGCGGCAAAGCGTACCGGAGTACAGGTCGTTCCGGTGCTTGTCCGATTCCTTGAGTGTGCGGACGTTGATACGATCTACATTCGCCACACGGGGGTCGAGTCCCAGGTCACGGTCGTTGGTAATGGACAGTTCGGCGATGTGCGTGTCGGTGACCGACGAGAGGCAATCTTTGAGCTGCGAAACACGGGATCCAGTGAGCTAGATCTGCGAACGCAGCCAACCATAGCGCCACCCTTCAGTATTGTGTCCATTACTCCGCTGTTGCCGACCAAACTTCTGCCCGGAGAGTCTCTTATCGTCGTGGTAGCCTTTGCCCCGACGTCCGTCACGCGATCAACGGCCACATTGCGCTTCACGGCTGATTCATCGGCGATGGCCTGCGCGGGCAGCGTCGATCTTCTGCTTGCTGGATCAGGTGTGATCTCAGACGTATCGCTCTCGTCAAACTCTCTGACATATCCGCCAACGCCGCCGTGCGACAGTGTGCGTCAGTCGGTTACGGTGATGAACAGGGGGAAGACAGGCTTCAAGCTGATCTGTCCACCGGTGATCAATGGTGTCAATGCCTCGTCGTTCCGATGGTCTTCGGGTCCTCTCAAGGACACGACGCTTGGCCCCGGAGAGTCGATCACCTTCGGTGTCACATTCCTTGGCGCACTCGGTCCGGATGGCGTTAAGACTGCCAGCTTCTCCGTTAGAACGGACGACCAGACGATTGGTATCATTACTGTGGGTCTCAACGCCCGGCGAACGTCCGTCGCACTCAACGGACCGCGGATCGTGGATCTTGGATCCATTCGTGTTGGTTCATCGACCAGTGCGACTATTCAATACACCAACACCTCATCCTTAACGCTGCGCGTAGTGTCAGCAACGGTAACCGGACCCAATCGCATCGGAGTCAATCCGACACAATTCACTCTTGATCCGGGACAGACTCGCGGACTGACCTTTTCATACCTCTGTCGAGCTGAGGAGAACGTTGAGGATACCGTTCGTCTAGCTCTTGATCAGCCATGCGCGGACACAATCGCAGTTGTTGTTCGCGCCAGAGGTGGAAGTGAGCAGATCAGTTCATCGCAGAAGATCAACTTCGGTGTCAAAGCTGAGTGTGCAAAGGGTCTCGATAGCGTCGTGTATGTCAACAGCGGATCGCTTCCGTTCGAGCTCGTCAGCGTTGTCGGGTTGAGCGGCCCAGACGCTGCGGCGTTCAGGGTCCTTAACCCTGCTGCGGTTACGGCAAAGGTGTTGCAGCCGGGTCAGCAACAAGTGCTCTACGTCGAATTCGATCCGAGCTCGGCCACCGATGGAGTAAAGGTTGCGTATGTGACTATCCGGGCCAAGATCAATGACACTCTCGTGAATGTTGTCTGTGAGCTCAAAGGTGAACGTCGTACGTCCCTGTTCATCACACCCTCAAGCATGACGTTCGGCCAGGTCAGCATTGCAGCCACAAGTTCTCAAAGCCTGATCTTCAGTAACACGGGAGCTGAGCCCCTTGTCATCTCTGACATCTCACTCCTCGCAGGCGCTGCGAGCGGATTCCGCGTCCGATCCAACCCGACATTCCCGGCGACCATTCCGATTGGTGGTGTGTTTGAGATCATCGTGGACTTTGTACCCAAGCAGCAGCAAACCTATATCGACGGCGTGCTCATGAAGCTGGACAAGCCGTGCAGGGACACTCGGCTACTCACGCTGAGTGGGTCAGGTTTGGTGATCGTCGATGTCGCAGCCTCGTTACCGAAGGTCGTTGCGTCACCTGCGAGCC
>JBILLF010000149.1:0-13259 GCA_044376225.1 Patescibacteria group bacterium | reverse complement strand
AGTAGTTGCTGATGTCCACCGAATGGTGACGTGTACGGCGGGAACGTAACCACGACAACGCCACCGGGCTTGAGCAATCGTGCAATGTTCTTGAGGGCCACACCGGCATCATCGAGGTGCTCAATCACGTCACGCAACAGCACCACATCGAACGCTCCCTTCCACTCATCCGGAATCTCGTCATAGATCACGTCATGTTGGGTGAAGGTGATCTCGTAGCCCAGACCTGACCATACTGGCTGGCTGACGATGCGAAGAAGGGGCTCCTGGATATCCGTTCCGAGAGCCTTCGTTGCACCCCGATCAACGAAGGCGGCAAGAACGCCCCCTTCGGCACAACCGATCTCGCAGACGGTAGCACGATCCGGCAGCACACCAAGGGATTCCATCCACGGTATGAGCGTGCGTTCGGCAAGCCTGTACTGCATCCGCACGTTGCGGATCGTTCTTGGATGCAAGTTCATTGCCGATACGGCACTGACGGGATCGGGGCGATTCATCACCGCCAAAAATAGCACGGGCGCGGCCCGTATCTTTGCCGCCACCAATGAAGTATTCCATCATCGTTGCCGTCTTCAACCGTCCGGATGAGCTAGGCGAGCTGCTCGAGAGTCTGACGCATCAGACATATCGTGACTTTGAGGTGGTGATCGTCGAGGACGGCTCGACGGTAAGCTCGAAGAGCGTCTGCGACGCATACGCTTCTCAGCTCAAGCTCTCCTATTATGCCAAGCCCAATTCGGGTCCGGGGCCATCTCGCAATTATGGGTGCCGTCGGGCAGCGGGAGACTATTTCATTTTTCTTGATTCCGACTGCACCGTTCCGCCGGACTACATGCAGGCCATCGACACGGCCGTAGTGGACCAAAAGCTTGATGCGTTTGGCGGACCCGACCGTGAGCACGCATCGTTCACGCCCACGCAAAAGGCCATCAGCTACTCGATGACATCACTGCTGACCACCGGTGGCATTCGCGGCTCAAAGGTCCGCGTTGGTGGGGCCTTCCATCCACGATCGTTCAACATGGGCATCTCGCGTGCCGTCTTCAACGACACCGAAGGGTTTTCCGGCATGCGCTTCGGCGAGGATGTCGAGTTCAGCATTCGGATGATGGGAAGGGGCTACCGGGTTGCCCTTATTCCTGATTCATGGGTGTACCATAAGCGCCGGACGAATCTGAAGAAGTTCTTCAAGCAGGTACACAACAGCGGTATCGCCCGCATCAACATCACGCTGCGTCATCCGCAAACGCTCAAGCTGACGCATTTCTTTCCTGCGGGTTTCACGACCTATTTCGTTTTTGCTCTGGTAGCAGCGTTCACACAGCCCCTTGGACAGACAACGTTGCTTCTCCCTGCGATCTATACAGCGCTGCTGTTCATCGAGGGTAGCTTCAAGTACCGGAATCCAATCATGGGCCTGCGTTGCGTGGCGGCAGCGTACGTCCAGCTCATTGGTTATGGAACAGGATTCATCCGCGGAATCGTCTGGCGGGTTATCCTGAACAAGCCCGAGCAGGGGGCGTTTGAAAAGACCTTCTACTCGTAAAGGTCAGTGCGCGGTGCCGCGGTCAGAGACGCACCTGGATCATGAACGAAAAGTTCATGTGATACAACAGTCCTTCGCCGGACTCGTTAAGGGGTCGTGCTGTTAGCAATTCGCCCCTTCCCTGCTGCCAGGTGGGACGCTCATCACGTCCGACGAGATTCATAACGCCGTAACCGACACTCGTGTTGAGGAAAACCGGATAATAGATCTCGCCTTCGATCCCAAGACGGGCCATAGCTCCCATCCGAAACGCAGATGGTTTTCCGTTGTACGTGTCCTGCGTGATGATCTCCTCACCGGGTCTGATGATCGTTACGCCCCTAGTAGTGATCGTGTTTTCACCGATAAAGAGAAAACGAGCCTCCGCTCCCACGTATGCCCGGGCATAAGCCAGAGGAAACTCCACAAACGACCATTCGAAGCCTGTGAACGTCGAGACCAGATTTGATGCATGATCAACACGGAAGTTGTAGCCGATACCGTTGACGGTCTGCGTGCCACGATACAGGAAGAGGTCAACTCCGACTGGAATGCGAAACGTTTTCTGCTTGTCAAGGTCGATGTAGCCACGAAGACCCCATCCAACCTGTGCTCCGTCAAATGCACCACCATAGGGACGGTTCGGCTTCGAGGTGTCGCCCGAGAGTGTATAGACGGCAGGATTATCGTTCGTGATCCAATCCGTAGAGAGTCCGCTTGCTACGCGGAACCGGATCTGTCCGTCCGCACCTGCTGCAAGCAGAAGCAGGACCAGAAAGTGAAGACTGATACTGTAGTTCTTCATGCTCCGTCACATTCGTGATGATGATGACAATAACAACGAGAGCCCGACAATGTTACGACAACCGCTCACGAATACTGAACCGTTGCTCGCTGAGGTTGTTTTTGACGATGAGCTCACCGATCAGACCGATCGAGATCAGCTGCACGCCCACAATGATCATCGCGATGCCGAACAGCAGTGAATATGGACGCTGACTAAGCGGGATTCCGAACGCCCACTTTTCGATCGCCAGGTACAGGTCGGTCGAGAATCCGATCAACGCGAACAGTGAACCAACGGCACCAAAGAAATGCAAGGGGCGCTTGACGTATCGTGTCGTGAACATGACCGTCAGAAGGTCGAGGTAGCCCTTTAGGAACCGACTGATCCCGAACTTCGAGACACCGAATTGTCGTGCCCGGTGCTGGACGGGAACCTCTGTGACGCGGAAACCTTCCCAGTGTGCTAGGGCGGGTATGTAGCGGTGCATCTCGCCGTACACTTGCACGGTCTTTACGACATCGGCACGATAGGCCTTCAACCCGCAATTGAAGTCATGAAGCTTCAATCCGCTCATACGTGATGTAACGGCGTTGAACAACTTCGACGGGAGTGTCTTGTGCCAAGGATCGTAGCGTTTGCGCTTCCAGCCGGAGACAAGGTCGTACCCTTCCTCGAGCTTGGCGACCATTCCCGGAATCTCACTAGGATCATCCTGTAGGTCAGCGTCCATCGTGATGACGTAATCGCCTGTGGCTTCGGCAAACCCAACAGCGAGAGCGGCTGATTTACCGTGATTAGTTCTGAACCGAATCGCTTTGAACCGAGGGTTGCCGGAGTTGATCTTCTGAATAACAGAGAACGATGAATCTGTCGAGCCATCGTCGATAAAGATCACCTCATATCGCCCCTTTGCGATACGCTCGAGAACAGTTTCGAGTTGCTTCGAGAGTTCGACAAGTGACTCTTCTTCATTCAGCAGAGGAATGACTACCGAGATCGAGCCCGTAAGCCGGTTCGTAGGCTGGCGATGCAGATTGGGAGCGCGACGGTCGAAACGTCGACCCGATGGATTTCTCCGCTGCTGCTGACCCTGCTGAGCAGGAGCCGAATCCTGTTGGGGCTTTGGCTGCTGTGTTTGTTGCTGCCGTGGCTGCTGAGATTGCTGCTGCCGTGGCTGCTGGGGTTGCTGTTGACGAGGTTGCTGAGCCTGCTGATGACGCTGCTGCTGCTGCGGTGATTGCTGCTCCTGCTGGCGTGGTTGCTGTTGCGGGCGTTCTTGCTGATCGCTCATATTGAACTTTCTCGTTGGTCGGCTTAGCGCCGGACGATCATCGATGTACGTACCAGTCCAGATGGTCCAACAACCCTCGCTGCGTAAACACCAACCTCGAGGTCAGTAAGGTCGATAATTGAATCTTCACTCACTGCGGTAATCGCTTTGCGGACCTGTCCTGTTGCATCAATGATTTCGACGCGGGAATCATAATCAGCCCCACTTAGGCGAAGCGTTCCATCATTTGGTTGTGGGTACGGATATACACAACCAATCGTACGCTGCTCATGGACGGAGCTCGTTGTCCCGTTATACCAGACAAGGACTTTTAGTTTCGTGATCGCTGAGTTTGATGTGGAATAGGACTGACCTGGCTCTAACTTCTGCTTGATGAAGTTGTCCGGAAAGTCCGTGATGACATCCGTAATGTAGGCACTATCAATCGTTGGTGGCAGTGTACCCCAATTGATATCAAGGCGACCTCCATTCCATGTGATACCAAGCTCGTAAACGACAAGGGATGCTTTGCCTACCTCTAGGAAACGAATGTCGCGAGGACTGATCCATTTGTAGTCAGGAGTTGGAGGAACAGAATACACAATAAACACACCCGCCGGGGGTGGTAACGAGGGTATCTCCTGTTCTCCAAGTGCCGTATCTAGATCAATTGTCCCGTTAGGATGAGCGGCAACGGTGAATCCGAATGTCGCTGTCTGCGTTGGAAGGACGTTCTTAAAAGTAAGCGGTATCTCCACCATTTGCGCAGAACTAGTAAACACCGCGAAGAGTGATGCCATCAGCAGTGAGGCTTGGCGCATGTATCGTCTCCTTGGGTTGAACAAAAAAGGGCAGCAGTTACCTGCTGCCCTTCTTGATCAATGCATCATTTCTTAGCGAACCACAGACACCGAGCTCGTAGTCGAGACACCGTTGACCGAGGCCTTGACGATGTAGCGGCCCTGGCTCAGAGCTGCAGCGTTGAATTCAACACCGTGAACACCGGCGTTCATGAACTCACCGTTGACAAGCGTGGCTACTGCCTGACCGACTGCATCAAACACTGTGACAGTGACTGCACCAGCCTCTGGAACCGTGACGTTCACCGTTGCGCTGCTGTTAGCAGGGTTTGGTGTCACGTTTACGTTGAGTGCACCAGCAACTGCTTCTTCACCCATCAGGCGGATGTACGGCGTACGGGCATCAACGATTGTGATGACATTTGGACGACCGGCAACGGCCGTACCGATGACTGCACCAGAGATGGCATTCACGACAGTGTATGTCTTGGCTGGATTGTTGATAGTCACAGCCACTGGGAACGTAACACCTTGGAGGGCGATCGTTGGGTTTGCGGCATCTTCAACACTTGTCTGCGATGTAAAGCGAACATCGAAGACATTGTGTGGAGGAACTGGTGGAAGTTCAAACATCGACTTGTTATCGACGACACCAGACGCAGCAACAAATACGCTTGCTTCGTTGTTGACAACGTCAGCGATTGTGATGCGTGTCGAGTTGCTCTCAACTGCTTCACGAACGGCCATGCTGTTCACCGAAGCCTTTGCTGCCATACCAAGCTTTAGGTAGGCTTGACCAGAGACCTTGATCCAGTATCCGAGACCTGGTTCGATTTCCGTTACTGCCTGATAACCACGGTTTGTTACATATCCGTAAACGTCACCGATACGCGTCGGCAGAGCACCTGTTCCGTAAGGAATCACAGACAGGTTTTCGATCGATGTTGGGAAGGACAGCGACCCGATTGTATTCCAGCCATCGAAAAGACGAGTCGCAAACGATGCGTCATCAATCAGGCGGATACGTGAACCGGCGATGGTCTTATCAACATCGTCAGAGTACTTCACGAAATAGCCAACGCCAGGATTGAGGCTGGTTTCGTTTGTCTGGTAGGTGTTCTGTGAGAAACGCACTGGAATGTTCAGCGCATTCTTGAAGATATCCTTCCAGTAGCTCGAAGATGGGTTCACAGGTACCGAAAGAAGATTCCATCCCTTGTTGATGACTGGGAAGCGAGCAACCTTCGGGAGAGTGTACTCGATAACAAATGACTTGATGTCGGCGTCGCGAATTGTGTACGACTGACGCGTACCACCCAGAACCGTACCTGCGCGCATGTTTACGTTGAAACGCGAACCGTTCAGCGTATCACGAATGAACAGTTCTGAACCTGGTGAAAACTCATCGGTATTCCATGCAACGACGATTGGGTAGTTGCGGTCGCCACCTGCGCTAAAGCGGCAGGTATACACAAGAGTCGTGTCGCTATAGATCGAGCGGATGTCGCGTGATGCGCTCTTCGCGCGCTGCGCCGTGCCGGCCCAGAGATCACCGAGACCATTAGGAATCAAAAGGTTGCCTTGGCGATCCTTCGGGTAGAAACGTGCACCAAACACCGTTGGGTTGAGATCAGCAGAGTAGATCGTTTCACCAAAGAGTGTATCGCATGCATCAGAAGCACGGTTACCGACACCAAATGTGACGTAGGTAACTTCGTTTGGAGTGTTCGAGTTTCGGACCTGAAGGGTCATACCACGACCAAGGAACTCCTGTGAGCGTTTCCAGTTTTCGTTTTCGTCAAAAACGTTTGGCTCGTATGGAGTGCGGAAGTAGATGAATGTGACCTTGAGACGAACAGGGGAAACATCCAGCGAGTTTGACTTGAAAGTCAAATAGCCAACATAGGTTCCTGTTACTTCTTGCTCGTCACCACTAGGAAGTTCGTTCGGATCACAGATGATGCGGAGATTCAAGTCACGCTGACCAACTGTGCTGTTACCTTGCGGATCAACACCCACAGTACTTCCAAGGATACCCTTGTCCATGTACTGGACATAACCTTCACGGATTGGATTCGGGAACGGATTCAATTCCGTTTGACCACCGCCACCCTTCGTGAATGATTTAAACTTGAGCCACTTCGTATCCGATTGAACCATGATGTCATAAGCACGTGAACCCGTGATAGCGTTGATCACGTCAACGTCGCGAGTACCAATGCCGTTAGCCTGATCATCATATGGCGTGCCATAGTCAATGGTGATTGGATCCACAACGTACCATTGTGAACCGATTGAACCGTTGACGGAGTCAGCAAGACGGAAAGCAGGATTCGAAACATTCGTAAATGAAAGGCGAGGAGCAACGTCAGTTACTTCAAGCCAGATCATACCAGGACGTGATGGACGGAGTGGATCACGAATCTGTTCTTGACCAAGAGCATCAACATAGTAGTTGTCGGTTCCACCCAGACCGGCAAACTGTCCGGGAGCAACGTCACCCGGGAATGCCAGTTCCTTGCCAACCGCAAAGTCATTATAGTACAGTGTATCGTTTGTAAGGATGATTGGCGTACGTGCGCTTTCAGGGTCGAGCGTCGTGTTTGCAATCACGCGGAAACGCAAATACACGAGTTCCTGATATGGACGCTGATCACAAGGCTGTGTAACGTCACCAGTCTGTGGAAGTGGCTTAGGCGATGTGGCAGTGATCATCGCACGCTTGCCACGACGACGATTTTGAACCGGTGCATTGATGACGCTTTGATACGATGTATCGCGGGCGACTTCGTAGTTGAATTCAAAATCTTTCGCAAGACACGAAACTGGGGTCATCTGTGGTCCGCGGAGTGGACCATTCTTCTCGATACCCATCAACTCAAGGGCTGTGCTATCGAACTGCACCTTGAACTTAAAGCTGTAGATTGGAAACGCCTTATAGGTCGTCGTGGTCCGCCAACAGTTCTTGATATACACAGGCACGAGGAGCGTCCGCTCTCCGTTTGGTCCCCGACTTGATGACCAGATGCGACCATCAGGATAAATGTTGCGGTTCCAGCTTGCACCGTCACCGGTCAGCGTGAGCGTCGGCAGCTCGGGCTTGTTGGTCTGTGCTTCAAGCACAACCGAACCAAAGCCGATCAATGCTGCAAGGAGAGCAACAACACCAAGCTTGGTGCCTCCGCTCCACAGAGCATAACGACGATTCATAGTACACTCCTCAGATGAGTTGATCAGTTGATTTTTCATTTTACAATCGTTTTCACTGTTTGGTTTTTCCCACACTGCATCCGAACAAAATAGATGCCGCTAGGGAGGCTGTCTGACGATACACATACCGTCGTTGAGTTTTCAGTTGATTCTTCCCGAAGCTTTCGACCAAACAGGTCGAAGACATCAATGGATTTCATCAGTTGATGGTCACACTCGCCTGTGATTCTGTCATTACTGACACTCACTGTACAAGGGTGTTCATCAATTGATGTATGAACTGTACTTACAACCGGAGCGATCCTAATCACGACAGTGTCGGTTAACGCTGGATTGACACAGGAGCAACTGTCGATATTCTTCAGTTCCCCAACTAACCGCACCGACTTTGCCTCTGTTAACGTACCTCGGCTAATGGTTACGAGAAGAGAACTGGGGTTGCCTTCATCCACCGTGTCGACCATCACAAAGACCCGCGTTCCAAAACCAGTTCTTTCTACGGAATCAATCGTGCAATTGCTTATTGCTTGCACATTGTCGACCTTATAGGCCGCACTATCGCCCGCAATCACATTCCGTAGTTCAACCACACGTCTGGAGCTATTCCCAACAAAGGAATCTACATTGATAGTGAAGCTTGCCCTATCGTCAGCAGCTGCAAGGTCAAGGCTATCTGTGCTGAACCGACATCCTACTGCTGGGTTTGGCTTCGGTAAAGCAACTGCTTGCACATTGTCTGTAGTGAACACCGTCACACGCCGTTTAAACTCGCCATTGAAATCCGGAGGATACGGCACTGTCAGAACACCTGGTTGATCACACTGACCAATAAATTCACCTGCTACAGCTACCAGAGGAAGGTTCCCAGCTACGGAACGTGCAATATTGAAACCAAAGACCCTCATTTCACCTGGTACTATCACGTTCATCGTAGGTCCATTAGACATCTGTGAAGAGAGTGTCCCCTCTTTTAGTACGTCGGTTGGCCTCAGAACGTTGCGATCATATCCGATTGTAATGTCAAAGGACTCTAGACTATCACTGAAACGGATCGTTCCCAGCGATGCTGAGATTAACCACCGTTTCGATCCCGAACACACATCAACAGTCCGAAGAGACTGAATCCGAAGTGTGTCTTGCGCCTTGATCGTGCTGAACGCCGTCATGACGATCAGCACGATCATTTGCGCATAAGATTTCAATTCAAACCTGCGAGATTCTTAGCGTACTACGCTAACAACCTTCGACGTGGAAACGCCAGCACCTTCAACACGCACGATGTAAGAACCGGCTGCAACAAGTGTGCCATTCATATCCATCGTGTTCCATGTTGCATTGACCGTACCTGTGCTTACGTTTCCATTGTGAATCGTGTTCACAAGCTTTCCGAACGCATCATAGATACGGATCGTTAGGCTACCTGATTCTGGAGCTGAGACTGTCAGTGCCATCGACGTTGCTACTGGATTCGGATAAACCGCAACCGCGACATCGTTGTTCTCGACCAAGTTGACAGTGTGTCCACCAACGTTTGCCTCGTTAAAGCGTACATCGGAGAAGTTCAGCACACCATTATCCTTCATCGTAACAACTGCGACTGGTTGATTCTGTTCGAATGATCCATTGCCGGCAATAACTGCAATGTCAGTTCCGAAATCGCTTGAAACAACGTTCTTCTCATTGACAACTGGTGTCACAGAGATAATGTCGCTATTGGTCGTGAAACGAACACCAAAAGCACCGTCGTGATTGTTGTTGAGGAACATAGGAACTTGAACGAGACCACTACCGATGCTCGATGGAGTGCCGAAGCGCACGTTGTCCGCAACATTCTCTAGTGTCGTCTTACCGAAATCTGGTCCAGTTGTGTCGTTGTCGTAGATCCAAGGAAGGTACGGCAAGCGACCAGACAGATATCGCATGATCAAACCAGCATCGTACTCAGAGCACTCGTAATAGATCTGGTTCAGACTGCTGACATCTGGTGCCTTTCCTCCAGGTCCATAAAGACCATCACCTTCGAACATCACACGGACTACCTGACGATTTGTGTTAGGACCAACACCTTCGCCAGGGAAGAACTGTTCGATGTCGATTGTGCGACGCCAGATGACCACCGACGATCCGACGAGCGAGTCGCCCGAGAAATCACGCTTGAGTTTTGTGAAATAGTAGCGGCCTGAGTGGTTAACATCGGCGAGATAAGCTTGACGCTTCCAGATGGAATCCAAAGGCTTCTTTGTAACGATCGAACGCATGATCACCCGCGCGTCATTGGCAGTTACGCGTCGGTTTTGCGGCAGATCAAAGTGACGCTCACCAAGGGCACCCGACGTATCGGCATCACCATAACCCCAGTCACTAAACGTGAGGTACACGATCGAAGAGAAACGAATGCGTGCATCCGAACGGCCTCCCGATGGCTGCCAGATGGATGTTGAGTCAGTACGGCTGTTGCTGCCTGCACCTGGGGCCCAAATGAGACCATTCCAGAAGTCAGAGAGGAACCCAGGGAAACCGCCGTTACCCTTAATACCTACCGTTGCTCCGCGTGTCACGACTGTTGTGTTCGTCGTGTAGGGATTGCCACCAACCTGACCATAAGCGAATTCGACTTCACCTTGGTTATTGTTTGTAGCTCCTCCGATATACAAACGCGCTTGGAAGTTGGCAATCGAAGAGTTGATAGCGGCTGGTGCCGTGTTTACGTTCAGATTCTTCCACTGAACAATGATGCAACGGCGAGCTGGCTGGATGATCTGACAGTTTTCGTCACGATCATAGTCGTATGCCCACGAGATCTTCGACGGCATAAAACCGCCTGCGATGTCTGCTGATGTGCGGAACCGGTGGTCACCCCAGAATGGTGCTACTGCGTTATCTGGATACGATGATGAGTTGATGAACAGACCAATCGGATTCTTCGCAGCAACACGCTTTGTGTTGTCAAACGTCAGAAAACCGTTGATACTGACATACACACCAGAGTAGAGTGTACCATTGTAATTGTACACAACGCCTGCTGGAAACTGGATATAAGCATATCCATCGTCGAGATCGTTGACATTCGTTGGCGGAAGTGTGAAGTCCAACGGCGAGATTGTTGTTGGACTCGCTGCGGTGCACGCATCAAGATCGCGGTAAGGCAATCCCGTAACAAGCTGAGGCTGGCGGAACTGGTTAAAGATCTGCTGAGCCACGCTCTCAACCGCACCGATCGCGAACGAACAGAGTACAATCGCCGAGGCAATTAATACCTGCTTCTTCATAAAGACTCCAATTAATTCAGTGTTTGGTTTCGTGTCGGTTTAGAAGGGGGCCAGTCAACCCAGCCCCCTATTTGATAAGCGTTAGCGGATCACCACGACTTGTTGCGTCGAAGTATTCGTTCCGTCTGTAATGCGTACTGTGTATGAACCGCTTGCAAGAGCTGCACCAGTCCATTCAATCGTATGCTTACCGGCACCGAATACTTCGTCTGCGACGGTGGCAACACGGTTACCCACAGCGTTGTACACTTCCACCGAGACCTTCGACGTTGTTGGCACGTTGAAGTTGATGTTTGAAGAAGTGGTAAACGGATTCGGAGCGATGCCTGTGATACCGAACTGCGTTGGATCCTCGTCTTCTTCGACAGGAGAAGTGAAGTCATAGACGATCACAAAACCTTCGATCGACGTGAGATTTACAATCAGCGTATCGAAGTCCGTACCACCTGTCTTGATCACACCAGGAACACTGCGGCCGAGGCCTGTCTTCATGTTGTAATCGAAGAGCGCGCCGTTCGACTGATCATCACGGATGTAGTATGAACCTGGGTTCTGTGCATCCTTCGCAGGAATCTGTGTGCGTGACCAGATGATACGAACTGGGTAGTAGTTCGAGCTCTGACCGGTCTCACCACCAGCTTGGAAGCGTGCTTGATACATGGACTGACCAGCAACGTTCGAGTATGGATGGATGTTGCGCGTGATTCCGTTACGTGTTGGGATCGTCCAACGAGCATCGAACACGTCGATGTACGGAACCGGTGGAAGTTCAAATTCACAATAGTTCGAATCGAGCTTACCAAAGTTGTTCGCTTCATCACCACGAGTGGCGATCGACGAACCGCCAACTCCGAACGTCAGTACTTGGAACGCACCGAAGTTATTCTGCACGCGAACGTCAGCTGAGAAGCGTGTAGCGTCGGAAACCGAAACAGAGTAGATCAGGGTATCCTTTGCACCTTGGCGATCGGTGACGACAACCACGATACGGATACGGCCATCTACAATGTTGCCTGACAAGTTTGTGGTCGAGATTGCAACACGCTGCGTATCTGCAATTGGGCTTGCAAGCTTGCTTGGTGTGAAGGCCCAAGAACCTGCTGGCTCAATGACTTCAAACGTAAGTTCTTCATTGCCGGCCTGCTTGCGTGCAAGGTCGATGTCTGTAACACGGATCGTATCGCTGTATGGCTTTCCAGCCTCAACGCAGCGAATGATTGGCGATTGAAGAAGCACAGGGTTGTGGTTCTTGGCGCGGATTGTCAGGTTATACGTCCGAATATCACGAAGACCACCAGCATCAGTTACAAGCACCGTCACTTGAACTGTTGTATCGGCATAAGGAAGATCCGTAACGCGAGGTGTACCATACAGCAGACCTGACGTTGGATTGATCCGCAACCAGCGTGGCGTCGTCTTGCGAGTGTCGTCAAGCTTGATCGAACCTGCTTCTGCGAAGTATGGATCAATCTCAACACTGTCACGTGTTTCGTCAGCATAAATCAGTTCGTATGCTTGAACCTGACCGAAGTTCGGATCGTACACCTTGATACGACGTGCGCTATCGATAAGCTGCGTGTTGTAATCTTCATCCTCAATAGCGTCAGGAAGATTCGCTTCAAGCAGACTTGGCTGATAGTTCACGAACAGACGGCGCGTGAGTGTATTAATTCCGCCGTGACCGTCGTTCACAATGATCGACATGATGGTATCAGTGTTGCGATCATCATTGAATGGACGACCTGGATCGTAATCATTGACTGGCTGAAGGAGCTCGTTAGCAACAACGCGTGGGATACGAATCTCAATGCGACCGCGTGTTGTGAAGTCTTCAGCAAATGGATCGGCAGTACCAGCTGCTTCATAGCGACGCATGTACCGAGTAGCCATCCAACTTGGACGAGCTTGGATGATGTTTTCGAGCGATGTATCGACTGGGTTGAGACGCGTCGATGTCGAAACGAAACCATACGATGTCTTACCGTAACGGTAATCCCATGCGCCATACTTCTTCACAACATCACGATTGGCATCGGCTGCAGCCTGATCTTCAAACTCATCATCCGTATTAATATCAGCGCGGAAACGGAGCGAGTCTGTGAGGTTGGCGACAAAGTGAATGTTCAGTGTGTCAGCCTGACTACGCGATGGGTTGTTGTAGATCTCGTCCAGAATGTTGTTTGGCGCATTCTGAGGAGCTGGAGCAAAGCGACGTGCAACACGACTCGTGGTATTGAACATGCGCAGTGTGTCCAAGTACGTTCCTGTAGCCTTGTTATAGACGGCAGGGTCGGTTGTCGTTGGATCAAGTACGATCGTCGTATCGCCCTTCCACATGTTTTGGAAGGTAACTGCATTCGTACCGGTTGCGCGGTAGTTCCACAGGAATCGTGGC
>JBILLF010000019.1:0-28911 GCA_044376225.1 Patescibacteria group bacterium | reverse complement strand
GTACTGTCCATGACCATCATTTTGATGGTCTTGGGTGTTGGATCTGGCCGGTAACGCCGGTATGAAATCAAATCAGCGGCAGAAATAGTGAGTTCATTCGGGCCGAAGTAGCTAACAGGAATTCCGTTGGTGATCTTGATGTATTGCTGAACATCATCCTCGGATATGCCTACGGCGTTGCCAAATACTTGGCGGACAAACCGAGTCTCGAGGTCATCAATACCCTGCGCTTCGAGGGTGACGTTCAATACGTTGTTCTGGATGACTTGGTCCTTCAGATAGCCATACATCTTGTCATCGTACGTCTTCGCTGATGTTGGTGGAGGGTCAAGGCGCGTGAGCTCAAACCGTGTGATGATATCTCCAGGATTGACTCCACGTAGATCGCGAATGGTATTGCCAGAAGGCTTTACACGTGTTTTCATCAGGCCGATGACGACCAGGTTCTCACCGGATTCGCCCCGTTGATACTTCGTCGTTACGATGTAAGCACCCGTAAAGAGCTCACTTTCATACTGACGTTGATCGAGATAGAACTGGATCACATTCTGCACATCCTGATCTGCAAGATCATTGGGCGCATATCCTGCACCTTCAAGCTGCTCCTGAATCTTTTCATAGATCTGCGAACGCTTGACCGCGCGCTTGATCTCATCCACAAGATTCTGGTCCTTCTTGCCAAGCTTGTCCAAAGCACCTGTCTTATCGACAGGGGGTGGGTTGAGATACCGCTGAACATCAGCGAACAACTGACCATCCAAACGGAAGACAGAAATATCTCCGTAACGGTAGTTGGAAAGTGACCGGAGGACGCTCTTGAACTTGCCGACGTATGCACCATCAGTCTGCGCGTAAAGCGGCTGTGTGATCAGTGCAGTGATCAGAACAAGGGCAAGGGTCCAGTGCCTACGGATATTCATGTGCCGTTCTCGCGTGACGAATGGTTATTAACGGAATTCAGGGATTGAAACGGTTTTCGTTTCAGAAATCGAGACACCGCCGATGCTGGCCGTGATCGACGCTTCGACATTGTCTCCTGGGAACTTCATGCGTGGCCCCTTGAGCGTCAGAATCAAACGATAGCGTCCAGGACCTTCCTGTTCGATCGATTGTATAACCTGATACTTGCCGACGCTCGGCTTGTCAAGTTTTACATCGACCTTGATGTCTTTGTCCTGGGCAACGACGTTAGGACAGTCAACCTTTGGTGGCAGCACCTCGATGCCACTGACCACGAGGCGCATGTTCTTGGCGTCCCAGTTTTCACTTGTGTTCGAGAGAATGATCTCCGGTGATGACTGCTTAGCGGTGTTAACCGTTCGATCGTACAATGCCACCTCTTCGGTGTACTGTGAACCGACAGGCTTGTAGCGCCACTTGACCTTTACGTTAAGACCAGAAAGATTCTTAGGTACGCACGGTATCGTGACCTGCAGTGGTGTTGTACCAACAAAATCCTGCTGTTCGCCATTGAGATTGTACGAAAGCATGAACTGGTTCGACTGAATCTCACCACCGGACGACGGTTCGATCGGCAAGCGCAATGGCTTTCCAGCATAAACCCGCTTGTCGAGGACGGCATCAATTGCGTTCTTGTTCTTCAGGTCTGATGGGTACACCGTGATCGTTGACTTAGGCTCCGCTTCTTCACAGGCATTCACGTTTGTGATCTTGAAGGTGTATGCCTTCGGAGCTCCGTTGGTTGTAAGACCCTCTACATAGATCTCGAACGGCTGATTTCGGGCTCCTCCAAGAGCAGGTTTCGCATCTCCCATGGCAACGACACGCACGCGCACATCGTTCGGCGTCACGGATACCTGCGGAGCATCACCACGGAAGTTGTTGACGGTGAACGGAATCACTGCACGATTGAGGCCCGAGAGAACCTTCTGTTCCTCAATCATGTCCGAAACGCACGGCTCTGCCCGTTCGATGTTTGGCTTCTTCACGAACACTTCGAAGGCAAACGACGGATTGTTCTGCTCCATTTGATTCGCATCACCGTGCAACAGCACTGTGATGTTCTTCAAAAGTTCGGCACGACGGATCTTCTCCGATTTGGATTTCAAACCGAGGTCCTCGTGCTTCAACTTGTCAATCGCTGCATCAACCTGTCTTGAATACTCTGCATACTTGTATTCGGACGACGCTCCGAACTTTTCACTCAAGCTCTGAACCTCAGCCCCGAGTGTGTTGAGCAGTCTCTTCTCAACCTTCGAGAGTTGTTTACGCGTGAGCTGGATTGTACCGATGGAGATAACGTCTTCCGGATCATCGCTCTGCTCTTTGCCGAGGTTCGCGATACCAAGAATGTTGTTGGTCTTTGAATTCAGTCGAACGCGATACAAGCCCTGACTCGTCTGCTTAAAGGTGTATTCAAACACCTTGATCCCGTTTTCGAATGCCGTCTTATCGAGCAACGTCAGATGTGGACTGAAACGGAATTTGACCATCTCTGTACTTCCCTTGTAGTCAAGGGAGTCTGGCATGATCGCCTTCAGAAATGAGAACCCGTCACGGAACTCAGGTACATCCGTGATCGTCTTCAGATCGCCAAGCTTCTGCAAGACCTCAGATGTCTTCTTCTTCAACCACTCTGGGTCGAGATCCATCGAGAGGCGCTCAACTTCGTTCGTCTCGTTGAGCGTATCCAGGAGGCTTAGGTTCGACACATTGAAGAGTCGAATGATCTCTTCGATCCGCTGTCGTTTTGCCGCTTCATCTTCCGGGAGGTCATCGCCGAGGATGTCCTTAATCTTAACGGTCGATACGCGGATCTGGTAGGCACGCTCTTCCTTTGGACGGTCGCGCTCGGAAACCCCCGACATAACGGACTTGTCGAGAAGTGTGATCTCGTCCTGAGGCAACGCATTCACGCCGCTAGCCCCGAAACCGGTATTTAGCTGCGCCATCACAGCCTCTACGATCTCTTCGGCTTCCTTCTGCTTCCGGATGAGGTGCTCTTCGGCTTCGTCGCGCTCCACGATGATGATCAGGAGCTCGAGGATAACCGCGAGGTACAAAACGAAATAGACTTTACCAGCTCCGCCTTTGGACATGGCGTTCCTCCAGATGTGATTCCAACAGGGCCGTGACCCTGTCCGTTAAGCTTTCGCACCAGCTGTAACCTAGACGCACGAAAGCCCCCCCGTATTTCAGACCGCCGTTACTTTCCTGACTGATCCGGTGTAACAACACCAACTTCGACCTTAGGTTGCGTCGATGTTGATTTGACATCCTTGGCCTTCATCGAGCAGCATGATCCGCTCTTCTTGGCGCTCGACATCGAGCAGCTTTCGGCCTTTTCAGTAGAGCATTCCTTGGCAGACTTCGATTCAACTGCGCACTTGTCCATTGAGGCCTTCTTCACGTTCGAGGCCTTCACTGAGCAGCATGATCCCGACTTTTCGCTCTTAGCAGATGTCTTTACGGCACAAGATTCCCCACCAGCAAAAACGATGGATGCCGAAGCAACAAGAGCCGCCACTGACAGGGCGATCTGACGCATTTTCATGGAATTCTCCGAATGATGTTCTTAATTCGAAATGTTCGGTCACAAGAAGCCCCAAAATAGGTTTTCGGGGCTATCATTCGCAAGAAAAACCGTGCCAGTTGTGCCCCCTTTCGAAAGGAAAAGGGGACGATCGGCCGTCGATCGTCCCCTTGACAGAGAGTTTCGTTCGTCTGTTGGCTACTAAGCCCCTTATGAGCAGCCGGTGGTAGTTCCGCAGTTCAAGCACATCGTGCAAGCCCCATTGCGGACGACCTGGGTGGACTGACACTTGGAGCAAGCTTCACCTGTGTAACCCATGTTCTTCGGGTCCAGCAACTTGGCCTTGGCCCCGTCCTGGTCCAACGTGCCGGAAACGGCCTCCATCACCTCGTTGTACGTAGGGGCAGGTGAAATGACCTCGGTCGAGTCCTGGGAGGGGGCTTCTGCCGATGCTACTGGGGCCTCAAGACCGCCTTTGGCCTGAGCACCAGAGGAGTCCACCTGAGGAACATGGACGAAGTCGGTCCTCTGGAGATAGTCATAGCCAAGCGTCCGGAAAATGTAGTCGAGGATCGATGTGGCATTCTTAATGGCCTCGTGTCCTTCCACAAAGCCGGCTGGCTCAAATCGCGTGAAGGTGAAGGTATCCACCAGTTCATCCAATGGAACGCCGTACTGAAGGGCCTTCGACGTCAGAACAGCAAAGCAGTTGAGAAGCCCCTTGAAGGATGCGCCTTCCTTGTACATGTCGATGAAGATCTCGCCCAGCGAGCCATCATCGAAATCACCGGTGCGGATATAGACCTTGTGACCACCAACCGTGGCTTCGCGCACATAGCCGTGACGGCGCTTCGGCAGGCGGCGGCGCTCGGCACGTTGATAGACGCGTTCGACGATGACCTTCTGAATGGCCTTCTGATCAACGGTTTCGTCCCAGTCGTCCTGATCTCCCAACAGCACCAACTCATCAAAATTGTCGTTGCTGGCGTTAAGGGGCTGGGAAAGCTTTGATCCATCGCGGTATAGCGCAATGGCTTTGAGCATCAGACGCCAGGAAGCCAAATGCACATCGCCGACGTTGTCCACCGAGGCTTCGGCCGGCATGTTGATGGTCTTGGAGATGGCACCGCTGATGAATGGCTGCGCTGCGGCCATCATGCGTACGTGAGCCATGTAGTCGATATAACGCTCGCCACGCTTACCGCACTTGTTGGCGCAGTCAAAGATCGGCAGGTGTTCATCCTTGATGTGAGGAGCCCCTTCGATCATCATCGTGCCACAGATATAGTCGTTCACATCAGAGACCTGCTCCGAGGTGAAGCCCAGCTCCGTGAGCATGTCAAACTGCATGTCGTCAAGCTGCTGCGTGCTGAAGCCGAGCTGCTGGCACAGTTCCTCGCCAAGCGTGTACTTGTTGAACACGAAGCGCACGTCGAAGGTACTGTCGAGCTGACGTTCGATCGCGTCAACGGCTTCGTCAGTGAAGTTTAGGGCCTTGAGCGACTGGCGGTTGATGTGCGGACAGCCAATCAGCGTACCATGCCCCTTACAGTACTTCTCGATATCATCGATCTGCTGATCGGTGTATCCGAGAGCGGCCAGGGCCTTGTGCACGGACTGGTTGACGATCTTGAAGTAGCCGCCACCTGCCAGCTTCTTGTACTTCACGATCGCAAAGTCCGGCTCGATACCGGTGGTATCGCAGTCCATGACCAGGCCGATCGTACCCGTTGGGGCGATCACTGTTGCCTGTGCATTGCGATAACCGTGCTCTTCCCCAAGAGCAAGGGCCTTGTCCCATGCAGTGCGAGCTGCCACCATAAGGTCGGCTGGGCACAGTTCCTCGCTGATACCCATGGGCGTTATTGTTAGCCCTTCGAACTCGCTGTCTGCTGCGTTGTATGCTGCACGCCTATGATTTCGAATGACGCGAAGCATCGCGTCACGGTTGTTGTCGTATTTGGGGAAGGGGCCGACGTCGGCCGCCATTTCGGCACTTGCGGCGTAGGACTCACCCGTCATAATGGATGACAACGCGCCGCAGATAGCCAGGGCCTTGGGCGAGTCGTACGGGATGCCCATCATCATAAGGACCGTGCCGAGATTGGCATAGCCGAGGCCAAGAGTGCGGAAGTCGTAGCTCTTTTGAGCAACGTCGGCCGACGGGAACTGGGCCATCAAAACCGAGATCTCAAGGACGGACGTCCAGAGGCGCACGGCATGGCGGTAATCGTCGATCTTGATGGTCTGACTTGCTTCGTCGTAGAAGTGCGCCAGGTTCAACGATGCCAGGTTACATGCCGTGTCATCGAGGAACATGTACTCCGAACACGGATTTGAGCCGTTGATACGCCCGTCGTTCGGACATGTGTGCCATTCATTGATCGTGGTATCGAACTGTAAGCCCGGGTCGGCACTCTTCCACGAACTCATGTTGATCTTGTTCCACAGATCACGCGCCCGCACGGTCGTATGCTTGGTGCTGTCGGTGCGCCAGGTCAGATTCCACGCACTGTCTGTGATGACCGCTTCCATGAAGTCATTGGTCACGCGAACGGAGTTGTTAGAATTCTGACCCGATACGGTGTTGTAAGCTTCGCCTTCGTAGTGCGTATCGAACTGAGCGAAGTCGATATTGGTAAAGCCCTGATCGATCAGTGCCAACGTCCGCTTGATGATGTTGTACGGGACGCCACGGTGGAGTGCACGCTGGATTAGCACGCGCAGACGCTCGTTGGTCTGCTCGTTGGTTCCACCCTGCTGCGCTGCATCGCTGATCGCATGCAGGAATGTGGAGGCGATCTTGGAACCGGCAACCAGCGCGGCAACCTTCTCTTCTTCCTTGGCCTTCCATTCGATGAATTTCTCGATATCTGGATGGTCGACATTCACGATGACCATCTTCGCTGCACGACGTGTTGTGCCACCACTCTTGATGGCACCCGCGGCACGGTCGAAGATCTTCAGGAACGACATCAGACCGCTGGAGACGCCGCCTCCGGAGAGTCGCTCGCTCTCGCCACGCAGATTGGAGAAGTTCGAGCCCGTTCCCGAGCCGTACTTGAAGATGCGTGCTTCACGCGTCGCGAGGTCGAATATGCCACCTTCATTGACCAGGTCATCATTGACCGACTGGATGAAGCAAGCATGGGGCTGAGGATGCGTGTAAGCATCGCTTGAACGCGTCAGCGTCTTGGTGTCTGGATCAACATACAGGTGACCCTGCGCCGAGCCGGTGATACCATAGGCGAAGTTTAGACCTGTATTAAACCACTGCGGCGAGTTCGGAGCCGCCATTTGCTTGAGAAGCATGTAGGCGATTTCGTCATAGAATGCCTGAGCGTCCTCGGCAGAATCGAAATAGCCATACTTCTCGCCCCACCAGCGCCAGCAGCCAGCCAGTCGATGGACGACCTGTCGGACCGACGTTTCGGCACCGGTCTTCTGCGTTCCATCATCGTTGAGGATCGGCGCGCCGCCGTCATCAGTTAACGGTACGCCAGCCTTGCGGAAATACTTCTGCGCTAGGATGTCGGTAGCAACCTGTGACCATGCTTCGGGGACCTCGACATGGTCCATCCGGAAGATCTCTTTGCCGCTTTGATTTCGCAACACCGATTCTCTGATCGTGTAGCGAAACATGTCGTAGGGGCTAGTTCCTGACGTCGAAAATCGGCGCGGAATCTTCATGCAATCTCTCCGTGATGCTGTTGGCTGTATCAGTAACGCCGTTCCGATATGCCACGTTCCATCATGGCGTCAATTCACCAAACGCTCCACCGCATTCGGGGGATGCTCAGCCAGCGCGCTTGGTGGTGGCATGCACGCAGTGAACTGGATCGATTTGTTGAATTGAATTCCGGACAACGAGGGGCAAGATAGTGTGATGCCGAACGCTTGGTCAATCATCAAAAGTCCATGTGGATAAAATTCGAGCTGCGATTCTTGCATTGAAAAGTTTTTCACCCTGTTGGAAGTTTCAAGGGGAGATTTTCGACTGATAATCACCGTAGTTTTCGACGTGATCCGCGACATCCTCTCGGTCCTTATTTCATGGGACGTCCAAACGTTTTTCTTTGTCAATCATAGCATTGCGAATGCTGTGTTCGATTTCCTGTTTCCGATACTTACAACAACAAAAAATTGGTTGCCGATTTATTTGTTGAGCATCAGCTATTTGCTCTATCGTGGATATCGAACACGGCACGGTGATGGTAGGCGTTTGATCGTCTGTGCAACGGTACTCATTGGTAGCGTTGCATTGGCAGATCAGCTGAGTCACCAACTTCTCAAAGAGGTCATTCAGCGTCCGCGTCCATACGTTGTTCTTGAGCAAGCCCGCCAGCTCGTCGGTTCCGGCGGCGGGTCGTTCCCCAGTAACCACGCCATGAATAGCGCCATCTTTGCCGTCATTCTCTCGACGTTCTTTCCGCAGGTGCGCACCTGGTGGTGGAGCTATGCGCTGCTGATCGGCTTTTCGCGGATCTATTGCGGCGTACACTACCCGAGCGATGTGCTGGGCGGATTCGCCATTGGGATTGTTTGGGCTATGATCGTGCTACGACTTCTGCAGCGGCTATGGCCGCAACTCCCGATCGGGCCGCCCCCTCGAGCGTAGCAGGCAATTGCGTCTGGGTCCAATCACCAGCAAGGAAAAGGTTGCGCACGTGTGTGTGCAGAGCATCGGTGGTCGGCCGACATCCATGGGCTGCCGGGCTGAAACGGGGCGTAGCACGTTTCTCCTTGATGACCACGCCGTGCTTTAGAATTGCGGGAGCCATTGTTCCGGCAAAAAGCTGCCGAAGTTCAGCATCACACGATCGAATGATCTCCTCGGATGGAGCTCCGACAATCTCCGACGCAGCACTAACTGTTAAAGCGACAAGCCCATTTGTGGTGCGCTGCTTGTTGAACACCCACTGAACGGTCGTTCCCAGTGCCGCAGCAAAATCTACCGACATCCACTGATGGTCGTACCACAGATACACACTTACGATGGGGCTCATCTCGGGTTCTTCCGGCAGGTCCGATGCGATACCCGAGGCCTGCACAAGGCGCGCCAGCGCGCGCTGTGGTACAGTGCTGATGACGACGTCGACATCAATATTCGAACCGTCCGACAGGACAACGCCAACCGCCCCTCCACCGACGATGGTGATGCGGTCCACACTTGAGCTGGTGCGCACAGTACCTCCTCGAGCGGCAAGCCATCTATCGAAGGGGGCGACAAGGTCGCTCAAGCCGCCGGTTGGTATCAGCAGCTTCGCATCATCGGTCGTCCCAAAGAACGCCAAGCGCAATACCGTTGAAAGGAGCTCAGCGGGGGCAACGGACACTGGGGCATTCAATGTCGCAAGTACGAGTGGCTCCCAGAACCGCTGCACAGCCTCTGCGGGCTGACGCAACTGGTCAAAGAATTCGTGGCAGGTAAGCCCCGTACCAGCGCTAGGAGCTCGGAGCACTTTCAGGGCCAGGCGAACGATGGCCATGCGGGCTGAAAGCGAGAGGTTCCGCAGCCGTAGCAGCCCCCAGAGCATCCCGAGCTTTCCCGGCAAGGCGGATGCGTCGAGAACGTCCTGCCCAATTGACTCATCCACAAAGGCCACGCGGAGCGCCTTCTGACGCTCCAGAAGATGGTCTGTGCCGAGATCGTGCACGATGCGCAGGAGTTCGTGGTAGCACCCCATCATCACGTGCTGGCCATTATCGATCGTATCCCCCGTGGTCTTGTCCACAAACGACCGTGCACGACCACCCAGATAGGGACGCTCCTCCACGAGCTCAACCTCCCAGCCGAGCCGGGCAGCCTCCATAGCCGCAGCGATACCTGCCCACCCTCCACCGATGACAAGTGCCTTCATCGGGTGCAAATTGCGGAAATGGAACACGCCTCCATGGAAGATTTCGATCGGCTCGACATTCGTGTTGGTACCGTCGTGCGTGCAGAGCCGTTCCCGGAGGCCCGAAAGCCAGCCTATAAGCTCTGGGTTGACCTCGGAGGGGGCGATGTGCGCCGCTCGAGTGCCCAGATCACAGACCTGTACACTCCTGAATCCCTCCTCGGACGTCAAGTGGTATGCGTTTGCGGCTTTCCTGCAAAGCAGATCGGGCCGTGGATGTCCGAGGTCCTCGTCACGGGATTCCACAACAAAGATGGAAGCGTTGTTCTCTGCGTGCCGGATGCCCCCATGCAGAACGGCACGCAGCTCCGCTGACGCGGAGGGACACTTGCAGAGGGACTCCGCTTCGCGGAGGGACACTTGCAGAGGGACTCCGCTTCGCGGAGGGACACCTGCAGAGGGACTCCGCTGCGCGGAGGGACACCTGCAGAGGGACTCCGCTACGCGGAGGGACACGCTGCGCGAGGGACACTTGCAGAGGAAGTCTGTAACCTGAAACCTGAAACCTGAAACCTGTAACCTGTAACCTGTAACCTGTCATCAGACATCCGCACTTTCGTACCTTTGTAGCTCTGCGGAAGTGGCGAAATGGCAGACGCACCAGACTTAGGATCTGGCGGGGCAACCTGTGAGAGTTCGAGTCTCTCCTTCCGCACATACTAAACACCACGTTTTCCGGCCGCTTTCCGGCCATTTTGGAGCCCATTTTTGGAACGCACGATCACCACTCTGCAAGGCTGTTCGCGGGAAGTTCGCATTTCACTGCAGCAATCCGAGCTGAAGCCGCATTATGAAGAAGCCTACGTCAAGGCGCAGGCCGGCATTTCCCTACCGGGATTCCGCAAGGGCAAGGTGCCGATCGCGATGATCAAGCAACGCTTTGGTCGCGATATCGAAAATGAGGCTTTAGAGTCGATCGCCGATGCTGAGTTCCGCGCCTTCGCCCGCAGCGAGCAGCAGCGCGTGGTTGGCAATCCGGCTCTGACCGATATTCAGAAGTCGTCCGATGGCGTAGCGTTCACCATCCGCTATGATATCATGCCCGACTTCGAACTAGGGTCCTACAGGGGGCTTTCAGTCAATCGGCCGATCAAAAACGTGGTCGAGGAAGACGTCCAGCGCGAAATCGACCGCATCTGTATGCGGGCTGCGACGTTTGAACCGGCCGAGCAGATCGACGGTACGCAGTTCGTGGTGGGACTGACCATGCACGAGCTGGACCGTGAGACGTCGATGCCGATCATCGGTGCCGAGGGCAAAGAGTCGCGCGTTTTCCTTGAAGACGACTCTGTTGACATGCATCTGCGCTCTTCGCTAGCTAACTGCAAGGTGGGTGATACGTTCTCGTACGTCGGCGAAACTTCCGACGAGACCGCTCAGCCCCCTAGCTACCGCGTCACGGTCAACGACATCATGCGCGTGGTACCAGCCGAATTCACGAATGAATTCGTCGAAATGGTCACGTCCAATCAAATGCACTCTACCGAAGAGCTCAGTTCGGACATCGAACGGCAGCTGCGCGAATACTTCGACGAGGCCTCTCGCCGTGCGGTAGAGAACCAACTGATCGATCAGCTCGTTCAGGCCCATGAGTTCGACCTCCCCGAGCCCCTTGTCCACTCGGTCATTCATCGCCTGTTCGACGATTTCAAGAAGCGCAACGAGGGAGCGCCTGGGGTTGAAACGCTCACCGCGCACAGCGTCGAGCACGAGCTTCGCCCGTCGGCCGAGCGCATCGTTCGCTGGGAACTGATTCGGGAACGGATTGTCGATGCCGAGCAGATGGCGCTTACGGATGAAGACCTCGAAGATGCTGGAAGCCGTTTCGGCATTCCTGCAGATCAGCTGCGGATGCTACTTCGTCAGAATGAATCGGTCGAAGACCAACTGCTGGCTGAAAAAGCCGTGCGGACGCTCATAGACTATGCGATCATTACCGACGTCAACGCCGACGATATCGAGGCCTAAACCGACTATTCCCACCCCATTGGGGTGATTTCGAAGGATACCACCATGCAGAATCAGCTCGTCCCAATGGTCGTAGAGCAGACAAGTCGCGGAGAGCGCGCCTATGACATCTACTCGCGTCTACTTAAGGAGCGTATCATCTTCATCGGCTCACCGATTGATGATATCACGGCTAGCCTGACGATCGCCCAGCTGCTGTTCCTGCAAAGCGAGGATCCAACGAAGGACATCTCGATCTACATCAACTCACCGGGCGGCAGCGTATCGGCTGGTTTGGCCATCTACGATACGATGCAATTCGTTAAGCCGGACATCTCCACCATCTGCGTCGGCATGGCAGCATCGATGGCTCAGGTGCTGCTCTGCGCCGGTGCCAAGGGCAAGCGCTTTGCCCTGCCCCATTCGCGTATCATGATGCACCAGCCCCTTGGTGGAACACAAGGTCAGGCAACGGATATTGAGATCTACACAAAGGAAATGCTGCGCATCCGTGATACGCTGTACGGCATCATTGGAACGCACTCGGGTAAGGACTACGAGACCATCAAGAAGGATGCTGATCGGGATTACTACATGTCACCCGAAGAAGCTCTCAACTACGGTCTGATCGATAAGGTCCTGACGCGTACGGTTTAATTGCTGGCATTCAGGGGGGATCATGAGCTCAGGCGGGACGACGGAGACACTGCATTGTTCATTCTGTAATCGCAATGCGCACGAGGTAGCCAATCTCATCGCCGGTAAGGGCGTGTACATTTGTGATGTATGCGTTCAGAACTCTGTAGAGATCCTCAAAAAGAACGCCCCAGCACCGAAGCTTCGCACCGATGTCAAGTCGTTGCCAAAACCTTCGCAGATTAAGCAGCAACTCGACGTTCACGTCATCGGCCAGGATGAGGCTAAAGAGATCCTCTCGGTCTCCGTGTACAACCACTACAAGCGCATTCAATCGCAGCACCTTGTCAGCAGCTTCGACGAGGTGGAGATCGAGAAGTCGAACATCCTGATGCTTGGGCCGACGGGTACAGGCAAGACCCTTCTGGCGCAGACATTGGCACGCATTCTGGACGTTCCCTTCGCCATTGCTGACGCCACTACGCTGACCGAAGCCGGCTACGTTGGCGACGATGTCGAATCGATCATTGTCAATCTCTTGCAAAACGCCGACTACAACGTCGAACGGGCCGAGCGCGGCATCGTCTATGTGGATGAGATCGACAAGCTCACACGCAAGAGCGACAGTGCTTCTATAACGCGCGACGTTTCGGGCGAAGGCGTGCAGCAGGGCCTGCTAAAGATCCTCGAAGGAACGGTGGCCGGGATCCCGCCAAAGGGCGGCCGAAAGCACCCGGAGCAGTCTCTGGTTTACGTCAACACGAAAAATGTCCTATTCATCTGCGGTGGTGCATTTGAGGGTCTGGAAAAGATCATCGCCAAGCGCATGAAGCCCACAACGATGGGATTTACGGCCGCAACTCCAACGACTGTGGAAGAGTCGATGGAGCTGCTCATGCACGTCGAACCAGAAGACCTGATGCGCTTTGGCTTTATACCGGAGTTCATCGGTCGTCTGCCCGTGGTGACGGCTCTTCACCCTCTCACCGACGAAGCGATGCTGGACATTCTTACGGGTCCAAAGAACGCCATCGTCAAGCAATACCAAAAGCTACTTCTCCTTGAAGGCGTCGAGCTTTCCTTTGAGCAGGGAGCTCTTGAGGCCATTGTTGCCAAGGCTCAGAAGCGCCGTACCGGTGCGCGGGCACTGCGCGGCGTGATGGAAGAAGTGATGAACCCAATCATGTACATGATCCCAGACGTCGCGGGCATCCGCAAGTGCGTGGTAACAACAGAGGTTGTGACGAATGGGGCAAACCCTGTACTTGAGCTCTCTGACCAGGCTCAGGCCGAGCAGCCGCGTCTGGCGAGGCAACGTCGGGCCGCCGAACGCTAAGCGGTACTGCGTTACTGAGTCGCCCTACGCGCAAAAAAAAGACCTGCAACGACCCCTGCGGCCCAGATGCCATGAATGATGGCGAAGATCACGGGCGCCAATAGCACCGTCACAAGAACACGCCGTCCGTCTGGCACCTCTTCGGAAAGTACATGAGGCATCAGCGCGAGCAACGAGGCACAACTACTCAGCCCAACGTAGCCATAGATCATGGCAATGAGTCCCATTGCATAGCCGGTGCTGACGAAGGACATACCAGCAAGGACGACGAGTGCCAGTAGTGCGATCACGGGTATCACCTGCCGCAGATGCAGCGAGCGTGGATGCTTCTTGATAACGGCAGCCTTCCACCAGCCGTAGCGCCAGCGTTGGGCTATCAGTCCCGACAGCGTCGAGCGCGCCATGAGTTGAAACTCCGGCGAAGGAAGCGCGAGGACCGTCTCTCCCGAACGAGTTGCACGGTAGTCGAAATCGAAGTCCTCGTTGGTGAGCAGTCCCTCATCATAGCGATCAACACGTTCCCACACGCTGCGGGTGTAACACGACATCACTGCATGAGAGACAGGAACCGGACGCGTAATACTGCGTCGCGAAGCTGTTCCGCCGGTCCCGAATACACTAGCCTGCAACGTAGCGATGGCAAAGGCTACAGAACTTGCCGATCCTGGGACAAAGCGTACACGCGGACCAACCACGTTGGCTTTGGAATCCGAAAGGGCCGAAACGATCTCTTCGACATAGTTGGACGGCACACGTGAATGACCGTCAACACGCACGATCACGCGTCCACACGCATGCTCCACCGCCCTGTTCAGCGCCGAGGGAATCACTCGCCGCTCGTTCGTAATCACGTGCAGCGCAAAACGATAGTCGTTATTCCTAGCTGCAGCGTCAAGAATCTGCCTGGTCCCATCATCTGAACACCCATCAGCGACGACAACTTCTATCGTACCTGGATACGTCTGCGCATGAAGATCCGCCAACACCTGCTCGATGGTGCCGCGCTCATTACGACATGGGATGATGACGGAGACGTCGGTTGACACAAAGGCAAGTTACTAGTTACGAGGGACCTACCTCGCCACCACCATCACCTGATGTGCTCGGTCATTACCCATGCGGAGTTCGACCACGTAGGACCCGCTTGGCAGGGGGCTAGCATTGACGGGGATGCTGTGTGAGCCCCGTGACTGGACTTCACTGGCAAGTGTAGCAACGTGCAGACCGAGGTTGTCAAACAGATTCACATGCACCATGCCTTCGTCGTGGAGTTCATACGAAACCGTGGCATCGGAGCGAACAGGGTTGGGCGCGACTGACGAAAACGTGAATGACATTGTTGAAACACTTGGCTGATCATCAACGGATGTTGTCTGCCCCTTGATCACCTTCACTGTTTGGAAATTGTCGAAGAGAACATCCTTGATGACCGACTTCTTTGCGCCGAACCATTGTTCGAGGATGCTAGCATATACCTGACGGAAATCGAACTGCGTCCGCAGGTTTCCGTCAACAAGATTCTTCAGATCCGGATTCGTACCTGTCATGCCGTCCTGGACGGAGGTGCCGACGACAAACATCGGAGCGGAGGTACCGTGGTCTGTGCCATAGCTCTCATTCGACTGTGCCCGGCGTCCAAACTCCGAGAACGTCATCGTCACAACGCGGTCAGCCACTCCGAGCTTCTCAACATCACGTTGGAAGGACGTGATTGCCTGTGACACCTGGTTCAGCAGATTCGCATGCGTTCCCATCGTTGGCTCGGTTGCATCCGTCTGCCCGGCATGCGTGTCAAAGCCCCCTAACTGCACTAAGTACACACGCGTCTTGAGGCCTCCTGCGATCATGCGTGCCACGATCTTTAGCTGATCGGCAAGACGGTTGCCGGTGGGATACGTCTCGATATTCTTTGCCTTGTCGGCTGCGGCCTTGATGACCGTGCTGTACTGCATGGACTTCGCCTGCACGTCGCGCACATACGTGACGTTTGCCGCGGCACGCTGCTGCGACGGAAGATCCGACCCGGGCGCATCAGTGCCACTGACGAGACGATAGAACGTCTCTGGATCCTGCAACGCAATCCCCATCGACTGTTGCTCCAAGCCGACGAGGGTCAGACCGACCACGGCCGCCATCTGAATGGCGATCGGATCCGGCATTGCGGCATTCGGAAATCCATCCGGATAGTTGGGATACTCCATGTTCAGGTAGCGCCCAAGCCAACCGGTGGGAACGTTCACATTCGACGCACTGGCACTCATCCAGATGTCTGTTGAACGGAAATGCGACAGATTGGGATTCGGGTAGGATACACCTTGAACGATACCGACCTTCTTCTCATCCCACAACTGCTGCACGCCCACCATGTTCGGATGAAGTCCGGACTGCGCCGAGATCTTCAGGGCGGACTTCTCGGGAATGGCAATGTTGGTGCGCAGCTTCTGGTATGTGGCATAGTCATTCAATGGAATGACGGTGTTGAGTCCGTCGTTCCCGCCATTGAGCTGGACCAGTACCAGCACGCGGTCTGATTCTGCCTCGACGTTGAAGAGGTCGTGCAGGACAGGTCCATCAAAGGCCTTCACGGGAAGTCCATTGATGAGCATCGGTAGCGTTACAGCTCCCGTGGCACGAGCGATGAAGGAGCGACGCGAGATACCAGTGCGAAGATTGTTCTTGTTCATCTGATCGTCTCCTTAACCCAGTTGGAATTCCGCCATCCGGAACAAATACCTGAACAGTCGATCAAGCGGTGTGCGCACTGCATTGAAGGCTGTGGTCTTCGTCGGATCTGCGATGTAAGCGTTCCACAACGTGGCCCACTCGTAGTAGCGTCCACCATTCATGAGTACCTCTTCGGCCAGCATCATTGTGGTCGCTTCGGTGAACGGAACGGCAAAGAAGATCTCGTTAAGCTGCTCGATCACTCGAAGCGAGTCATTGGCATCGGCCAGCTGCTTAACGAATGCAACTGCATCGAGAATAGGCTTTCGGCCTAGGGCATTATTATTCACGAGCAACGCATCGGTGAAGCCATTTCGCAACGGGAGTGTAGCAGTCGATAGCCAGATACGATCGAAATCGGGCGACTGGTGATACGCCTCCCAACCAGCAACGCTTGGGGGTTCGTTAAGATCCATTTGTTGCTGAGCAAGCGCTGTGGCCACGCCGCCATAGAATCGGGATTCAAGCGAGGGGTCGAGAATCGACCGCCACGTTGGTATGGCGCGCAAGAGACCGATGACCATGTCGGCGGGAGAACGCAGCTGGCCACCTAGCAGGGCCTCATCAAAGAAGTGCTGCGAACCAAGCAGCTTCTGCAGCACCGGACCAACGACATAGTTATTGCTTCGGAGATCAGCGGCAAGGGGCTTGATGATGTCGCGCCGCACCTCATCGGTGACCTCGCTGCTGACGAACCAGCGATACAGCCGAAGTACGATGTACTCCGCTGTCGCACTCTGCTCAAAGATCATATCGAGCAGCTCATCAACTTCTGCGATAGCCCCCTGCACGGTGTTGCGACCCTTGATGACGCGATTGCCATAGCGTGCCGAGAACTGCTTATCGCCCGTGTCGTGTTGAGCCGGAACGAAAACGGCATTGGGGTTGTCGGGAAAGACCGGTGCGTTCTTGGGCTGATTATCGCGATAATCTCTGTCACCGGCCGGAATCACGAGGTCACGCACGCCAAAATCGCGCCACCCTGTCAGCACTCGCGCAGCGGCGCGCACATCCTGCTCGGTGTAGGTGGTGTAATCGCCTTGTGATACCTCAGGACCCTTACCGATGGTGAAAAGCTCCTGCAACTCGCGGGCATAGTTCTCGTTTGGACTTCCCTTGGTGTTGACGTTGCCGTTCAGATAGCGGAGCATGGCTGCATCGAAGGTGACACGTCGGGCCATGGACTTGACGTTTCCGAAGGCATTGGCACGCAGATACACCAAGAGCTCAAACGACAGGATGCCGTGCTGCACCGGTGTCATTTCGGTGGCAAAGTGGTTCGACCAGAATAGCGTGAGCTTTTCGTGGACCGTTGCCGGCGAGTTGATCATCTGCCGTGTCCACCACATCTTCGTCAGACCATTGTAAAATGCTGGTCCCTTTACAAGGTTGTATGCCGTCTGGGTTGAAGGATCATTCTGGTCACTCAAAACAAACGTGGACGTCCAGACCTTGCCCGCATCAGGCACCCACTTGGAGTTGTCATCTGTGTTGACCGGAGGGACGGGTGTTGGAAGGGGCGTGAAGAGGGACTTCAGAGTGGACTGCATGCCCCCTTTCACAGAGGCGTCAATGTCTGCCAACGTTGCACCAAATCCTGCCCGACGCAACAGATGGGCCGCCTCGCGGCGGGTCCATGGACCGGAATACGGAGTTAACGAAGCCATTGGACCTCCTCGAGAATACCCTACATGATGATCCGTCGCAGAGCGGTATCACGGCATTGCAATACCCAAGCCCCGCCAAAGATACCCCTAGATGCAGCTGAGAGAAAACCGGTTTAACGGTGTTTGTTACAGCGAAACATCTCCCCGAGATTTGGCAACGAAATGCGTCATCAGATGACCTACGATGGTCTCCCGATCGACAAGTTGCTGCAGCGTGGTCTCGGCCATACGAACGCGACGGAGATCCACAACCTGTGGTCTGCCAGCAACGATGCTCCGCAGTAGGCAGACCTCGACATAGTTGCCGAGAAAGGCGATGTACTCCCAGATGTCGGGTCGGCGCACCACAAAACCGAAACGACGTAGAGTGGACTCTGACAGGAAATACGTTGTTGCCCTTACCCGCAACGCCGGCTTCAGACGTCCGCATTTGACGTCGTCAACCAGTCCGCCGATACCCATAACAAGCGATGACATTATGGCCTGCGGTGTGAGCTTCTCGGCCTTCATTAGATCCCATGACGTGCCGAGATGTAGCTCTACCCGGTTGCGTCCGAAAGGCTGGATGAAGAAGAGCGGTGCGTAGTAGCGGTAAAATCCTAGGCGTCGCAGAATCGGAGTTGTGATCCAGCGGAGCAAGCGAAAAGCGAAGTTCGCTAAGGCAATCGCCGCGATAGCAAGCACTGCAATTTTGATCATGCACGAAAGTTGCCCAACCCGACATTATCCTACGGTGAAGTTTGCCGGTCTTTACAGCAAAGCAATCCGGACCAACCTAGCTTTGCCAGCATGACCAAATCCATCGGGACAATCGTTCTTGAGAACACCTTCACCCCCTTCAACACCGTCAATGCAATCATCATTGGCCTGCTGACGGCGGCATACGTCTCAACCGATGATCAGCGCCTTGTCTGGGACTCCCTCGGTGTGATCACAGTGGTCATCGCAAATACCACGCTTGCTATCATTCAGGAAGTACGCGCTCACCGCTCTCTTGAGAGGGCCTCGGCACTCCGTCCGCCGCAGGTAACCGTGCGGCGAAACGAGCACGACGTCACGCTTGGGATCGATGAGGTGATCGTCGGTGATATTGTTACGATCCACCGCGGAGACATTGTTCCGGCAGACGGAATGGTGATCTCCTCTCAGGGGGCGGAGCTGGATGTGTCCCTGCTCACCGGTGAGTCCGATCCGGTACATGTGACGGCTAACACCCCGGTTCATACCGGCACTTGGTGTGTGGCCGGCAGCATGACCCTGCGCGTAACAGCAATCGGCGGCGACACTGAGGCAGCGCAAATCGAGCTCCTATCACGTCGTGTGGACCTGCGCCCTTCGCCCCTTCAACGTCGCGTCAATGCTCTGTTCACCGGGAGCTTCGTAATCGCTATTCTGCTTGCCGGCACCGACCTCTTGCGGGAAGGGGCCAGTGCACTCTCAAACGTCGATTCGATCCGACGTGTGGCAACGCTGGTACTCGGAATGATCCCCGAGGGGCTGGTATTCTTCTCAACGATCACGCTCATCGCCGGAATCGTCCGCATCGCGCGCCGCGGAGTGGTCGTCCAAAAGGTGGCAGCCATGGAAGGGCTGGCTAGTGCCTCAGTGGTCTGCTTCGATAAGACCGGAACGCTCACGACGAATCAGCTCGAGGTCACGAATATTCTGCCATTGGACGGTTCAACCGAAGACGAGGCAAGACGGATGTTGAGCAGCATCGCCCATGCCATCGGTGATCAGGGGCGCATGCCGGATGCGTTCCGCTCGTCTGGCATGACGGATACCAAAATGAAACCGATCGAAGTGATCCCCTTCTCCTCGTCGCGCAAGTACAGTGCATGCCGCACGCAGCCAGGGGGCTGGTGGACCATCGGCGCAATCGACATCGTCATGACGCCGCAGCACCCTCAATGGGAGCCGGCGCAGGGCGTGATCCGCAATGCCGGGCTCTCATCGCACCGCATTGTCGCGGTCTGCTCAACGGATGAACCGTACCCTGTGGGTACACATGTTGTTCCGAGGTTTGTCGTTGTGCTAGCCGACTCTGTTCGTGAAGATGCTTCTGCGACGATGAACATGTTTGCCGACATCGACATGCGCCGCGTCATCCTCTCAGGTGATGCCGAGCCCCCTGTCAGACAGGCCCTGTCACAGTTGAATCTCCAAAATCAGGACGACATTGACGTGCGGGCACGGTGCTCGCCCCTTGACAAGCGAGAGATCATCAGGGGGCTTGCCGCAACCTCTACTGTGGTGATGATCGGTGATGGCATCAACGACCTGCCGGCGATCAAGGAGGCCGATGTGGGCATTGCCATGCCGGAGAGTTCTCCGGCAACAAAGCTCGCGGCGGACATTGTTCTGGAGAACGCCTCGTTTGCCGACTTCCCGGCGATGATCGCCGAAGGACGTCGTTCGGTGCGCACCGTGATGGCCGTAGCTGTGCTCTTCATGAGCAAGAACGTCGTCCTGATAGTACTGAGCGCTCTGACCGCGCTGGCCGCAGCCCCGTATCACCTGAGTCCACGCCGCGGCGCTCTGCTTAGCCTGGTGGGTGTTGCTATCCCATCACTCGTGCTCGCCACGCGCTCATCCATGACCTCCGCAACGAGGAACTTCTTTGCCGAACTGATCGGGAAGTTTCTGCTCACAGCCGCCGAGATGATCGTGGCCTACGTGCTGGTGCAGTCGCTGTTTGCCGGACATCCCCACATCGCATCGCTGCTGATGATGACGCTTGTTGCATCGCTGCTCGGCCGGTTTGTGGTCATCGACCACATGGCGCAGCAGGAGCGATCACGATTGGCAGTAATCTCTGCAACAGCACTGGTGATTGTTGCGCTCCTCATCATTTTGCCAACGACCATACCGGTCGTGAACATCGTTCAGATCTATTACGAGATCGGCGGCGCTGGTTGGGAGCTTCTGCCGGCACTTTCTAGCTCGGCAGCGATCGGACTCCTTAGCGCAGCGCCGTGGGTATTTTTGCCCCGTGAGCAAGCACGCCATCGCGCATGACGTCCGACTTCAGCGAATTCTGATCGCTGCTGTTGGTCTTCTGCTGTTCGTCCCCTTTCTGGGATCCGTTCGGCTGTTTGACTGGGATGAGATCAACTTTGCCGAGTGCGCCCGCGAGATGATCGTTACGGGTGATTATCTGCACATGCAGATCGACTACCGTCCGTTCACGGAGAAGCCCCCTCTGTTTGTCTGGACCCAGGCACTCTCGATGCACATCTTCGACATCAACGAGTTTGCCGCTCGTCTGCCCAATGCTGTCGTTGGTGTGGTTACACTGCTGGTATTGCATTCGATCGGACGTCGACTCCACGGCAATGTCTTCGGCCTGCTATGGCCGTTGGTCTATGCCGGTACGCTCCTGCCGCACTTCTATGCGCGGTCGGGCATCATTGATCCGATGTTCAACCTGTTCATCTTTCTGGCGATCTGGCAGGCGATACGGGGCGAGCTCGATGGAGCATCACGCAACGTAGCCGCTGGGATGTATGCGGGTCTGGCGGTGATGACCAAGGGGCCGGTGGGACTGGGTCTTGTCATACTCACCGTCATCGCACAATGGATTGCCGGCAAACGTGGTGCGGCCGCTGCTCGCCCCTTTCCTGCAGCAAGCATCGCCACCATCATCGGTATTGCCTGCATCCTTCCTGCCCTTTGGTTGGGAATTGACGCAGCAGCCAATGGTCCGAAATTCCTGATAGAGAACCTCCACTATCAGTGGCGGCTGCTTACGCAGGGCGAAGCAGGGCATGCCCAGCCGTGGTACTACCACAGTGTTGTGCTGCTCATCGGTTGTTTTCCAACATCGATCTTCTTTCTCGCCTCGCTTCGCAGGCGGCAAGTGGTATCGGACAGTGAGCGCGCGATGCGCCGTTGGATGATTGCCCTCTTTTTCGTCGTTCTTGTTGTCTTCTCTGCCGTCACCACCAAGATCGTCCACTACAGCTCGATGACCTACATCCCCATGACGTATCTGGCAGCGATGTGGATCTTGAGACGAGGCCTCGTCGCCTCGGCGACGTTTACCGCCGGGGCGACGATAGTTGTCACCATTCTGCTGCATGCACTCCTGCTTGGTGGGATCGCCTGCCTCGTTCCTCTGGCATTCATGAACAGCGAGTGGATGCTTTCTTTGCCGTCGTTCCGCGACCCATTCCTGCGCGAGGCCATGTCACGCAAGGTAGAGTGGTTGGGTATGGAGCCATTCATCGGACTCATCCTTGTTGCGGGCGCCTGTGCGTATGCGCTTTGGCTACGCCGAAAGCCTCTAGCTGGCATCCTCACCCTTTACGCCAGCGTGATGCTGTTCGTCTTTACGTTTCTTCCCCTTGTCGCACCGAAGATCGAAGCATACTCGCAGGGGGCGGCTCTGGACTTCTATCAGTCTCTCAGGGGCAGAGAGGTCTATGCAAAGCCCCTTACCATGAAGAGCTATGCTCATCTCTTCTACACGCAGAAGCCCTATCACCTGAGTTCGGCAGCCAAAGGCATAGCTGTTGATGCATGGGAGCCATGGCTAATCACCGGAGACATCGACCTTCCGGCAACATTTGTCTGTCGCGTGAATGATGCTGCTAACTGGTCAGATGCGCCCACCATTCGCGAGAAGTATCGCGACGGGGGCTTCATCATCTATGAGCGTGTCACTTCCTCGGAGCGTCAGCAATTCCATACCCCGTGAGCTCGATGGTGTCGTAATCGAGAAGGGTAGTGGTGATCTTCATCTGCACAGTAAAAACGCCCGTCTTTACCGGGGTGAATTCGACTTCAATCGGCACCGGCTCATTCTTCTGCGCAACTACGCTAGTCGGACCGATCACTGTTAGCCCAGACGTCAGCGGCTGCAGTGTAAGCGTTACGGGTTCATCAACAAACGACGTCAGCGAGATCTTTGAGCGCGTCGGCTCGCCAACATGACCCTGATTAAAGCCCAAAAAGCTTGACGAGAGCTGCAGGGGGCGTTGCACTTCCGCACGAAGCTTCACAACATGGCTACCCGCCGAGTCGTTACTGAACACCGTCACATACTTGTCGATCACGCCACTGCCGGCTGGCAATGTCAGGGTGATGTTCATTCCGGTCTCTTCGCCCGCGCGCAAGGTGTCACGTTCCAGAGGCGCTGTTGTACATCCGCATTGTGGACGTACCGACGAGATCACAAGCGTCTTGTTTCCGGTGTTCTTGATCGGAACACGATACTTGACGGACTCTTGCTTCGTCAGTGACCCACGGGGTACTACCACACCCCAATCCACTAACGATTGCACTTGGAGACGCGGTTGAGCAGACATCACCAACGGCGCAAACAGGCCGAGAATGACGATCGAAAGGTGTCGAATGTTGACCATTGCCGTGGTGGTTACGTAGATTACCGTCCGATGAGCATGTTCTCTCTCTTCTCTGTGATTGCCGCATCAACTGCCGCAATCATCCTGTCGCTGGCCTCGTTGCCTCAAAACTCTTCGTCAGGTGATGATCGTTCTCCAAAGACTGGCGCTGATTCGCACCCGTTAGCACGGGCCGCCAGTGCAGCGGTTAGCCGTGGAGTCGACAAAAACTACATCGAATTGCTTCTTCAGGACTCGATGGCCTCGTTTGACGAAAAGTATGTTCGCACGAACGTCACAAATTTCGCCACCAAACCTGATTACTCCCACAACTGGAACAGCGAAGCCGTGGCCAGTGTCCGGGAGTTTCTCACGAAGCACGAAAACCTCCTACATCGCGCCGATTCCATACACGGGGTGCCCCCTTCCATCATCGCGGCCCTGCTGTGGGTGGAGACCAAACACGGGCGCGTGACTGGCAAGCATCACGTGCCCAGCGTCTATCTCTCCGTGATGCTTAGCAACGAGCCCGCGTTCATTGAGTCCAACACGCTGCTGGTGATGAAGGCCAAGTCGATCGATTCTTCGAAGATCGATAGTGTGCGCGAGTCACTTACCAAGCGAGCAGATCGCAAGGTGAACTGGGCAGCGCAGCAGCTCAAGGCCCTTCATGCTATTCAGGTTCGCAAGACCATGAATACCCTGACGCTACGGGGCTCATGGGCCGGTGCATTTGGGCTTACGCAGTTTCTACCATCGTCATACCTGTCTTCAGCAGCAGACGGCAACGGCGACGGGCTCATAGACCTCTATCAGCTCGACGATGCCGTGTTCAGCGTTGCCAACTACCTCGACCGTGCCGGCTGGGGCAAAACACCCGAGCAGCAGCGAAAAGCCATTCACCACTACAACAACAGCGATGATTACGTTGAGGCAGTGATGAAGCTGGCGGGACTTGCGAGCGAGTAATCGTTACTTCTTCCCTGCCAACTCTTCCGCCTGACCAAGGAAGCTGTCGATAAACGACAGTCCATTGTGCCAGAATGTAGGGCTGGTGATGTCGAGTCCGAATGGGGCGAGAAGTTCTTCCGGACGCTTGGACCCCCCTGACGAAAGTAGCTCGATGTACTTGTCGGGGAAGCTCTCGGGGTTCTTCAAGTAGATCTGATACAAGGCCAAAACGAGCAACTCACCAAACGCATAGGCATACACATAGCCAGGCGTGTGGATGAAGTGCGAGATGTAGGACCACCAGACTTCGTAGCCGTCGGTGAGTTCGACGGAGTCGCCGAACTGACCCTTCTGTGTTGTGAGCCAGATCTCGTTGATTTGATCGAGCGACAGTTCGCCCTGTGTACGGCGGGCTGTGTGGACGGCTTCTTCGAAGCGGTTCAGGGCAACCTGGCGAAACACGGTGGCGATCATGCCATCGAGCTTCGACATTAGCAGTGCGAGCTTGGCTTCGTCGCTCGTGGTCTGCTCGTACATCTTCTTGAAGGTAATCATCTCACCGAAGACGCTCGCAGTTTCGGCAATGGTAAGGGGCGTGTGCATCTGCAGAGGACCCTGCTGACGTGACAGGTACTGGTGCACTCCATGTCCGAGCTCGTGGGCCAGTGTCTGCACATCACGGCTGGTGCCGGTATAGTTCATGAACACATAGGGGTGCACCGAGGCAATCGTACCGGCGCTGTAGGCACCACTTCGCTTACCCTTACGGACTGGTGCATGGATCCAGTTCTTCTCGAAGAACATGGAAGCGATATCCCCAGCCCGCTTATCGAAGGAGGTGTACGAATCAACGACGATTGCCTGAGCCTGCTCCCAGGTCCAAAAATCAGAGGCTTCCGTAACAGGAGCATAGCGGTCGTAATCGTAGAGTTTGTCAAGTCCAAGGAGCCCCTTCTTCAGAGCGAAGTAGCGGTGGACGAGGTCGTAGCGAGAGACGACAGCATCAACAAGCGCCTGTACCGATGCATCTGACACCTCGTTCAAGAGGTTACGACTCGAAACCCACGTTGGATAGGAACGCAGACGGTCGTTCACTTCGCAGTCGCCCATGATCGTATTGAACACATAGGCATGCATCTTGGCATCCGTCTTAAGTACGGCCGAGATCGTTTCAGCTGCTTCCTTCCGCGTCTGACGATCGCCGTCATAGAGCATCTTCGTCATCTGGGCGATGGTGTAATCCTGTCCACGGAAGGAGAACGTCATCGCGCCCGACACTTCATCGTGCAGACGTACCCAGGCAAAGCGCGACGAAACCGACTTCGCATTCAAAGCCTGCTCGACGTCCTCACTCAGAGTATGGGACTTGTAGTCCATCACAACTTCCAGCCAATGCTTGCGCGAGGCCATTTCTGGCGCTGCCATGAGCGTGGCGATGCGGTCGGCGGGTAATGACGACAGCTCGGTATCTACGAAGATGATGTCGTTCGATGCCTTCGAGAGCGTCTCGGTAACTCGCTGCATTAGCTTGCCGTACTCCACATTCTCCGAGTCGGTGGACCATTGCAGATGCGCAAATGCGCTCATCCGGCCGAAATCTTCATTGAGTTGCTCGTACTCGGCAACCATCTCCATGAACTCCGGTATAGACACTGTTGCAAACCGACCGTGCCACTTTTCACGGAATGCGCGCGTGCGACCGCCAATTTGGGCTAGGTCTCCCTCGAGCCCCGTTTCATCGAGTGTTGCATAGAGATCCGAGAGGTCCCAAAAGATGTTCTCTGCGCCGGTTACCGCCTTTGTGTCAGCCATGATTGTCGTATCAGAAATGATGTTTGAAAGTGCAAGATTTCACAATGATCGAGCCACGAAAGTACAGAAGGAACACCGTACGAGCCAGCGAGATACTGTGGAACATGCTTGTGGCGGGATGCCTGCTCGTACTAGCCTACCAGATCCCCCTTGAAGTCATCGGCTACGCCACACCGTCGGTGGTCTGGCAGAGCTCACATGCCCTGATCATCGTTCTTCTGCTTGTCGATCCGTTTATAAAGCTGCGGCTACACAGAGCCCGTGGCGACGAGCATTATGAACGCTACCGCCGGTTTCATTTTGCTATCGACATTCTCGTGCTACTACCTCTACTCTTTCCGCCCACATCCTCCGTTCGGCTGCTTGCACTGTTGAAGATCATTACAGTATATGGCTTCGTGCGTCAGTGGATGATGCAGATGTACCGCGGCAATGTGGCTCTTCGTATTGGGCAATTCGCCTACATTCTCATCGCGGTTGTCCACCTGGTTGCCTGCGGTTGGATGGCAATGCAGCAGACATCGCAACATATGTCGAACACGTACGTACGGGCTGTTTACTGGTCTGTATCAACACTGTGTACGGTAGGCTACGGTGATATAACTCCACGAACGGAGTCGCAGATGACATATGCCTCGTTGGTGATGATCTGCGGATATGTTCTTTTCGCCTGGCTCATCGGGAACATAGCGGCCATCCTCAACCGCGTCGACCCGATCCACTCAGAGCATACAGCAACAATGGAGCGGGTGACCTCATTCCTGCACTTTCACAAAGTACCGCAGCCGCTGCAAGCCAGGATTATCGACTATCTCTCCTTTATGTGGGACCGCAAGGTCGGATCTGACGAGCCATCGCTACTAAAGCTGCTACCTTGGGGCATGCGCAGTGAAGTTGCGATGTATTTGCGTCGGGACCTTCTTGAACGGGTTCACTTCCTCAAAGACGCCAGCGATGCGCTCCTACGCGAGATCTCCGATGCGGGCAGGGCGATCGTTGTAACTCCTGGAGAGTTCGTCTTTCACGTTGATGATTCGCCGCGGTACATGTATTTCATTAGTACCGGAACTCTTGAGGCCATCAATAGAGACGGCGTCATTTTAGGAACACTGACTTCGGGTGATTTCTTCGGCGAGATGGCATTACTTGAGAAGCGCAATCGCAACGTGAGCATCCGTGCACTTGAATACTGCGACCTGTTCGTGCTTGATGCACGCACATTTGATCGCGTGATCGAATCATATCCGGAGTTTCGCGCCGTCATACAAGTCGTCGCTCGTGAACGCGCTGCATCCACGAGCGAACTTCATCGAGGTATCCAGTAATCCCACGGGCCGTCGATCGGCTTACGGCACGATCCGATAGATCATCCGTGGGAACGGGATGACCTCGCGGATATGCTCGGCGCCGGTGATCCACTTTACTGTGCGTTCCACGCCCAAACCAAAGCCGGCATGCGGAACGGAGCCAAACTTGCGCAGGTCGAGATACCATTGGAAGGCTTCTTCCGGTAGATTCTCGTGACGCAGGCGTTCGAGGAGCAGATCGTGGTTGTCTTCGCGTTGGGAACCGCCAATGATCTCACCAGCTCCTTCCGGAGCAAGCATATCCATTGCAAGTACCACCTTGTCATCATCGGGGTCGCGCTTCATGTAGAACGCCTTCACCTCTGACGGGTAGCGGTGGATGATGCACGGCCGATCGAACTGCTGCATGATCGCTTCTTCCTGCGGAGCACCAAAGTCCTCGCCCCATGGGAAGTCGATCTGGGTCTCCGAGCCATCCGGCTGCTTGCGATTGAGCTTAACGTTGTTTTTGTTGAGCCAGTCGACCGCTTCGGTGTAGGACATGCGATAGAAGGGGCGACGCACAGCTTCTAGCTTGGAAACGTCACGTCCGAGAGTTGCGAGCTCGCGCTGACAGTCCTTCACGCACGACTGAACGATGTATTCAACGAGGTCTTCGGCAAGATCCATGTCGTCATTGAGGTCGAAGTAGGCCATTTCAGGCTCCACCATCCAGAACTCGGTCAAGTGACGTCGGGTCTTGGACTTTTCGGCACGGAACGTCGGCCCGAAGGTGTAAACCTTACCCAACGCCATGGCGCTGGCTTCGGCATAGAGCTGACCTGACTGCGTCAGATAGGCTTTACCGAGATCGAAGTACTCCGTTTCGAACAGCGTCGATGTACCCTCGCAGGCATTCGGCGTGAAGATCGGCGAGTCCATAAGACGGAAGCCATTGCCATCGAAGAAATCGCGGATGGCCTTGATCACCCGGGCGCGCACGCGCATGATCGCATGTTGGCGGGCCGAACGAAGCCACAAATGGCGATGTTCCATCAGGAACTCCACACCGTGTTCCTTCGGCGTAATGGGGTAGTCTTTCGACAGTTGCCAGATGCGCACGTCTGTTACGTCGAGCTCGACTCCGGAGGGGGCTCGCTGTTCGGCGCGCACCGTCCCGGTGATCGACACACTAGACTCCTGCGTCAGCTGCTGAGCATTGCCGGCGATCTCCTCCGATACATTCGGCTTAAAGAGAACGCATTGAACAATGCCGCTGCCATCGCGGAGCTTAATGAAGACGAGCTTGCCCTTCTCCGTCTTGTCATACACCCAACCGTTAAGTGTGACGGTCTGACCGATGTGTTCGGCCAGATTTTCGATGGCAACAAAGGATTTGTAGCGTGATTCCATCCACGAAAATACGGGAGAACTTGGCGAAGTTTGCGTCATGCATCGCCCCTTATCTCTCAAACGGCGTAATGCCGCCGTACTCTGCAGCACATGGTCCGACGGCTTGGAGTCGTGCATTCTGATGTCCGACCTTCGTGATGCCTGTCCCTGCGCCCACTGCTCTGGAGAGCAGATCATGGGACAAGTCGTCTTTCCCGGCATGAAAACCCTTGCTCCGGGAATGAATGAGCTTACTGCCCTTACGCCTGTGGGAAACTACGGTATTCAGGCATCGTGGAAGGATGGGCATGATACCGGCATCTATTCGTTTGAAATGCTCCGAACAATCTTTGAATCCAAGCGTCTGAGCAAGCAAACGATAGATGAGATTGATCGTCAGTTGTCGTCCAACGTACAAACAT
>JBILLF010000063.1:0-12463 GCA_044376225.1 Patescibacteria group bacterium | reverse complement strand
AAGGCCCGGGGCTATTGTGTCCGTCACTCCGTCACTCGTCACTCCGTAACTTCGAATCATGTCCCGCACAATCACTGCCCCCCGCGGATCGACGCTCACCTGTAAAAACTGGGAGATCGAGGCCGCTTACCGAATGATCCAAAACAACCTCGACCCGCAGAATGCGGAGAGGCCCGAGGAGCTCATTGTTTACGGCGGACTCGGCAAAGCCGCTCGGAACTGGGAGTGCTTCGATGCGATCCTTGAATCGCTGCGAACGATGGATGTCGATGAGACGCTGCTCGTCCAGAGCGGCAAGCCCGTGGGCGTGGTCAAAACCCACACCGGTGCGCCACGGGTGATCATCGCCAACTCCAACCTTGTGCCCAAGTGGGCCACATGGGACGAGTTCCGACGTCTGGATGCAATGGGGCTGATGATGTACGGTCAGATGACCGCCGGCTCGTGGATCTACATCGGAACGCAGGGCATCGTGCAGGGCACCTACGAGACCTTTGCCGAATGTGCTCGCCAGCACTTTGGCGGCACACTCAACGGACGATTTCTGCTCACCGCCGGACTCGGTGGAATGGGTGGTGCTCAGCCCCTTGCCGCAACCATCGCCGGTGCTGCAGCTCTTTGTATCGAGATCGACGAAGTGCGCATCGATAAGCGTATTCGTGATGGATACTGTGACCGAAAGATGCACGACCTCGACGAGGCACTTGCCGTCATCCGTGAGTACCAAGAGCGTCGCGAACCGATCTCTATTGGCCTTGTCGGCAATGCAGCAGAGATCCTGCCTACTCTCCTCGAGCGGGGCATTGTACCGGATGTGGTCACCGACCAAACCTCTGCCCACGACCCACTCAATGGATATTACCCGGCCGGGCTGACCAAGGCCGAGGCTGATGCCATGCGTCTGAGCGATCCCGATCAGTATCTCAAGCGCGCCTATGCCAGTATCGGAGCTCATGTTCGCGCCATGCTCGGGTTCCAGGCCAAGGGCGCGATCACGTTTGACTACGGCAACAACATTCGAGGAGTAGCACGAGATTTCGACGGCGTGTCTAATGCCTTCGACTTCCCGGGCTTCGTGCCGGCGTTCGTGCGCGAGCTATTCTGCGATGGCAAGGGGCCGTTTCGATGGGTGGCGCTGTCGGGCGATCCCGACGATATCCGCGTAACCGACGAGGCGATCATGGAATTGTTCCCAGACAACGACCAGCTTCACCGGTGGATCCGCGAAGCACAGGAACATATCGGCTACCAAGGTCTGCCGGCCCGTATCTGCTGGCTGGGTTACGGTGACAGGGCTAAGGCCGGCAAGCTCTTCAACGACTTGGTGCGCGATGGCAAGGTCAGTGCCCCGATCGTCATCGGACGAGACCATCTGGACTGTGGAAGCGTTGCCTCGCCCCACCGTGAGACCGAAGCCATGAAGGATGGGTCAGATGCAGTAGCCGATTGGGTGCACCTGAACTTTGCCCTTAACGCCGTCGGTGGCGCCACCTGGGTTTCGCTCCACCACGGTGGAGGTGTCGGAATGGGGCTTTCCCTGCACGCCGGCATGGTTGTTGTAGCCGACGGAACTTCTGCCGCAGAAGAAAAGTTGGCACGGGTATTGACTTACGATCCTCTAATGGGCATCTTGCGACACGCTGATGCCGGGTACGAGCGAGCAATCTCAAACACACGAAAGTTTGGCATAGAAATACCATTACCTCCTACACGCTGAGTTTCTCACTGATTTTGGACAACATGGCATAACTGCTACGTCGTTTTTACAGTAAATCTGCCGTTCTGGCAGGATTTCACGACACCACATAGCGGGAGTTGCCATGAATAGCGTTGAATTCCGTCGCAAGACGGGCATCGTTCGCCAGAATCGGTCAAAAACCGAAATCACCACACAAGGAGGTAGTGCTATGGATCTCGCACTGCAGATTGAGCAACTGTTCCGTACAGACCGGAACAAATATCTCGGATTCATCCGCCAGCGCGTCCGTAATCAGGAGGACGCCGAGGATATCCTTCAAGACGTTTTCGCGAACGTTATCGCAGCATCGAAAGACGTCAACAAGCCGATCGACAACCTGGCTTCGTGGGTCTTTACGTCGGTCCGGAACCGGATCATCGACTCATACCGGAAGAAAAAGACGGACACCTTTGCCGATCTTGGTACGGCTGAGCAGCACGAAGAGGGCATGGACACGGTGGAGCGCTTCCTGGGCGACTACAGCTATTCGCCCGAGCAGGATCTGGTGCGCGAAACGATTTGGCAGGCCGTACTTGAGGGACTCGACGAGCTTCCTCCCGAACAGAAATACGTCTTCGTCAAAAATGAATTCGAGGGAGTTTCGTTTAGAGAGATGTCCGAAGAGATCGGTGTGAACATCAACACTCTTCTGGCTCGCAAGCGCTACGCCGTTCTGTACCTTCGCAAGAAGCTCCAGGCGTTGTACGACAACATCAACGACTAACCCCGCACATGTCGATTTTCACGACAAAAACAGCCCGCACGACTATGTATTTCTGCAGCATCGGCGGGCTGTTGGTCGTTAACGGGGCTGCTGTCACCTACTTCTGGAACACCCTTCTGCAAGAGCGCCCCGGTGTGGAGCCGCTGCATTTCCTTGATGGAGTCGGGATAACGGCCTTTGCCTATGTGATCGTTTTTGCCATCAAGTTTGGACGCGGCGCAAGCCCCCTCATCAAGCGTCGCCAAGGTGCCGACACAAGTGTGGAGCGCAAATGCGCCGAAATGACCCCTGAACAACGGGGTGAACTACGTAAACATTTGGCTGCGACCTGTGGACACACGAGTGATGAGGAGAATACCTCTACATTCGTGAATGAGCATCGCGTCTGAGTTCAGAGAATTCGCCTCCCGAGGAAACGTCATCGACCTCGCCGTCGGCGTTGTGATCGGCGGAGCGTTCGGCTCGATCACCACATCGCTGGTTCAGGATATCATCATGCCGCCAATTGGGATGATCCTGAGCGGAATCAACTTTGCTGATATCGCTACCACGCTCAGAGCTGCGGGACCCGATGGGAAGGGGGCTGTTGTGCTGTCGTGGGGAAAGTTCATTCAAGCGGTCATCAACTTCCTCATTATCGCTCTGGCAATGTTCGCCGTCGTCAAAGCGATCAACACCATGAAACGACGCCAGGATGCCGCAGCCACCGCTCCCGAAGTGTCCACAGAACCGTCCGAAGAAGTAAAACTCCTCACCGAGATACGGGACGCGTTAAAGAAGTAGCGTAGATCGTCACGTGAGCGTCTCCAACCCTAGCTACAAGGATGACGCCGCTGTCGCCGCCATCGGCAAACTGTAGCTGTCCTCTTACCGACTCGGGATCTCTGTCCCAACCGCGCTTTTTGATTACCGTGGCGCTACCCCACCCGCGCCGACGAATCTCCTCTTGCATGCGCCGCACCGATACGCCCTGAACAATAGATTCTACCCGGTAGGCCTCCAACAGCGGAGAGCGCTCGGGCTCCGTGTCAAGCACGCCATACCCAATCCTCGGATCAAGCACACCAGCCCCATGTTCGGCAAAGAATGCACTGACGGCTCCGCTGGCGATGATGGCGTTGTGTGGCTCGATGAGATACGCACCGTAGGAAACGACAGGGGGCTTGGCAGTCCGATACTCCGGCGAAAGCGCCCATGATACCTGAGCGCCATTCTCTGTCAGAAGTGTCACCAGCGGACGCTCTCCGACACCTTCGCTCCAGAGAATGCGCTCGCGACATTCCGAACCGATGCCGACATACTCACTGCGATAGGACGTTTCGGGGATAACATCTCCCGGACCCGCCTTAATGCCTACCACCGGTGCCGGGGGGATGCTGGAAAGGGGCGGCTCATATTGCCGTGCATCGAACACCCGTTTGCCTTCACTGCGCCGCGAAGGGTCCGCCCAGACGCCATCCCAGCTCCGTGTGAGAAGATCCACATCCGGCCATCGGCCGCACACCACCTCCACGTTATTGAACCCGGCGCGCCGGAGATTCCCAGTCGCAATGGCACAGACCTGCTCATCAGCTTCGATCGTCACCACACGTTCGGCAACCTCCGCCAGGGCCGCCGCGTCGATGCCAGGGCCGCTGCAGATCTCCAGCACAATTGCTAGGCCACGATAGGCCCCGGCATGATACCGGGCCAGTAGCGGGTGCGTAGCTTGCTCGGCCATACGGCGGGTGAACAGCCACCCAGGCTGTTGCTTACCCATGCCACGCGCACGCATGGTTCCGAGGGCCAGCTCAACAACGAGCTGTGCCTTCTCGGTGCTGCCGTACTGACGCCGGAGGCGCTCGACCAGCGAGGCAGACACCTCGCCCCTGTCCGAAGAGATCATCGAAATGACCTCCTCGACGTCTGCGACCACCGCCTCCGATTCGAGATACGAGGTCATACGTATTCCTTCGCCGAAATCCCCGATATTTGCGCCTGGTCTTGCACGGCTATTGTCCACCTTTCCGAAAGATTCCTCGCATGAGCAGCAACACCCTTGACAACCAGCTCAATGACATGGGGCTCCACAATCTTGGTGATGTACACTACAACCTGACGGCACCCGAACTGGTTGAGCAGGCACTCATGTACGAAGAGGGGATCTTGTCCGAGCATGGGGCATTGTGCGTGAATTCGGTTCCGTACACCGGACGCCGGGCCAACGACAAGTTTGTTGTCGAAGAGGATGACACGAAGGCCGACGTCTGGTGGGGCAAGGTAAACAAACCGTTTGCCGAGGACAAGTTCAACGCACTCAAGCGTCGCGTGTTTGCCTATCTGCAGGGTCGAGATGTGTATGTGCAGGACCTCATCGCTGGTGCAGATCCGACGCATGCGCTTCCTGTGCGCTTCGTTCAGGAAGAAGCCTATCACTCGCTGTTCGTGCAGAACATGTTCATTCAGCCAACTGCCGAGCAGCTGGCCGACTTTGTGCCGGGCTTCACGGTGGTAACCGTTCCGGGCTTCAAGTCAATCCCCGAGATCGACGGAACGCTGAGCGAAGTGTTCATCATGCTGAGCTTCAAGCAGAAACTCGTTTTGATCGGTGGCACCTCCTATGCCGGCGAGAACAAGAAGTCGATCTTCACCGTCCTGAACTACCTCATGCCGAAGATCGGCATCATGTCCATGCACTGCTCGGCCAACATCGGACCACAGGGCGACACGGCACTGTTCTTCGGTCTCTCCGGAACAGGCAAGACAACTCTTTCAACGGATCCGGAGCGCGCGCTGATCGGCGACGACGAACACGGCTGGAGTAACGATGGTGTGTTCAATTATGAAGGGGGCTGCTACGCTAAGGTCATCAATCTGAACGCCGAGGCCGAGCCGATCATCTTCAACCTCACACGCACCTTCGGTACGATCCTGGAGAATGTGGACATTGACGAAGAGACACGCGTCATTGACCTCGACTCGCAGAAATACACCGAGAACACTCGCGCATCGTACACGCGCGAGCGCATCCCGAACATTGCCGACGGCAATCGCGGCGGACACCCCAAGAACATCGTCTTCCTCACGGCCGATGCCTTCGGCGTTATGCCGCCAATTGCACGTCTGACCCCTGAGCAGGCGATGTATCACTTCCTCTCGGGCTACACAGCAAAGGTCGCCGGCACAGAAGAAGGCGTCAAAGAACCATCGGCGACGTTCTCGACGTGCTTTGGAGCCCCTTTCATGGTGCATCACCCAAGTGTGTACGCAAATCTGTTGCGTGACAAGATCAACACCCACGGCTCCCACGTGTGGCTGGTGAACACCGGCTGGAGTGGTGGTCCCTACGGTGTTGGTAGCCGCATGAAGATCAAGCATACCCGCGCCATGCTTCGTGCCGCTCTGACGGGTCAGTTGGACAACGTTGAATTTGTCAAGGATGCCTTCTTCAACCTGAGCATCCCAACCTCCTGTCCGGACGTTCCGACGGAAGTCCTTAACCCGCGCAATACCTGGGCTGACACAGCAGCATACGACAAGCAGGCGTCACATCTCGTCCGTCTCTTCGAAGATAATTTCGCGCAGTTCGCCGAAAGTGTCGACGAAGCCGTGCGGAATGCGATGAAGGGGTAGTGACAAGTGACAAGTGACGAGTGACAAGTGACAAGTGACAAGTGACTGTGGCACAGTTCCTCAGCTCTTGCGGGCTGTTTGAATTGTGGCGATCAGCATTCGTCGAACATTGAGGGCAGTGGCCAATATCGTCTCGAGTTCCTTCACGTCGACGAGAGGTGGTTCAGTGGTCACAACGCCTAGCCAATAGTACGTCTCGCCAAGTTCCTTCTCAGCAATCTTGAGCTTGTGATCGAAGTCCTTCTTTGATTCAGCGAACTGTGCCTCTCGGATGTTGGCCCCGACCGATGTTCCTGCCCTCAGAAGTTGCGACAATACAGAGTGCTCAAGGGTCAGCCCACGGTTCGGCCTCCGACACAGTGTCCAAATCAGACGCGAAAGGATCACTGAGTCGTGTGCCAGCGGTCCCTTGTCCCTTGGTGACAAGATGATGTCTGCTGTATTCACAAACACCATAGAGCAGATAGGCCACAAAACGTGACATCACTCGTCACTTGTCACTCGTCGCTTGTCACTCGTCACTAAACCTCTCTGTCGTAGCAAACCAGCCACGTTTTCCGAAGGCGCTGAAAGATGACATGAGAATCGTGTCTTCGTCGGTGTCTGCGCCCCCTGCCAAGGGGTGAGGGTAAACGATATCAAAGACGTGGCTCCAGAGCAGGAAGTTGACCACGTGGACATGATACGACACGTCGTCGTCAACGATGAGGTCATCCGGGAGGACAAGCGTCGACACCATGTAGGCATCACTCTCGCGCTTGATATCGCAGTTGTACACCACCTCACCTGTCCAGCTGCGGGCAAAGGTGAGCACACCATCGTCGATGGCGATGTCCCACTTCTCTTCCATCGACCCGGCACGAAAGACAATGCCCCGATCGGGCAGATCTTTGATGTCCAGGGGGTAGGACATCGACACATCAACACGCACCGGATTTGCCGGTCGCTTACCGAAGAGATGTGCCCCATCGGATTCCCGCAGCGCCATGAACTGCTCAGCAGCATCGGCATCGGCTGACGTAGCAGTCAGCGCCGTCGCGATGGCGCGGCAGTCGAAGATCCGCACGCCAAATGGTGATTGTTCGGCCTCGATCCAGCGAGGCTCCATGGATGATTCCAGTGATGCGGCGGGGTTGCTCATCCCGCAATTTACACCTGCACGACCTGTCCGTTTGTCACACCGTCACGGCACGTTCGCAGCGCAGCAAGCACCAGCCTGTGCACCTCTTCAGCGACTTCATGAAGGGGGCTTGCCGCCTCCGGATCGATGAAGCCCAGATCATCCAAGAGACGAAGCCAGAGCTTGACCAGCCGTGTTGAGGTGTTGATCTCGTAGAGGGCCGTGCGAAAGGCCTCGCGTGACGGAGCACCGGCCGCCTTCTCGGTCCACGCGCCGATGTCGGCCGCCGCATCAAAGAGTCGACGATGCACGTCCAAGGCCTGCCCAGCCCCCTGACCCTGCACCCAGATGTTCGCAACGCGCAGCGTGAGCTCATATGCCCGCTGCTGAAGTGGTGTTCCCATTATGGTCTCCAGATAGAGATGGTGAAAACCCCTACGTGTCGATTCCCGATAAAAACGTGACACCTTCTCGCCCCAAAGCTGAAGCCGTGGGCTAGGATGCAGAACAATGTGCGTGTACCTCGTCACTTGTCACTCGTCACTTGTCACTCGTCACTTGTCACTCGTCACTTGTCACTCGTACCTCCGTCCCTCCGTAACTTCGCACCATGTCTAGCCTCGAACTACCCGTCTTGAACCCTGTCCAAGAGCCCCCTGCCCCTTCGAATGGATTGAAGGTGTACGTGGAGACCTACGGTTGTCAGATGAACGTCAACGACACCGAGATCGTCCAAGGAGTGATGCACCAGCAGGGGTATTCAGTGGCCGAAACGGCCGATGATGCCGACGTGGTGCTACTGAACACCTGTGCTATTCGTGACAATGCTGAGCGTAAGATCCACGAACGCCTGAATCATCTGAAGTTCCACAAGAAGTCGAACAAGGACCTTGTCGTTGGTGTGCTGGGTTGCATGGCTGAACGTCTGCGGGCGCAGCTGCTGGACAAACAGATGGTAGACCTTGTGATCGGTCCCGACGAGTATCGTCGCGTACCGGAACTCGTCGAGCAGGCCCGTGGCGGCGAGCGCGGCATTGCCGTAAAGCTCTCGCGCGTAGAGACGTATGACGACATCGTTCCACTGCGCACCGAGGGCATCTCAGCCTGGGTGTCAATCATGCGCGGGTGTGACAAGTTCTGCACGTTCTGCGTGGTGCCATTCACGCGTGGACGCGAGCGGTCGCGTCCCCTGTCAAGCGTGGTGGACGAGGCAAAGCACCTGTGGGACAGCGGCTTCAAGGAGATCACGCTGCTGGGTCAGAACGTAAACTCCTACCGCGATGAGGTAGGGGGCTATGACTTTGCCGATCTCTTGGCGCATACGGCGCGCGCCGTGCCGCAGATGCGGATCCGTTATACGACCTCGCACCCTCAGGACATGTCGGACAAGCTCATCGACACCATGGCTGAGCACGACAACATCTGCAAGTACATTCACTTGCCGATTCAGTCTGGCTCGAACCGCATTCTCGAGCTCATGAACCGCACCTACACGGTGGAGCACTACATCAAGCGCATCGAACGTATCAAGCAGGCCATGCCGGACTGTGCCATGAGCACCGACATCATCGCTGGTTTCTGCACCGAGACCGAGGATGACCATCAGCGCACACTTGACGTTATGCGTCAGGTACGCTATGAGGGGGCGTACATGTTCGCCTACTCACCGCGCGAGAATACCAAGGCTTGGAAGATGGGCGACGACGTGCCGGACGAGGTCAAGAACCGCCGTCTGAACGAGATCATCGAGTTGCAGAATGGCATCTCGCGACAGATCAACGCGCTGGAGGTCGGCCGCATGCATTCGGTACTCGTAGAGGGTCCTAGCAAGCGCAACGCTGCCGAATGGAAGGGTCGTACCGACACAAACAAGACCGTCATCTTCCCTCACGAGGACGTGCGTGGCTACGTCATCGGCAACCTTGTCAACGTAACCATCGAAAGTGCCTCCAGCGCCACGCTGGTAGGGACGTTGGTGTAAGAATCAGCCCTCTTCGCAAGACAATTGACCCCCTCTATCGCGACGGGGCGAATGGCGTATTTTCGCATTCACTTCATTACCCGCATCGCCCCTTATGGAAACGCTATTCTACCTCCACACCAAGATGCATCACGGACTGTACCTGCTGTCAGGGTTGTCGGTGGTCGTTGCCCTCGTTGCAATGCTGCGCAAGCAGATCATCTCGGGTATGGGACTATGGATCATTCGCATCTACTCGATCGTTCTGACGCTGCAGGTAACCGTTGGACTGCTGCAGATCGCGATGCGCTGGAGCGACCTGGGTGATGGACTTCGTCATCGTCTTGAGCACGGCACGCTGATGCTGGTTGCTTTGACCATGGTACACATGACACCACGCTTCATTCGCCGGGGCGATTCGGTTGGCACGCGCAACACGCTGCTGATGCTGGTTGGATCTCTGGCTCTGATCCTGCTGGGAGTGTCCCTCATAAAGCGCGCTATCGCGGGAGCGTAATGTCAACTGTTCAAACAACGGCCCTCAACACCTATCCGCTGTTCCGCCGCGGCAAGGTGCGCGATGTGTATGATCTAGGCGACCGTCTGCTGATGGTTGCAACGGATCGCATCTCAGCCTTCGACGTAGTAATGTCCGAGGGCATCCCCGATAAAGGGGCTCTTCTGACCTCGATCTCGCTGTACTGGTTCAAGCACCTCGGACATGTGATCCCGAATCATCTCATCAGCACCGACGTCTCAACGCTCCCGGAGCTGACGGATGCCGAGCGCGCCATGCTTGCGGGACGGTCCATGATCGTGCGCAAGACGCGCCCCCTTCCCGTTGAATGCGTCGTGCGCGGCTACCTTGCCGGCTCAGGCTGGAAAGAATACCAGAACTCGCAGACGGTCTGCGGCATTCACCTGCCGGCAGGGTATAGCGAATCATCGCGCCTCGAAGCGCCCATCTTCACACCGGCAACCAAGGCCGAGGAAGGTCACGACGAGAACATCTCCTTCGAACGGGCGGCCGAGATCCTGGGTCGCGATGTTGCCGAGCGCGTGCGCGAGGTCAGCATTGCCCTTTACAACGCCGCAGCAGAAGATGTTGCCGGCAAGGGGCTTATTCTGGCCGACACGAAGTTCGAGTTCGGAATTGATGAGAGCCAAGAGATCATCCTCATCGACGAAGCCCTCACGCCGGATTCATCACGCTACTGGCTGGCCTCGTCGTATGCCGAGGGCACCGCACAGATGAACTTTGACAAGCAGGTACTGCGCGACTGGCTGGAGACGACATCATGGGACAAGACCCCGCCGCCCCCTGCCCTGCCTGATGAAGTGGTTCTGGCCACACGGGCTAAGTATATTGAGGCCTACGAACGCATCACCGGTCTCCAATGGCAATAAAGCCTTTTCAACTGGATGAAGACGATGTTGCCATGCAACGTCGCATCAACGACATGCTTGACTGGGGCCTGTTGCTTGCCGTGATCGGACTTCTGGGCATCGGCCTCACGTCGATCTACAGCGCGGCCTACGGCCTCGGGTCGGATGCGATCTTCCGCCGACAGATCTTCTACGCCATCGTTGGTATCACAGGTGGTGTGGGAATGTTTTTCATTCCCGAGCGCTGGATCAATGACCTAGCCTATCCGCTCTACGTCATTGGTATCCTCTTGCTGGCCGCCGTACTAACACCTCTCGGTCACGTGGTGAATGGTCAGAGATGCTGGATTCAGATCGGCTCGTTCTCTTTCCAGCCGTCTGAGCTTGCCAAGCTAACCACATTGATCGCCGTAGCGAAGTACACCGATCGCAAGGGCTTCTCCATCCGAACCCTGCGTGACCTGGCCTGGGTGGCCCTGCTGTTTCTATTCCCCGTGGGTCTGATTATGCTGCAGCCCGACACGGGTTCGGCCACTGTATTCTTTGCCATGGCTCTGGGTGTGTTCCTCTGGTCAGGGGGCGACCTCTTTGTGATATACGCTCTGATCTCAATGCCCTTTGTGGCCATTGCCTCGCTGTATGGCCTTCTCTTCGACAACATGCTCTGGTTTGCTGCGGTCTCGGCTCTCTTCTGTCTGGGCACGTACCTGTTCCGGCGCACACTAACGGCATCGATCTTGGCCTGCATGATCGTGGTCGGGATCGGCTTTGCCGTGCAGCCCGCATTCAACAAGCTTGAGCCGTATCAGAAAAAGCGCCTCATCACACTCTTTGAGCCTGAGCGCAATCCTCGCGGTGAAGGCTACCACGTCATCCAGTCTATTCTCGCTGTCGGTTCCGGCGGCATCACGGGCAAAGGCTTTTTGAAGGGCACACAGACGCAGCTGCGCTACATTCCCGAGCAGTGGACAGACTTCATCTTCTGCGTGCCAACTGAGGAATTCGGATTCTTCGGCGGCATGGTGGTGATCACGCTTTTGGGGTTTGTAGCCGTGCGAAGTGCCGGCATTGCCGCATCGGCCAAAACCTCATTCAGCAGCGTCATCGCCATTGGGTTTGCGAGCCTTCTGCTCTTTCATACGACGGTGAATATCGGGATGGCCGTTGGGCTATTCCCGGTGATGGGCATTCCGCTTCCGTTTCTGAGTGCAGGGGGTACGGCCCTGATCGCCAACGTAGCCATTGTCGGCCTGCTTCTCAACATGTATCGTCAGCGCCGTCGTCGGGCTGCGTGATGTCACGCCTGAATATCATCATCACCTGTGGCGACGTTAACGGCATTGGACTGCGGTGTCTTGCCCGGGCTGTTGAACACTTCGACGTCGATGCTCAGCTTCAAATAGTCATCTCGCCAGACGTCCTGCGCCAATGCGTATCGGTGTATCGACTGGGTGGAGAAGTTCTGGGGACTACCTGGCGGATTGCCAACCGTGATATCTCCATAGAGCCCCTTACCGACAAATTCAGTGTTACACCCGGAACCCCCAGCGATGCAGCATCTCGAATGGCAGTAGCATCACTCGAACGTGCGCTCGACCGCACACGCTCCGGAGCCGCCGATTGCATTGTGACGTTGCCCGTAAGCAAGCACGCTCTGCAGCGTGTCGGTTGGCCATATCCGGGTCAAACAGAGATGGTTGCCACCTATGCCAGTGGCGATCCAATGATGGTACTGTGCACACGGGATCTCCACGTGGCTCTTGCAACCGTGCATGTTCCATTGCGAGATGTCGCATCGTTGCTCTCCGCGGAGTTGATCGTACATCGCATACATCAACTTCATGATCATCTGCAGCGGCGCATCGGCATTGACAGGCCACGTCTTGCTCTGCTTGGGCTCAATCCTCATGCCAGCGAGGGCGG
>JBILLF010000126.1:0-3735 GCA_044376225.1 Patescibacteria group bacterium | reverse complement strand
ACAAGGACGATCCTGTTGCCCCAGTGTGAAGGGTCAGATAGGCGCGAGAGAACGCTCATGCCACCTTGAACACAAATCGCACCATGATGGAAATGCCGATTGATGCCGCTGCAGGGATCAGTGCAAAGGGCGATCCAGTCCTGGCTCGCCACTGGGCCGAACCGATAGCGGCTGCGATCAGTGGCACGGCTGCGATGGAGGGGACAAAGGGACCAATCAGACTAACGAAGGCAAGGGCGGTCACCCAAGTCCGGAAGGTCTGGCCAAAGCCCATCCGCTGCATCCAACGGCCAAGCATGGCGAAGTACATCGCGGATACCATCATGGGCGGTGATGCCAGCATCAGGCGAGAGCGGCCTTGGAGATCGATGTAGTTGGGAGTAATGAAGGTTGCCGTCATCACGTGCAGGACAAGCCCCATGGCCAATGCGGCAATACCAATGGGGAGGCTGAATGCCGGCGATATCGCAGCACTGATTGGCGTAAGGAACGTTAGCACGATCCATAGGATCATCAGACGCGTTTCCCACCGCCGCGCTGCGAGATACTCCGTGGACGATCGGTCGTTGGATGTCATCGTGCTCAGGCTGCAGTGTGCTTGAGCGTTTCGATGTAGGCCAAGACATAGGCCTTCATGGCCTCTTCGACCTCCTCATGGGCCTGCCCCTTGATCATGTGGGCCAATTGAGGACAGTACGATGCGTAGTCGGTTTCTCCGCGACGTCGGATCAGGACTTCGTAGTCGTTGGGGTCGGTGCTCTGTGGCTTGTTCATATCAGTGTAGTGATGCTGAAATAGGTTACTTGTAGCGGTCGATCTTAGCCTTCAACTGCACGCGTGCTGGATCAAGTTCCAGGGCACGCTGCCAGGCGGCAATGGCGGCTGTGATGTCTCCGCGGGCTTCCTGGATCATTCCGTAATGCTCGTGATGTGTGGCATTACCTCCAACTTCGATGGCATGCCGGGCAGCTTTCTCGGCCTCATCATAGCGTGCTAGGTGATACAGTATCCAAGCATAGGTATCGAGGTAGGAGGCGTTGTTTGGTTCAGACTCGAGTGAGGTCGCTGAAAGCTGCAGTGCCCGCTGGATATCTGTGCGGCGCAACGCCAGAGAGTAGGCGTAGTTATTGCAGACGAACGGATTGCGCGGGTCGATCTGCAGCGCCCGTTCATAGCATACGTCGGAACTGTCGGAGCGTCCGTGCCGGTCAAACAGCCACCCGAGCTGTGCCCAAGCATCGATCAGCAAGGGGGCGGTACGGGTTACTTCGCGATATCTTGTCATGGCCATTGAATCATTGCCACGATCCACATGAATGGATGCTTCCATTAGGAGCATGCGCATGTCTGCGGTGAACTTTTCATGTCCACGACGAGCATAGGAAAGTGCTCGGTCTGGCATGTCCTGAACGACCGCAAGTCTGGCTACTTCGAGAAAGGTCTCAGCCACAGCCATCGGAGATGCAATGGCCAGGTTCATCATCTGAATGCTGCGCGTGGTGTCCGAGAGACGTCCAGCAAGCGCTGCTCCGATGGCCATCAGTGGCCAGGATGTGGAATGAGTTTCAATCGTCGCATCGAGAACCGTGGCAACTTTCTCTGGATACATGCCACTGACAAGTGTGTCTTCGAGCATGGCCGAGAGCGCGACGGCCCAGACCCTACCAGCCCCCTGCATATCGGGGTCACGATTTTGCCAGCGCGAGAGCAGCACAAGCAGCTCGTTGAACATCCCCTGGGATACGTAGCGCTCAGCAATCTGTGCCGCGAATTGTGGATTCGTGGGTTCGAGCTCGACGGCTTGTGAAAGTGTGCGCAACAGTCCGGCATCGTCGTTGAGGCGCTCATAGAGATCTGCAAGACGTGCTAGAATCTGCAGATCAGGTTCACTCTCGTTGAGCTCTTGGTATAGGGCGATGGCTCGACGTGCATTACGTGGCTCGTAGAGACGTGCCAGAGTCATCGTCTGGCGCCTCGTTGGCTTGAGCTTCAGGATTTCTTCAAAGGCCTGCAGACCTTCGTCATAGCGTCCGCGCTGTACTTCGATCTCGGCTAGCAGCTCCCATGCATCGCGGGACTGGCGGTTACGGTCGAGTGAGCGGACGACGAATTCGAATGCAAGATCCAATTTGCCGAGGCGAGCGTAGCAGCGGGCGATAGCTGCCAGGCATGTGGCAGATGAATCATAGCGCAGCGACTGCTGAAACTCCAGGATAGCCTCTGCATCACGGCCGCCCTGGATCTGCAGCGTTGTGCCGTTGATGAACAGATCCTTGGCCTTGCGCAGTGAGTCCGAGCGTGTCATGACGGAGACTGCTCGGTCCTGTCCGCGAAGTGGTGCTACGAATAGAAGTCCCACCATAAGCATGGCAGAATGCAAGACGATCAACGCGCTATGGTGGGTCCGGAGCTTCACCGTGGCAATGACGACGACGGGCGCAAGTTATGACAGGACAACAACGAAAAAAGGCCGCGGAGGGCGACCTTTTCGGATTGACTTGCAGAGGAAAGTAAGGGGCTTACTTTGCAGCGCGCTTCTTCATGGCCGTATAGCCGACCTTGTCGAGCGTCTTCAAAGCACTGGCCGTGATCTTGACCGTTACCCAACGACCTTCTTCGGGCACCCAGACACGCTTCTTCTGAATGTTCGGCAAAAAGCGACGACGCGTCTTGTTGTTGGCATGAGACACGTTGTTACCATACATCACACCGACACCGGTGAGTTCACAGCGACGAGCCATGATCGGACTCCATTTCCTGACAGTTTCGTAAACAAGACCGGCAAAATACCGGTTGTTATCCACAATAGCAAGTATCGTGCCATGAATCAGTGCAGGACGGCCAAAAAGCCATAATTTTGCTGTTCGCTTTGGCCCGTACAACACCATCGAAGCCCCCTGGGAAGACCACCGTCCAGCATCGGACGATATCGGTCCGAGGGGCGCGTGTGCACAACTTAAAGAACGTGGACGTGGACATACCGCGCAATGCTCTAACGGTGATCACGGGCCCCTCGGGAAGTGGGAAGTCGTCTCTGGCCTTTGACACGATCTATGCCGAGGGCCAGCGTCGGTTCGTCGAATCCCTCAGTGCCTATGCCCGCCAGTTTCTCGACCGCATGGATAAACCCGATGTTGACTCGATCGCGGGACTGCCACCGGCCGTGGCCATTGAGCAGCAGACGTTCACCAAGAATCCGCGTTCTACCGTTGGCACTACGACGGAGGTCTATGACTATCTGCGCCTTCTCTATGGACGCATCGGCGTGGTCATTGACAAGGACACCGGCGATGTGATTCGCAAGGACACGCCAAATTCCGTCGTCGAGGAGCTCCGAGGTACGGCGGTCGGTGCAAAACTCTTCGTCTTGTTTGAACTCCCGCAGGAACATGCCTCGATGGACATTGTCCGTGAGGGCCTGCAGTCACGGGGTTACTCGCGTCTGATCTTCGGTGCCTCAACGGAGATGCAGGAACTTGAGGAGGTGGCCGATCTTCCCGGTGCAGGCACGCCTGTCTTCGTTGTCGTGGACCGGTTCGTGGTTCGTGACGACGACGAGTCCATCTCGCGTATTACCGACTCTATCGAGCAGGCCTTTACAGCCGGTGCCGGGCGGCTCATTCTGCGTGACATGACCAGCGGCAAGGACCGCTTTTATTCATCGAGATTCGAAAGCGCCGAGACCCGCACTGTCTATGTCGAGCCCGAGCCTCGCCTGTTTTCCTTCAACAGTCC
>JBILLF010000125.1:0-3761 GCA_044376225.1 Patescibacteria group bacterium | reverse complement strand
CCGTGTCGCTTGTAGCAGACGACAGCGGCCGCGTCCATGTGCTTTGTTCCCGAACGGACGTCGACTTCGATTCGCAACGCGACACCGGTGATGCGCCTGCCGCCTGGGTTGTTTTCGATGCAGCATCGAAGATGCGCGTTGCACTGGCTGAGTTTCCTTGGGTAAATCTATCTGCAGCACGGCATGGCTTTTCTGCCGCAGCCGGCGTGTTCGATTTCTGCACGGCCGCTGGTGTCAAGCGGTATTCAGCGATTGATCAGCAGCCCGTCGCATCGATCTCTTCGGAGGCCTATGCATCAGTCTGGACATCGACCACAGGAGACACCGTTTGGTTGGCTGAGCACCCAAGCTTCTCAGACCCAGGTACCGTTGTTGAACTCCAGCTATCGACCCAGAAATCCACGACCTATCCTGCCGGTGTTTGCCCACAAGCAGCACGCCCCTTTACCGCAGGCTCCGTGCGTGGAATCGCCTTTATCAACGAGGGAACATTTGGGGGGGCAGACGATGGCACACTCGACATCTATGTTGGGCAGCAGCGCACGACGGTTGACGTTGGAGATACACCAAACCACCTCCTGATCCACGACGGCCGTGCCTACGTCACGGTCAATGGTTCACACCACATTGTTGTGGTTGATCTGGCGGAGCGAAAAGCCATTGATACCATCAAGACCGGAACATCCGGTTATGACGGTCCACGCGAAAGTGCTATCGACACCAAGGCTCCCGATGGGAGAATGCGATTGTATGTGACCACGTTCACGGGGGACGTACGCATCTTCGATCTCGCGACCGGACAGCGCACAGGCACTCTCGCCGTTGGAGCAAAACCCGAGGGTTTGGCCATCATCGGACGTGAGCTCTGGGTAACCCGCACCTTTGTTGAAGGGGGCTATGCAGCCGCCCGCGACGTGGTGATCTTTGATCTCAATGCACTGACCTCCGTCCGAGAGAACAATGAGCGGAAAGCCCCTTCGGCCTACCTCGCCGTGGGTGGTTCACTGCGGCTACCGTTCGAGCTTCAGAACGATGCAACGCTGACCGATCTCGCGGGCAAGACGACACCGGTTTCTGCCGTAGTTTCCGACGCGCAAACCCTTGATTGTCGTCACCTAACCAGCGGAGTGTACGCCCTGCGCAGCGGACAGCACTCCGTTACCGTCATTCGATGAAACACCTTCTGCTCTGCCTAGCTCTTTTTGGCATGCCGATCATCGGCGCCTCTCAGACCGTCTCGACACCCTCAACACAGCAACTCGACATCGACCTACGCGCAATGCGTGCCCGATGCCTCGGCCCCTATCGGGGCGGACGTTCCCTGGCGGTAGCAGGTCACACAGACCTCCCGAAGACATACTATTTCGGCGCGACAGGGGGCGGCGTGTGGAAGTCGGAAGATGGCGGCGAGACCTGGCGTAGCGTTTCCGACACAGCTTTCAACTCCAGCAGCGTGGGTGCTATCACCATCGCCCACTCCGATCCGAATGTGGTCTACGTGGGCACCGGAGAAACGGATATCCGTGGCAACATCTCGCCGGGCGATGGGATGTACAAGACCATCGATGGCGGCATTACCTGGAAGCACATCGGCCTGCGCAATGCGCAGATGATCGCCGACATCGTGGTGCATCCGGACAATGCGGATGTTGTGATGGTATCGTCGATGGGCAACGTCTTTACCGCGAACGCCGATCGTGGGATCTTCAAGTCCACCGATGGCGGCACGACTTGGAAGAAGGTGCTCTACCGCAATGACTCCACCGGCGGCATGACGTTGAAGATGGATCCGAACAATCCGCGCATCGTCTATGCCTCGCTCTGGCAGGCATACCGCAATGCATGGAGCATGAGCAGTGGTGGCAGCGGATGCGGACTTTACAAGAGCACGGATGGTGGCGAGACATGGAAGGAGATCACTTCGAACCCTGGTCTTCCAAAGGGGCTGATCGGCAAGATCAACGTCGATGTCTCTCGCGCGCAGCGCAATCTCGTCTGGGCGATGGTTGAGAGTGCCAATGGTGGCCTGTTCAAGAGCACCGATGCCGGAGCTACGTGGTCACGCGTCAACACATCGGCCGATCTGCGTCAGCGTCCATGGTACTTCAATCACGTGTATGCAGACCCGCAGGATGCTAGTACTGTCTACGTGCTGAACGTTGGCTGGCACAAGAGCACCGACGGCGGACGCACCTTCTCGGGAATGCCAACGCGCCACGGTGACCACCATGACCTATGGATCGATCCGCGGAACGCGCAACGTATGATCCTGGCCGATGACGGTAGCATAGCCGTGACCGAGGACGGCTGGAAGCACATGACCGACCAGGATGTCCCAACGGCTCAGTTCTACCACGTGAGTGTCGACAATCACTTCCCCTATCGCCTCTATGGTGCGCAGCAGGATAACTCCACGTGCTCGATTCCGAGTCGCGTGATAGGGGGCTGGTCCATCAATCGCGATGATTGGTATCCCGTTGCTGGCTTCGAGAGCGGCTATGTGATCCCGCATCCGACGGATGCTGACATCACATTCGGTGGTAACTATTCCGGCTACATCGGGCGTCGGTCAAAGCTGCTGAATCAGGAGCAGGACATCAGCGTGTACCCGAACAACCCGATCGGTGAAGGATCGAAGGATCGTGGCGAGCGCTTTCAGTGGACCTTCCCGCTCGTGTTCTCGCCCCATGACAACTCCGTCCTCTACACTACCTCGCAGCACGTCTGGCGCAGCACCGACGAAGGGATGAGCTGGACAAAGCTCAGCGGTGATCTCACACGCAACGACACGACGAAGCAACAGGCCTCAGGCGGACCGATCACCAAGGACAACACGGGTGTGGAGGTGTACAACACCATCTTCACTTTCGCCGAATCACCAGTGAAGAAGGGCGTACTCTGGGCCGGCAGCGATTGTGGACTCATTCACGTTAGCACCGACAACGGCGCCACCTGGAAGAACGTCACCCCGAAGGGCCTACCCGAATCGCTCGTGAGCATGATCGCCCCTTCCCCATTCGACGCAGGCACGGCATACGCTGCTGTGAACCGCTATAAGCATGGCGATGACGGCGTGTACATCTTCATCACCACCGACTTCGGTGCAACGTGGAAGAAGTCGACCACGGGCATTGCACAAGGTGCATTCGCCCGCGTTGTCCGTGAGGATCCGTTCCGCAAGGGGCTTCTGTATGCGGGCACCGAGCGTGGACTCTACATCTCGCTCGACGCCGGCACAACGTGGAGCAGGCTGCGTCTGAACATGCCCCTTACCCCCATTCACGATCTCGTCGTGCATCCGACGGAGAAGGACCTCGTGATCGGCACGCACGGACGTTCGTTCTGGATCATCGATGATCTATCGCCGCTGCATCAGTACACGCCAACTCCACGCAAGGGTCTTACGGCACACGCGCCACGTCACGCCTACCGCGTGTCAGGTGGCTCATGGTCATCCCCCACCATGGACGTTGGCGAGAATGCGCCGAGCGGCGTGCTCTTGCACTACACGCTCTCGGATACCACATCGAGCGAACTGAAGCTGACCATCCGCACCGAGAAGGGCGATAGCATCATCACCTTCTCGAGCAAGGTCGACCCCAAGGGCGAAGCCTTCAAGGTGGAGAAGGACTTCCATCTCGACTCCCTGCACCGTCCATCCTCGGAGGCGCTCACGCTCTTTAAGGGGCTGAACCGTTTTGTGTGGGACATGCGATGGCCCGGCGCCGAGCCACTCGAAGGCGCACTCCTCTGGGGTGGCG
>JBILLF010000027.1:0-22766 GCA_044376225.1 Patescibacteria group bacterium | reverse complement strand
CCGCCGGTCGTGCAGGATCAATCGCTTGCGTCCCTGTGGACTGCCTACTTGAGCGAATACGCCTTGAGTTTCCGGACAAATCCATCAATGACGTTATCCGCCGTCAGGGTCTGCTCGTTCGCAGAATTCAAAACAAACGCGCCAATGGAGGGGGCGTACTGCGCAGTCTGGCTGACGGTTGCGTTCACAAGTTCCTGACCGAGTATGGTGCCCTTGATCGTCAGGCTTAGTGTCATGTTCACGGCCTTGATCGACTCCGTACCCACAACAACCGTTACTTCACCGAGCCTCTTGACGTTAAGCAGATATGTGATCTGCAGAGGAAAGCCGTTGAAGTCCTGGGTCTCGGAAAGAGAATCTCGAGAGTCAGCCGTTGTGGTGATCGGAAACCGAACCCATACTGACGGTCCGGCACCATCACCCATCTCGGTGTATTGCAGAATGTCTTTGTTAGCATCAAGACACTGATAGATGGTGTCGGCGCCCGTAGGACCGGTAACTCGTAGCGCCCAGACCCCAGTCTTACCAAGGATCGTCAGATTTGAGTCAATGACGCTATGCAGTGCCTCGAATTCGGTTCCAGGCTTTTTGTTCCCGGCAGCATCGAGCTGACTTCCCTCATAGGTGAAGGTACTGCCCACGACGGGTATGCGCGGGCCGGTCGGTTCAGTGGGTGCAACGGTGTTATCACTGGAACACGCTGACAGCGTGATACAGATCAGCGCGATAGCGACTAGGTTCTTCATAGGGATAATCAATCGTTAGTAAGTGGAATTTGTTGTCGGACAAAACTACGGCTGTAACTCGTCGTACACCGTGTCAGCGACGCATGATGGTAAAAACTCGAGGAATGCGCCCGAGGTCCTGATACACATCGATCGAGGCCGATACAGGTTCAAGGATCTGTCGAACATCGTCGGCCTGTCCGTGACCGATCTCCAGGTAAGCGCGACCTGAAGGCGCTAGCAAATCGCCGATCAGTTCGGAAATCCGTCGATAGAATGTCAATCCGTCTGCGGAGTCGGTTAGGGCCTGCCGCGGCTCGTAATCCCCCACCTCGGGTTCAAGTTCGGACATATCGGTCAGGCGAATGTAGGGTGGATTCATCGTTACGACATCCCACGGGCCCCCTGCCGGAATGGTATCCAGAAAGTCGCCCTCAACCAGCATCAGGCGATCGGCGACTCCATGACGGTCGGCGTTGGCGTGCGCGCAGGTAAGGGCCGACTCGGAAATGTCCATGCAGGTCCACTGTGTGGTCGGAGCGTTTACAGCCACCGTCACGGGGATGATCCCGCTACCGGTTCCGATATCGAGGCACCTCTTCGGGCCTGGATCGGCCCGCACATCCCGCAGCAGTCGGTCAACGAGTATCTCTGTCTCTGGTCGCGGAATCAGCACGGCCGGGTTGACATCAAACGTCAACCCGAAAAAGTCAGCCGTTCCGAGGATGTACTGCAAGGGTTCATGTTTGATGCGACGTTGCACCATCAGACGCAGCTGCGCCAGCTCGTCCTTGCTTAGGGGGCGCTCATGGTCGGTGTAGAGCTCAAGCCGACGGATCGAGAGCACTGCACAGACCATCAGTTCAATAGTACGTCGAGCCTCATCGATCTGCTTTGAGGCAAAGTACTCCCTGCCCCACAGGACGATGTCGCGAACGGTCCAAACGGCCGGCAGGTCAGGTCGTGCCTGCATAGTGATCCTGCAGGGACTTGACGCTCGCCTGCTCTTTGCGCAGCGCAATGATCCCCTGGAGTGATGCCTCTGCGGCGGCAAGCGTCGTAAAGAACGGGACCTTATACTTCATTGCAGTGCGGCCCATCACGGCTTCGTCGTAGCGAGCGTTCTCTCCCAGAGGTGTGTTGATGACGATCTGCACCTCTCCGTTGGCAATCTGGTCGATCACACTCGGACGGCCTTCGTAGTGTTTCAGGACAGCATCGGCTTCGACGCCGTGCTCACGCAAAAAGGCAGCCGTACCACGCGTTGCGAGGATTGCAAACCCGAGATCACGGTAGCCCCCTGCCAGTTCCACAGCTCGTGCCGTCTTTTCGTGCGTGCTGAGCGAGATAAACACATTGCCCTGCACCGGCAAGCCGTTGCCCGATGAAATATGGGACTTGATGATTGCCCGTCCAAACGAACTGTCCATTCCCATGACCTCTCCCGTGCTACGCATCTCTGGACCGAGGAAGACACTAGCATGCGGGAACTTGGCAAACGGAAACACCGACTCCTTGATGGCCGTGCGTCCGAGCGCCGTGCTGAACTCCGGCACTGAAAGTGTTGCAAGGGGCTCGCCAGTCATGACGCGCGTGGCAAGCTGCGCCAGCTGGATGCCCGTGGCTTTGGACACAAACGGCACAGTGCGAGATGCGCGCGGATTGACCTCGAGAACATACACCGTTCCGTTCTGCACAGCGAACTGGATGTTCATGAGCCCAATAACATTCAGCTCGCGGGCCATCGATCGTGCATAGCCACGCATGGTCTCGATGATCTCTTCACCGGTGTTGTATGGAGGGAGCACACATGAGGAGTCTCCAGAATGGATCCCCGCCTCTTCAATGTGCTGCATGATACCGCCGATGACGGTCGTCGTGCCGTCACTTAGGGCGTCAACATCAAACTCGAGAGCGTTTTCCAAAAAGTGATCGATCAGCACCGGACGCGTTGGGTCCTGGGCAATAGCAGAACGCATGTACGCACGCAGCGCATCCTCGCGGTAGCAGATCTGCATAGCACGTCCACCTAGTACGTACGATGGCCGCACCAAAACCGGATAGCCGATCCGGTCTGCGATCTCCACTGCCTGCTGCTCAGTGGTGCTCGTGCCCCATGGCGGACATGGTATTCCGAGTCGGGAGAGCAGATCACCGAATCGCTGGCGGTCTTCTGCCAGGTCGATACCCTCGGGCGATGTTCCAATGAGGGGCACACCGGCCGCCTGAAGCTGATGCGCTAACTTGAGCGGCGTCTGACCACCAAAGGTGATGATCACACCATCCGGTTTCTCGAGGTCGATCACATTCATGACGTCTTCGAACGTCAGCGGCTCGAAGTACAGTCGACTTGTTGTGTCGTAATCCGTCGATACTGTCTCAGGATTGCAGTTAATCATGATGGCTTCGTAGCCGGCCTTGCGAAGAGCAAACACGCCCTGCACACAGCAATAGTCGAACTCGATCCCCTGCCCAATGCGGTTGGGTCCACTACCGAGGATGATCACCTTTTTGCGATCACTGGCAAAGGCTTCGTTCTCCGTATCGTAGCAGGAATAGTGATACGGCGTGTCGGAGACGAATTCCGCCGCACAGGTATCAACCGTCTTGAATACCGGCACAACGCCAAGCGCGAGACGTCGCGTGCGCACATCGCTCTCGGAACATCCAAGGAGAATCGACAGCTGCATATCGCTGAATCCATAGCGCTTGAGGCGCCGCAGACGCGGGGCATCCAGAGAGGCGAGCGTGACGGCACCATTGGATACATCACCATGCAACTCGAGGGCGGCATCGACGATCTGACGGCATTGCGCGATGAACCAGGGGTCATACTTGGTCAGGGCGTGAACATCCTCGGTGCTCATACCGGCCGCCAAGGCCTGACACAGATCAAAGATCGACGTCGATGTCCGCTTTCGAAGGCGCGCTTGCAAAGGGGCTAGCTCGGAGGCATCCTGCGGAAGCTCATCAAAGAATGCGGGACTATCGAAGCCGAAGCCAAACCGCTTTTGCTCGAGCGAGCGGATCGCCTTCTGAAGAGCCTCTTTGAATGTCCGGCCAAAGGCCATAGCCTCCCCGACGGATTTCATCTGAATGCCCAGGGAGTTGTCGGCCTCGTGGAACTTCTCGAAATCCCACCGTGGGATCTTAACGACAACATAGTCGATCGACGGCTCGAAGCAGGCTGGTGTTTTCTTTGTGATATCGTTGGTGATCTCATCGAGCGTGTACCCGACGGCAAGCTTGGCCGCCATCTTCGCGATCGGAAATCCAGTAGCCTTGGAGGCAAGGGCTGAACTGCGCGAGACGCGCGGATTCATTTCTATGACGATCATGCGGCCCGTGGCCGGATTGACGGCGAACTGAATGTTGGAGCCTCCAGTTTCGACGCCGATCTCGCGGATGATCTTCAAGGACGCATCACGCATGCGCTGATACTCACGGTCGGTGAGTGTCTGTGCCGGAGCTACGGTGATGGAATCCCCAGTGTGAACACCCATCGGATCAACATTCTCGATCGAGCAGATGATCACGACGTTATCCCTGGTGTCGCGCATCACTTCGAGTTCGTATTCCTTCCAGCCAATGATACTCTCTTCGACAAGTACGCGTTGTATCGGACTGGCAGCGAGTCCGTTGCGCAACAGCTCGCGATACTCTTCCATGTTGTAGGCAATTCCACCGCCGGTTCCTCCAAGTGTGAAGGACGGTCTAATGATTGCCGGAAAGCCAACGAGGTCGACCATCTTCATACCCTCGTCGAACTCGTGCACAAAGCCCCCTTTGGGCATATCCATCCCAATACGCTGCATCGCATGCAGGAAGAGCTCGCGGTCCTCAGCCTTGTGGATCGACTCGATCTTTGAGCCGATCAGTTCAATGCCGTACTTCTCTAGGATTCCGCGCTCGTGCAGAGCAACAGCCGCATTGAGTGCTACCTGACCGCCCATGGTCGGGAGGATGGCATCAGGACGTTCCTTTTTGATCACCTCCTCGATGTATTCGGGAGTGATCGGCTCAACGTATGTGGCATCGGCAACCTCGGGGTCGGTCATGATGGTTGCCGGATTGGAATTGATCAGGACCACCCGGTAGCCTTCCTCTCGCAGAACCTTGCAGGCCTGCGTTCCGGAATAGTCGAACTCACAGGCCTGTCCGATGACGATGGGGCCGGATCCGATGACGAGAATGGTCGATATATCGTTACGCTTTGGCATTGGCTGTCTTGGTAAGGGGCTTGTGAATCATGAACAATGGTGTTCGAGTACAGACATTCGGATTGCTACGCCGTGCGTGACCTGTCGGTGGACAAGGCATTGCGGCATGTCAAGCACGCCGGCGTCGAGTTCAACGCCGACGTTCACTGGCCCTGGATGCATGATGACTTTCTCCGGATACAGTCGGGCAAGTTCGTCGGTAATGGCATACTTCTGGCGATACATATCGACGTGAGGCACAACGTCCGAGATGATGCGCTCTCGTTGGATCCTTAGCACATACACCACGTCGGCCCATTCCATAGCAGAGCGTGCGTCATCAATGCGTCTGAACATCGTATCCAGCGGGGCCAGAGTATCTGGCGCGCACCAGGCAACATCGACTCCTAGCCGAGAAAGCAATGATGATGTAGAGCGCGCCACACGCGAGTGGAGCAAATCACCGATGATGGCAACCTTGATACCCTCGATTCGTCCGAATCGCTCGGTGATGGTTGAGGCATCCAGCAGCGCCTGCGTTGGGTGCGAGAGCGTTCCTTCGCCGGCATTGATCACCGTCATCGAAGTGTGCGCCACAATATCGGCATGTGTTCCGTTGACGCCGTGACGGATGATCATTGCGTCAAAGCCCATCGATTCGATGGTGCGGATCGTTTCTGCGAGCGACTCACCCTTCTCAACGCTGCTACCGGCTTCGGTAAAGTGTACGCAGGACGCTCCGGTTCTCTGAATCGCAGACTCAAACGACAGTCGGGTGCGCGTCGATGGTTCAAAGAATGCCAGAACAAACCGTCGATGCGAAAGAGTCTGAACGGCTTCGGAAACAAGTCCCGACGGTGTTAGGAACTGCGTGGCACGCCCAATGATCGATCGGATCTCATCAAGCGTAAGGTCATCAGTGGATAGCAAGTGGCGCAGCGGCATCGATGTCAAAAATAGGGCAAAAAAAAGCCCGCCGATTGGCGGGCTCATTTTCACTGAATCATCACTTCTTCTTGGCTGCCTTCTTTGCTGGTGCAGCCTTCTTGGCCGGAGCGGCCTTCTTGGCGCCAGCCTTCTTCTCGCCGTTGACAACAGACTTGAGGTCTGCGCCGGCAGAGAAGCGAGCAACCTTGCGGGCAGCGATCTTGATCGTTGCGCCAGTGGCCGGGTTACGACCGGTGCGAGCGCCGCGCTTGCCAACGCTGAACGAACCGAATCCGATGAGAGAAACACTGCCACCCTTGCCGAGCTCGGCCTTGATGGCACCCAGGCATGCATTGAGCGCACCATCAGCCTGTGACTTGCTCAGTCCAGCGCCGCTGGCGATAGCTTCGATCAGCTGTGCCTTGTTCATAGGAGACCCCATGTAGTACGATTGGAGAAAAATGGAATTATCTAAAGCCAAAATATTGCGGTCTGACGGGGCTTTTCAAGGATGATTTGTCCACATCGACCTATTTCATGGGCTTTTCACACAACTAATCGTCTGTAAGCCCCATTCCAAGGGGCTTGCAGAGTCTTCTACGGCATCATTTACATCTGAATCGATAAACCAAGTGTCATGATCGCAGCAGCAACGATCTGCGTTGCTATGCCCGCCACAAGGCCTGCAGCAGCATCGTCACCGATCACAGCCCATGCTTCGGTTCGATCATTGATGACATTCATCGGCCATGGCTTCATGACGTCGAAGATGCGGAACAGCAGCACGGCGGTCATCCACAAGGCAAGGCCGGCCGAGGCCGCCGGAAACATGAGTGTCAAACTCATTCCAACTGCCTCATCTATGACGACCACACTTGGATCGTGACCCCATACCCCCTGAATGTGCTTGATGCTCCAGTGGCCTATGATGGCAAACACCACTGCTGCGACTCCGTAGCCGATCATGATGCTCGTTGATGAGACGGTAGTGAACAGGCTCAGATACAATGCCGGCAAAGCCACAAGGACGCTGCAGTAGGAGCCGGGCATGATCGGCAAGAGGCCAACACCACCGAAGGTAGCTATGTAGTCCTGCAATGAGGTGAGCTTGGGAGGGGCGATCTTATGTGCTGCCACGGCTGAAGAGTCTCCTGTTGACGATGACGTACTGAATAAGACTGTAGAGCGATAAAAGTGTCACAAGCAGCAGGCCGGCACTGATTCCGCCTATCACCATAAAGCCGGAGGCATAGGCCCACAGCTGCGACTCTACTGGCGCCGTATTGCGGATGGCCAGACAGAGTATGGCGATAATGATCACGACCATCTGGAGGAAGGTCTTCACCTTCGCAGTCCTGCTGGTCTTCATCGTCATTCCCCGGTCGTCGGCGATAGACCGCATGGCCGTGGTGGCAAAATCGCGCATAACGATCACCACCAACATCCATAGGTGCATGAGGTTGAGCATGTAGAGCGCGACGAACGCTGATGTTGTCAGAACCTTATCAGCGAGCGGATCAAGAAACACTCCGTGATCTGTGACCTCACCGTACTTGCGGGCAAGAAATCCATCAAGCCAATCAGACAACGCTGCCAGCACAAAAATGATGAGGGCAACGACGAACCCCGTCGGCGACTCAGACAACATGAAGACCAGGAAGATCGGCGCCATGAAGAACCGGCTGAGCGTTACGATGTTGGCGTAGGTAAACTTCATCGGCCAACCTGACGCGCATGATGGACGATCCGAGCAAAATCAGCTGGCTTCAACGATGCGCCGCCGACAAGTGCACCATCGATATCGCGACATTCAAACAGCTCGGCAGCGTTGGACTCTGTGACACTCCCACCATACAGCAAAGGAACCCCAAGGGATACACCATGCTGCGTAAGGTGACCACGAATCATGGCGTGCACTTCCTGCGCCTGTTCGGCGGTGGCGGCCAGCCCTGTTCCAATGGCCCAAACGGGCTCATAGGCAATGACTCCTGCACTGATCGCGGTGGCACCTGCACTCTCAATGACGCCATCCAGCTGACGCTGAATCACCTGCGCAGTAATGCCAGCGTTACGATCAGCAAGCTGCTCGCCGACACACACGATCGGGCGCAGTCCGACATGCTGTGCCTGCTGAACCTTACGTCCGATTTCGGCATCGGTCTCATGCTGGTCGCGCCGCCGCTCGCTGTGTCCGAGGATTACCCAAGAACAGCCCACGTCGGTAAGCATCTCAGCACTTATCTCGCCGGTATAGGCCCCCTTGCTGTCTACATGACAATTCTGTGCACCGAGCTGAATGCTACGCAGTCCGCGTCGGGAGAGTGTTGGCAGGACCGTAAAGGGAGGACAGATCACAACATCAACCGTGTCGTCACTGACAGCATCATGCTGTTCAAGGGCATCGACGAGCTCCAGGGCACCGGCCTCAAGGAGATTCATCTTCCAGTTTCCAACTACCAGACGACGTTTCATTTTCGTTGAACTCCACTGACCCGCCACAAGCGGTAGGACGTCAGGTCCTGGTTCGATTCGAAGCCGACGCCGCTGATCGTCTCAGCCGGCGTCTCGATCCTTACAGCTTTCTCGGTGCGGATCCGACGTGTTGCTTCGACCCACGAAAGTTCGTCTGTGATGAGTGTAAGATCACGACGAAGCGAAACGATCCGGACACGGCCGATGGCCGTCATATTCTTCGTCCGGTCATCGATAACGCAGGAGTCTGAGGTAAGGCGCGCCACGGGTTGCTGATTGTCGCGGTCAAAGAAATCCACCGTCACCGGACCGCTCATCGTTGTTTTCAGCTCGGCCTCGAACACCCTTCCAACTGAGGCGTAAAGTCGTGCCTTGACGGAATTGGAGTCCGAGAAGGTAACTGTCACGTTGGTCGCCATCTGTGAAGGTGCACTGACAAAGGGATCCTCGGAAACCTTCGTGCCCGATTGACGTTGCGTGCATCCGGCCAACAGTGTCAGGACAAGTAGCAGGATCGAAAGACTTTTCATCGCGAGTGCCAGTGATCGAGGACCATTGACAGAAAGTCTCGCATCTCGGCCAGGGGTAGTTGCGTCGCCGCATCACTTTTGGCAGTGGCAGGATCGGGATGCGTCTCAACAAACAGTCCGTCGATCCCGACGGCCGCCGCTGCGCGTGCAAGAGCGGGGATGAACTCGCGACGTCCACCGGACTGCTCCCCCACCGAGGGCTGTTGCACGCTGTGCGTAGCGTCATAGATCACCGGATAGCCCGTCGAGCGCATGATCACTAGGGACCTGAAATCCACCACAAGGTCGTGGTATCCAAATGTTGTACCACGCTCAGTGAGCCAGATCTTATCATTTCCGGCCTGGGCCACCTTTCGTGCGGCCTTCTGCATGTCATCTGGCGCCATGAACTGCGCCTTCTTGATGTTCACCGTTCGCCCCGTGGCCGCCGCTGCCTGCAACAGCGAAGTCTGACGGCTCAGAAACGCCGGTATCTGCAGCACATCCACGTAGGCGGCAGCCATAGCGGCTTCGCTATCGCTGTGGATATCGGTCAGCGTGGGAAGACCGTGGGCCTGACCCGCCTCGCGCAAGTACGTCAGAGCATCCTCGTCACCGATCCCCGAAAAGGCACCAGCACTGGTGCGGTTGGCCTTGCGGTAGCTGCCTTTAAGCACGAGGTCAACCGGAAGATCTCGGCAGACGGAGGCAAGATGTTCAGCGACATGCATGACAAGGTCCCGTGACTCGACGAGGCACGGACCGGCGATGATGATTGGACGTTGCGGAGATGGCTGCATGAACTGGGCGAAATTACCACTAAATTGAGACCGCAGCATAGAGGCAAATGGCCCCACGTCCGGAACATATACCAATAAAACGTCGCACCGCAGCTCAGGACGAGCCGTCCGTCATGGACGAGACTCCGAGGCCGCGGCAACGCACGCTTAACGACGAAGTCGATCGGCTTCGCCGTTTCCGCATCGGTGCGGTCATCCTCGGCGTACTGGCTCTGTTGATGCTGGTCTCGATGATATCCTACTCGCGTGCCGATGAAGCCAACGCCCAGCTAACAATGCGCGACATCATGCGCGTGGTGCAGGGTGACAGTGATATCCGCATGAAGTTCGATCAGACCCAGAACTGGATCGGACTCTTCGGAGCCGTCCTTGCAAACTGGCTCTACACCTCTTGCATCGGGATCTGGTCGATGGTGCTGCCGATACTCTTTTTGTTTTGGGCCCGTGACCTGTTCCGCTGGCAACGTATCACCCCACTCATAGCTCGACGCTCGATCGTCTCACTGGCCGCCTTCACGTCGCTTGCGACGCTGATCGCGTCGCTTCAGCTCGTTGATGGGTTTGACTTCATCGCTCGCGAAGCCACGGGAGCCATCGGTCAATTCCTTGCCGGTGTCACGACGCAACTGATTGGACGATTCGGAAGCATCGTGATCTGGCTACTTCTTGCCGCTGCAGCATTTGTCTTCGGCTTCCAGATAAACCTGCGCCGCGTTTCAATGTCGTTCGATGACCGACTCAATACGGTCAAGGCTCGCATTGGTCATCTCCTGTCGTTTGTGTGGACGTCTGAGCGACGATCAGAGCTCACCACTGAGGAAGAATCCGAACACGGGGCTGACCAGGACGCTGAAGACGAACACGATGATGAATTCGAAGCAGATGTTGAAGTACCAGCCGTGACCCGCCGCGCAAACTTCTTTGAAACGGCAAAGCGTGCAATCATCCGCCCTGCAAACCTCGAGGACGAACCGGCAGCATTGCTGCGCCGTTCTGGTGCAGAGGAACCCGGGACAACCGAGTCGCGTCCAGCTGATGAGGAAGAGTTTGGACGTCAGTTATCCGGCTCCGTGCGGATCCTTCGTCCTGTGCGTTCTGAGGCCGCGGTACCGGAGACGAGACGTCCAGATGCATCATCGCCCGCCGCCGAAGCTGCTCCGCAGAAACCACCAGTCGATCTGACCGAAGTTGAAAAGCGGCTCCAGCAGCTTCACCCGAAGAAGGACATTTCGCTGTTTCCTCGAGAGGACGACGAAGCTTTCAATGACGAACCGGGTGACACCGACGACGAGGACGCTGACGACGACGTCATCACGCCGCCGGTTCTTCCGGCAAACACGGTCACAGTTCACCGACCACTCACCGTTACCGTGCAGGACACGCTCTTCCCGATTGAGCCCGAAGTTCAGCTTGCCAACGTGACGCTCTACGACGAGGAGATCGCCTACAAGCCCCCTGCTGCAGGATTGTTGATCGATATCCCGCAGGAAGGGGCAATCGATGATGCTGAGCTGGAGGCCAAGGCGCAGACCCTGCAGGAAAAACTCGCTACGTTCAAGGTCCGCATCGAGAACCTCACGGTAACGCCTGGTCCAGTTGTGACACAGTATGAGTTTGTCCCGGCTTCAGGCATCAAGGTATCGCAGATCGAGAATCTGGCTGACGACATCGCGCTAGCGCTCAAAGCGCAGGGTGTGCGCATTATCGCTCCGATCCCTGGTAAGGGTACGGTGGGTATCGAAATCCCCAATCACAACCCGTCGATTGTGCGATTCAGCTCAATAATCAAGAGTCCGAAGTATCACGACGACAAGATCAAGCTGCCGCTTGCCATGGGCAAGACGGTAATCGGCGAGGTGTTCTGCGCTGACCTGACCAAGATGCCGCACCTGTTGATCGCCGGTGCGACTGGCAAGGGCAAGTCAGTTGGTATCAACACAATCATTGCGTCGCTGCTCTACCGAATGCACCCGAGGGATCTGAAGTTTGTGATCGTCGACCCGAAGCGCGTAGAAATGAATCTCTACGCATCGCTTCGAGATCACTACTTGGCCATCTCACCGGACATTAACGAATCGATCGTTACTTCCCCGCAGAACGCCGTGATTGTGCTCAAGGCCCTCGTGGAAGAGATGCAGCAGCGCTTCAGTATTCTGGCCGCAGCCGGACAGCGCAACGTGCTCGACTACAACCAGCGCGTGCGTGAAGGGAAGATCAAGGACAAGGGCGGCATCAACCATCGCCCCATGCCGTACATCGTGGTGATCATCGACGAGCTGGCCGACCTGATGATGACTGCCTCGAAGGAAGTCGAAGAACCCATCTGTCGACTCGCTCAGCTTGCCCGCGCCGTGGGCATCCATTGCGTGGTCGCAACACAACGTCCGAGCGTGGACGTCGTCACGGGACTCATCAAAGCCAACTTCCCTGCCCGCATAGCCTACCAGGTGAGCTCGCGTATTGACTCTCGCACGATTCTCGATGGTACCGGTGCCGAACACCTCATCGGCAACGGCGACATGCTCTTTGCTCCCGGTAACACCCCGATGCCTATCCGTATGCAGAACGCATTCATCTCCACCGAAGAGGTCGAGGCCATTTGCGAATGGATCGGCAAACAACGCGGATACTCCACCCCCTACATGCTCCCTTCGGTCAACAAACGCTCCGGGTCAGGGGGCTCTTCCGGCGGCGACCGTGATGCATTGTTTGAGGATGCGGCCCGCATCTTCATCCAACTCCAACAAGCCAGCACCTCAACACTGCAGCGTCGACTCAAGATCGGCTATGCCCGCGCAGCCCGAATTGTGGATGAACTCGAAATGGCCGGCATCGTGGGCCCACCCGACGGATCTCGCGGTCGCCCAGTGCTGTTGCAGAGCGAGAGCGAGTTGGAAGCGTATTTGTGAGAGTTACTGAGTTACTGAATTACTGGATTACTGAATTACTGAATTACTGAATCACTGAATTACTGAATTACTGAATTACTGAATTACTGAATTACTGAATTACAATCGGGAATAGACACAAATTGATAAATCAATCGGTATACGGCTTCAGTCGTGGAAACTCAGGCCAAGCGCCCCCTGCATTTGCTCAAGCGTTGGCGCAACGATGTCGGCTTCATGAGCATCAAACTCCCCCACCAGCGCCGTGCGGACGCCGGCGGCCTTACCCGCCTGAGCATCACTGATGGAGTCGCCAAGAAACCAGCAGTGTGCAGGGTCGAGTCCGAAGTCGGCGATGGCTTCGAGAAGCATACCGGGAGCAGGCTTGCGACGCGGACTGTTCGATGAGGCGAGATCGGTGCAGAAGTAGATAGCGTCGAGGCGCACGCCGTGTTCATCGAGCTGCGACTGCATGACCTCGTGCACGGCGTCAAGATCGGCTACGGTCATTAGCCCCTTGCCCACTCCCTGTTGGTTGGTGATCAAGATCAGCCTATAGCCCAGCCGATGTGCATTCTTGAGAATTGGCAGCACATCATCGAGTAACCGGAACTCCAGTGGTGAACGCACATAGGCTCCCACCAGACGTTCGTTGATGATCCCGTCGCGATCGAGAAAGAGGGCACGGTTCATACGTCACTCCAGTTGGTGCTGATCGTTTGCCTGCGCGGGATCCTCCTGCAAGTAGAATTGCGGTAGGAGCTCCACTCCAAGACCGTCGAGAAAGCGGCTCGGCTTTCCCAGCACGTCCGTGTGTTGCCACTCGAGCATAACGCAGGGGTAGATCATAAACAGATTTCGCTTGGCCCGTGTGGCTGCTACATACAGCAGCCGTCGTTCTTCTTCGATGGAATCTTCATTTTCCGCGCTGCGGGCCGACGGGATGCGTCCTTCGTTTACCCAGAGAATAAAGACCGAATTCCACTCCAGCCCCTTGGCCGAATGGATGGTCGAGATCGTCACAAACTCACGTTCGGCATCATCCGGATCGATTTCATCAAGAGCATCCGAAGGGGGCTCAAGGGCAATGTCAGCCAGGAACTCCGTTACGCTACCATAGCGCGAAGCAATGGCCACAATCGTTTCGATGTCCTTCCAGCGCTTGGGTGCATCGTCGTAGGCGGCCTGCAGAATACCCTTATACCCCTCCGCGATTGCAGAACACCGTTCCTCGGTGCGGACAAGAGCTCGTGCCTGTGCAAGCTGATGAACTAGGCCTGCCACAGCCGAAGCGGCCTTGGGACCCACGCCATACGAGCGTTCTGGATTGGACAGCGGATCTGCCTCGGCCAAAAGGGCTTCTATCACCTGCTCGGCCGTCTTCTGGCCGACGCCTTCGAGCTGGATGAGCACGCGGTGCCAACTGATCACGTCGCGTGGGTTCTCCGTCAGGCGTAGCCGCGCGATCACATCCTTCACATGCGCCGCCTCGGCAAAGCGCAGTCCCCCGAACTTGCGGAACGGAATGTTGGCCTTCTGCAGCTCGATCTCGAGATCGAACGACAGAAACCCACTCCGAACCAGTACGGCGATCTCCGAAAGGGGCAGTCCCGACTCTCGAAGATCAAGGATTTGCTGGGCGACAAACTGAGACTGTTGACGTTCATTCACGGCCGAGACCAACATCGGCAGTTCACCGGGCGGAGAGGTGCTCTGCAGCTGCTTGTCGAACATTCCGGGAGCGGAGGCGATCACGGAGTTACAGACGTCGAGGATCTGCTGCGTACTGCGATAGTTCTGCTCCAGACGGATGATCGTACATGGCTGAAACGACTCCGGCACCGTGTGAATGTTGCGGACATTCGAGCCGCGGAACGAGTAAATGCTCTGGGCATCATCGCCGACCACCATCACGTTGCCCGATGTGCCCACAAGGCCGGTGATTATGAGATGCTGCAGGTTGTTCGTGTCTTGATACTCATCCACCATCACGTGACGGAACTGCCCGCGCAAATGCGGTGCGATCTTCTCGTCGCGTGTGGCAGCAAGGAGATACAGCAGCAGGTCGTCGTAGTCGAACAATCCATTGTCATGCTTGTAAGAGCTATAGCGACGAATGATCTCGCCGATCTGTTCGAGATCGTCAATAAACTGAGGATACTGTTCAGCTACGATATCGGCAAGGGGCTTAGACATGTTTACCGCCTTGGAGTACATGTCATGCAGGGTGGACTTGTTCGGGAACCTCTTGCGTTTGCGGGTGATCTCCGATCGGGAGCGGACTAGACTCATCACGCTGCACTGTCGCGGCCTGGCACACCAAAGCGCCGGAGCGTGGTCCAAGCAAATGCGTGAAACGTGCCCCCTGACACACGCTCGCACCGCCCATCGAGAAGTGCCGATGCCCGATGCAGCATCTCCCCCGCCGCTTTACGAGTGAATGTCAGAAGCAAGATCGAGGCCGGATCAATGCCGTCCTCGACCAATCTTGCCACACGGTAGGTTAGAGTGCGAGTCTTTCCTGTGCCGGCACCGGCAAGGACCAGTGCCGGACCCTCCGTATGCATGACGGCTCGCAGCTGTTGCTCGTTCAGAACCTGCTCATAGGGAATGCGGTATGCTTTCCCGGAGGGGGCCAGCGCCGCCGGCCTGAGGACGAGCTTCTTCATGAATTCAGCATTAGTAGGCCAGCAGTGCCTGAAGCTCCGATGCCACTCTCTCCACCGTGGGGATCACCGCATCCATCATGCCCTTGTTGTAAGGGATTGGCACATCGGCTGAGGCCAAACGCACCACCGGTGCGTCGAGCCAGGAGAAACAGTCGGAGGTGATCGTCGAGGCAATCTCACCACCGAAGCCGGCAGTGAGTGTATCCTCGTGAAGCACCATGCAGCGGTTTGTGCGGCGCACCGAATCCATCACGGCCTGACGATCCCACGGAACGATGGTCCGCAGGTCGATGATCTCAATATCCTCGCCGATCGACTCCACGGCCGACTTTGCGCGGTGCACCATCTCGCCCCAGGTGACGATGGTTGCACGCGTTCCCGGACGCACCACGCTGGCAACACCGAAGGGCACGAGGTAGTCGTCACCCGGATAGATACCACGCCCAGGAGCTGTGTCCTGTATCGCACGATGCTCGAGAAAGAATGTCGGGTCGTTACCGCGTAGTGCCGTGCGAAGAAGTCCTACAGCATCCTGAGCGTTGGAAGGCATGGCTACGCGCCAGCCGATGGTGTGGGCGAAGATCGCCTCGCCGCTCACACTGTGCCACGGGTCGCCCGTGCGCTTGGAGAATCCCACCGGGATGCGCACCACCATCGGCGCCGCAAAGTCACCGTTGGTGCGCCAGCGCAGTGTGCCGCAGTCGTTAACCTGTTCGGTTGCCGGATCAAGGTACTTTCGGAACTGGATCTCGGGCACCGGCACAAGTCCGGCGGCCGCCATGCCGACGGCGCGTCCGATGATACCGTCTTCGTTGAGTGATGTGTCGAATACACGACCGGAACCGTGGCGCACCTGCAGATCGACCGTGGCGCCGTGGACGCCCCCTTTCACGCCAACATCCTCGCCAAAGACAACACAGCGGGGATTGACAGAGAGTTCATAATCGAGCGTACGCTTGACGGCCTCGATAAGATTTACCCGCGGTCCGTCCTCGACCTTTTGTCCCGAAGCAGCAGGGGGCTCGATTCCGTCGCCCATCAGACCGCCATGCTTTGGTGCGGTTCCGTCATAGAATACCTTCGTCAATGCATCGTTCGGCTCGGGCTGCGCCTGCGCTAGAGCGGCATCGCAAGCCTGGCGGACCTCTTCGCTGATCTCCGCGATGAACCTGTCCCAATCGTCTTCAGTCATGTACTTCTTCCGAATGAACATCGCCCGGATCTTGTCCACGGGATCGCGTGCAATGTCGTCCTCTTTCTGTTCCGTCGTCTTGTACGACTGATTATCAGCTCCGCTGTGACCACATATGCGGGGCACACGCACGCGCAGAAGGGCCGGGCGCTGGGACTCACGCACATGGTCGATGGTCTTGTTGATCAGACGATCAGATTCTTCCGGATTGGTGCCGTCAACTTCAACGATGCGCAGTCCGCCAAACGAGGCGAGATTCTCAGCAATGTTACCTCCGGGAGTCTGCATCGTGCCCGGTACACTGATACCGAGCTGATTGTCTTCGATAAAGAAGATCATCGGCAGCTTCAGCGTTGTTGCAATGTTCAGGGCTGCCCAGAAACCATTGGTAGCTGTCGAGCCGTCTCCGCCGAGGGCCACGGCAATAGCCCCCTTCCAGTCTTCGCTTGCAAGGACCGTTGAGTGATAGGTGATGGCTTGAGCCCAGCCCACGCACGGCGTGTACTGCGCACCAACATCGCCGGAGGCAGGAAGCACCGTTACGCCCAGTCGATTCGACAGCGAGTGCACCACTCCGATGTCGCGTCCGCCGTTTCGGCTTCCTGAAAGGGCAAGCGGTCCGGCAAAAGCCTCCTCGTAGGACATTCCAGCCGCAAGGACAAACGGACGCGACCGGTAGTAGACCGTTGCCGCATCGTTGCCCTGCCGCATGGCATGACCAAGGATAGCTTGCGCCAGCTCGTGGCCCCTCGCTGAGAACTGATAGGTCACCTTTCCAGTCGGTGCCAGTTCGGTCTCTTCGATCGTATCGATGATGCGCGATGCCACAACCGTGCGCGCCACTTCCATCCATTCGTTCTTGGTCATGCTGCCTCTATTTTTGGTACCGTCATACGGGCAAAACTACGGACCGTGGTAGATTTGCAGGCCGATACGTTTCCCACTATCACTGATGCCGGTCATGAAGAACCTTATCATCTCTCTCAGCGCGGTATTGCTGATCGCTGGCACCGCTTCGGCGCAGCTGACCCTGCCCACCTACGAGCCCGGACAGTGCTTCAGCACCGCCAAAAATGCCATCGCGGGAGCAACCGACGGCGTCATTATCGGCGTTGTTGCGGTTGGCATTGATATCCCCATCGGAGCAACGTCCCTCAGCCTTGCCATGAGCAGCAAGGACGGGAAGTCCGCTGCGTGGATCTATATCGTCCGCAGTCCAAGCAAGGACACGACAGCCATCGTACCGCTCGTCCGCATTCTTTTCTCCTGTTCACCGCCGCCACTGCCGGCCGGTACTGAACTGCCCGCCGATGGTCTGACTGACGGACTGGGTACTGTGCCACTGCCTGACAAGTTCACGCAAGGGGCTGCCCTGATCACGGCACTGAAAAAGAGCCCGAAATTCACGGCGTTCTCTACAGCCTATCCAGACAGTTCAGCAAGTCTTGCCGTGCTGACATCTGCCATCGAAACTGTACCGGGCCTGTTCGAAGCTGGCAAGTTCTACTGGATCCTCAACTGGTCCACTCAGGGTCAGCCTGATCCAGGCGGTAACGGAGCCTTCAGCGGCCTACTCTGCGTGAACAACATTGCCACTGGGGAGACAGTCTGTCTCGATTCGGCGGACTTTACCTCCGTTGCGGAGTATTCCCGCGACGAGCGCTTTGCGATCGCACCGAATCCAGCCATGGAAACTGCCGTTCTCACTCTTCCGCCGAGCATGGTCGGTAGTGTCGTCGATATGGAAATCGTTTCCACTACTGGTGCAGCGCTGCCTGTTGCACGACGTCGCTACGTTGAGTCAAGTGCCATGGTGGTTGATGTCAGCAATCTTTCTTCGGGCGTGTACACGCTCGTGATCCGATCCGCCTCGCAGAACTACGTTGTGCCGCTCGCTGTTAGCCGCTAAGGACTAAGCAGAGCACGCCCAGTAACTTCACCGATCATCACCACCTTCACGACAATGTACTCCAACCTTAACGCAACAGACCCAGAGGTCTTTGATGCCGTACGTGGCGAATACACACGCCAGTGCGACAAGATCGAACTCATCGCCAGCGAGAACTTCACTTCCCTCAGCGTGATGGAAGCGCAGGGCAGCATCCTGACGAACAAGTATGCCGAAGGCTATCCAGGAAAGCGCTACTACGGCGGCTGCGAATGGGTCGATGTGGCCGAGAACATCGCCATTGAGCGCCTCAAGACGCTCTTCGGCGCCGAATACGCCAACGTGCAACCACACTCGGGCTCGGGTGCCAACATGGCCGTGTACTTCACCTATCTCAAGCCGGGTGATACGGTTCTGGGAATGGACCTTGCCCATGGCGGACACCTCACACACGGCTCACCGGTGAATTTCTCCGGCATGTTCTACAACTTCGTCGGATATGGGCTTGACAAGGAGACCGAGCGTCTGGATTATAACGTCGTTGAGGATCTGGCCAAGCAGCACCAGCCAAAGATGATCACCGTTGGGGCAAGTGCCTATTCGCGTGAGATCGACTTCTCAGCGTTCCGGCAGATCGCCGACAAGGTGGGAGCTTTCCTCCTCGCAGACATCGCACACCCGGCAGGCTTGATCGCTAAGGGGCGTCTTCAGAGCCCCGTTCCCTACTGCGACATCGTCACGTCCACCACGCACAAGACTCTGCGTGGACCGCGCGGCGGACTGATCGTGATGGGCAAGAACTACGAGAATCCATTCGGCAAGGTGGCACCGAAGAGCGGACGCAAGAAGCTGATGGGCGAGCTGATCGATTCCATGGTCATGCCCGGAATACAGGGCGGACCGCTGATGCACGTCATCGCCGCGAAGGCCGTGGCCTTTGGAGAGTGCCTTACGGATAGTTTCGATGAGTACACCAAGCAGGTTGTCCGCAATGCTGCGGCCATGGCCGATGAGCTGATCAAGCTCGACTATAACATCGTCTCCGGCGGCACGGATAACCACCTAATGCTCATCGATCTGCGTAACAAGAACGTCACCGGTAAGCAGGCGGAAAACGCCCTCGACGCCTCGGGCATCACGTGCAACAAGAATGCTGTACCGTACGACACGCAGCCACCGTTGGTAACGAGCGGAATCCGCCTTGGTGCCGCTGCCATGACCAGTCGCGGCATGGTTGAGGACGACATGCGTCAGATCGCGCGGTTCATCGACCGCGTGATCAGCAACCATGGCAATGAAGACGTCTACGCTTCGGTCAAGGCCGACGTCAAGACGTTCTGCAACGCCTTCGCCCTCTACCCGACACTCTAATCCCCTGCCCTTATCGGCTGCGGATGGCCTTTGGCTCGATTGTGAAGTCTTGGGACGGGTGGGCTGTGCCCTGCTCGATTTTCATGCGGGCAACGTGCGCGATCATCGCTGCGTTATCGACGCAGTACTGCATGCGAGGAGCAACAAAGCTGATTCCGGCATCTAGGCACTTCTCGTGCATGCATCGGCGCAGTTCAGAATTGGCGCTCACGCCTCCGGCGATGGTGACGGCAGTAGCGCCATGTTCTTGCGCGGCACGCATGGTCTTGTCCACCAATACGTCGACGATGGCGCGCTGAGCCGATGCACACAGATCATCGACCGGAAGGGGGCTTCCAGTTTCGGTCAACTTGTCAATGCAGCGGCGCACGGCGGTCTTCAGACCGCTAAATGAGAAGTCATACGAGGCCTCGCTCATACGTCCGCGCGGGAAATCATAGGCGTGAGCATTGCCTTGTGCTGCATGGCGATCAATGGCAGGTCCGCCCGGATAACCGAGCCCCATCATCTTGGCGATCTTATCAAACGCCTCGCCAGCGGCATCGTCAGTGGTGGACCCGAGCACTCGGTATGTGTCTGGACCCTCAACGAGAAAGATGCTGGTGTGTCCCCCGCTGACGACCAACGTTAGGCTCGGATAGGCAAGCGTTGGGTCTTCAAGGTACCCCGAGTAGAGGTGCGCCTCAATGTGATGGATCGGATACACAGGTACGCCAAGAGCCAGGGATAGCCCCTTGGCATAGTGGCACCCGACGAGCAGTGAACCAGCAAGTCCCGGACCATTGGTCACGGCAACGGCCGTAATGTCGGAATAGGAAACGCCGGCAGTGTGGAGAGCCGAGGCTACGATCGGGGCGATCAGCTGGACGTGTTCGCGTGAGGCGAGCTCCGGGACGATGCCCCCGTAGAGATCGTGGATGGTCTGCGATGAAATGATATTGCTCCGAACGTGCCCATCGACAAGGACAGCAGCAGCAGTATCGTCACACGATGACTCGATAGCCAGGATCGTCACACCAGCTCCTTCCAGAGCATGGCAAGAGCGGCACCGACACTGCGCTCACGATTCACATGACGGTCATTGCCAAACTGGAAACGAAGAGGCACGCACCGCGCGGGCGAGGCTACAGCGATGTAGACCGTACCTACCGGCTTCTCTGGGCTACCTCCGCCTGGTCCAGCAACGCCCGTGATGCCGATACCGTAGGTACTACCAAATCGCTCTCGAACGCCGCTAGCAAGCTGAGCGGCCACTTCCTTACTAACGGCGCCATGGCTCGTCAGCGTTGGTTCATCAACCTTCAGATCACGCACCTTGGATTCATTGCCGTAGCACATCACACCACCAAGGAACCACACGCTCGACCCACTAACATCGGTCAGACGTGCGCCCAGCATGCCACTTGTGCAGGATTCGGCAATGGCCAAGGTCTGCCCTTGCTGGCGCAGCTTCTGACCAATGACTTCGGCCAGCGTTTGCTTACCCTCTCCGAAGACGTGCTCACCGATGCGCTGCATCAGCACGTCTCGAAGACGCCACAACTCCTGCTCTCTCTCTCGTGGGTTTGCCGATCGTGCACCGATGCGCAGGCGCACGCCGTGGTAGCTCGGAAGAAACGCAAGGGTGCTTGCGCCAAGGAACTCCGCCGGGTTGCCGATCATATCCGCCAGAGTGCTTTCAGCAACTCCGGTGGTCAGAAGTGTCACGTACTGCGTGTACGGTTCGGAAGCCACGGCGATGCGGTCGTGCAGGATTGGGAGCACATGCTGCGTCGTGATCTCCTGCATCTCTTTGGGAACGCCCGGAAGCATCACGAACGAGCACCCCTGGTGATCAATCAGAAGTCCGGGGGCGGTACCGATAGCATTCGGCAGGACGCGCGCACGAGACGGCACAAGGGCCTGACCGGCATTACGTTCGGTGACCTCTCGGCCACGCTCGCGCATCCATGAGTGTAGGTGTGAGAGCCATACCTCGGAGACAACCAGCTGATCACCGGTATAGGCCGTGAGCACGTCCTTGGTGATGTCATCATGCGTCGGCCCCAGGCCCCCCGTCATCACGATCATATCACTGACCGGACGAAGTCGGTCCAGTGTTGCCGTCAGGTGCTCGCTGACGTCTCCGATCGTAACGTGCTCGACCACTGTGCACCCGATGACCGTAAGCTCTTCGGCCAGCCAGGCCGCGTTGCGATTGATGACTTGACCGATCAGGACTTCGTCACCGATGGAGATGATGGAAACGCGCATGATGAGAGTTGCTCAAAACAGGAAGGCCCCGCAGTTGCAGGGCCTCAAAAATGGACATTTTCCGGTGCACCGATTGTTCGGTGCAATTACGACAGCTTTTGGCGGATCTTCTTGTCGCTCATACCGCGCAGGTAGTACAACTTGGCGCGGCGCACGGTGCCGCTCTTGACGACCTGCATCGACTGAATGATGGGCGAGTGGATCGGGAAAATCCGCTCAACACCAACGCCGTTGGAGATCTTCCGCACGCGGAACGTCTCGTTCATGCCGCTTCCGCGACGAGCGATGATCACGCCTTGGAAGTTCTGGATACGTTCCTTTTCACCTTCAACCACACGGACGGCGATCTTGACAGTGTCGCCCGGACGGAAGTCAGGGATCACGGGAGACGCTTCGCCGGCCTTGGCCGAGCGTTGCTCAAAGGCCTCCGTGGCGGCCATTGTTTCAATTGCTTTGACTTTCGGGTGCATACCCAGAGCTCCGTTACGAGAGTGATTAGTCGATGACAAGGGCTGCAAACTTACACAATTTCTTAGACGCTATGCAAGCCCCTTGTCTAGATGGAACTTAGCGCCTGTCCAAATACACTCGTTCACTTTTCTGGTGACAGCACCACGGCAGAACCGCTCTTTGGCATCAGGGTCAGAGTTGTCCCATTGCGCTCGACGGTCCACGTGCGTGGCTGCCCCTGCGTGGTGGACAGGCGTACCAGCGTACCGTTACCTTCAAAGGACAGCTGGTAGGTCACTCGCTGTCCATCGATACTAGCCGTTAGATCATTGGAAAAGACATACTTCTGCCCTTTCGGGGTCTTCCATGACCCCGAAAGCAGCGAGGCATTGACCATGCGGCGTAGGATGAACATTGGGTCAG
>JBILLF010000034.1:0-19276 GCA_044376225.1 Patescibacteria group bacterium | reverse complement strand
GCGCCCCGAGAACGATCGGTGCACGGGCCAAGCTGTCAAGGGGAGTCAGCGCTACATACGAGCGCTTCAGAGCGTCGTGTGTAAGTACCCAGGTGGGTTGCTCTACCAGACCAAGGACCCATTTACGACCAACCCCGCGCACGTCCATTTGTGCAAGCACCATTGTGTCAGTGGAAGTGAGCCCCCTGCCAACAAGAATCCGATCACTTCCCTTTGATGAGTCAATGCGCAGCCAAAGGGGCTCCCTCGTGCCGAGTCCAGCAAATGCTCTGCTGAGCGACCGAGACGCACTGAGCTCTTCGATGAATTGACCATTGAACCAGGTTCCATGCAGCTCGGCAAGCGTCGGCAACGGATCTGCCCCGGCGCGGATCTGCCCCACAGCAACAGATGCCGTGATCACAATGCCCGTGACAATGAAGGCGATGATCAACAAACCTTGACGTGCGATATGTGACCGGACAGTCATCACGACACCTTGGTAGCAACGGATTTAGCCTGGAGAAACAGCAGGAGATAGTCGTGTCCACCAGCCTTGGAGTCAGTACCGCTCATGTTGAAGCCCCCGAACGGATGGCCGCCGACCATGGCACCCGTGCACTTGCGATTCAGATACAGGTTGCCGCAGTGGAATTCCTGCCGGGCCCGGGCAAGCTTCTTGGCGCTGCGTGTATAGACGGCACCAGTGAGGCCATAGATCGTGTTATTCGCGATCTCGAGCGCATGATCAAAGTCTTTTGCCTTGCAGACGGCCAGGACCGGACCGAAGATCTCTTCCTGCATCAAACGCGCCGTTGGTTTGACATTAACGAACACCGTAGGCTGGATGAAGTAGCCGTCTCGTCCGGCAACTTTCGCCCCCCCGGAGATCAACTTGCCTTCCTTCTTGCCGATCTCGATGTACTCAAGGATCGTCTTCTCGGCACGCGGAGAAACCACTGGTCCCATCCGAACATCATCCTTCGGGTCGCCGACCTGAATAGCATCGACGGCGATCTTGAGCTTTGCGACAAATTCATCATAGATTTTAGCATCGATGATGGCACGGGAGCAGGCCGAGCACTTCTGTCCCTGGAAGCCAAAGGCTGCAGCCACAACACCCTGTACAGCTGTATCGACGTCCGTGTCAGCATCAACAATGATGGCATCCTTACCGCCCATTTCGGCCACGACTCGCTTGATCCAGATCTGTCCCGGCACGGTCTTGGCGGCCATCTCGTTGACGTGCAGACCAACTTGCATTGAGCCTGTAAAGGAGATGAAACGCGTCTTAGGATGCGACACGAGATAATCGCCGGCTTCGGCGCCCGATGCCACGACGTAGTTGAGAACGCCAGGGGGCAATCCTGCCTCGGTCATGATCTCCTGAAACAGCCAGCCCATCATCGGTGAGTCACTTGATGGTTTGAGGACAACGGTATTCCCGGCAACGATGGCGGCCGTGGACATGCCAGCAAGGATGGCGAATGGGAAATTCCATGGTGGGATCACCACACCAACGCCCATTGGAATGTAGAGAAGTTCGTTTTTCTCACCCGGCTGCGGCACGATCGGCTGCGGACCACTCAGGCGAAGCATTTCGCGTCCGTAGAACTCGAGAAAGTCGATCGCTTCACACGTGTCGGCATCGGCCTCGAGATAATTCTTCCCGACCTCACAGATCATCCATGCATTGATTTCAAGCCGACGACGTCGCATGATGTTGGCAGCCTTGAAAAGCACGCCAGCTCGCTTCTTAGGATCGACGTTCTTCCATGTCTCAAAGGCCTTCAGTGCTGACTTCATGGCCTGTTCAGCATGGTCGATGCCAGACTTCTGGAAGACGCCAATGGTTTCCTTTGGTGCGGCAGGGTTCGAGCTGATTGTCTTCTTGTCGGTCTTGACACGCCGACCGTTGATGATGTTCGGATACTCCTTACCAAACTTGGAGCGCACGGCATCGATTGCGGCACGCTGCTTTCGGGCGATTGCAGGCTTGGTAAAATCGTGGTAGGCCTCGTTGACGAAGGGCTTCATGAACTCCTCGGATGTAATGAATCGCAAATTTACATCGTCATTGTCGTAGGTTCGCTCACTATCACACCCAGCTCATGATCGAATCGTTCATTGCCCTTCTGCAGGGTCTTCCACCGTGGGCCATTGCAACGGCCGCCTTTTTCATCGCCTACGTGGAGAACCTCTTCCCACCGTCGCCGAGTGATGTGCTGCTGGTGTTTATCGGCTCACTCATCGGTATGGGGCTTGTGGACTTGCCGATGATGCTCACCGCTGCTACTGCTGGTTCGACGTCAGGTTTCCTGACAGCCTACCTTTTGGGCCGCCGCTACGGTGAAGCCATCGCCGATACTCCATGGATTCCGTTCATCAATCGAGACCTTCTTGCGCGCGTCGAAGGTCTCTTCGACCGGTATCACGGACTGATCATCGTTGCCAATAGGTTCCTGGCAGGCACCCGGGCCGTCGTTGCCTTTGCCGCCGGCGTGGTGCGCCTGCCCCTTACCCGCACCGTCATCTACAGCGGGATAAGCGCCTTGGCGTGGAACGGTCTGTTACTGTGGATCGGAATGAACGTCGGCCAGCGATGGCGCGACGTCGAAGGGTATATCTCCGCCTATGGTTGGATCATCACGGCCCTTATTATCGGGGCGGTGGGCTTTGTTATCTGGCGTAGAAAGAAGGCCACGAACGCATAGCTCTGTGGCTCACACCTCGTTACTGGACGCCTTCCCTGCCCCAGTCAACGATGAGAGAGAATCGCAGCGTGTTGCCGAGCGGGTGGTTTTGTTCCACCGTGATGTAGTAACTGAAGTCCGCTCGGAATATGTCGTAGTTGACACCGGCACCAAGAGTGAAATACTCGCGCGCGCCGGCAGCTGCTGGTTCTGTAAAGTAACCGCCACGAAGCGCCACTGACTTATCGTAGAGATACTCCATGCCGAAGCCGGTCTCGAGTCCGCCACGCTCCCATGAGGTAACGAGTGAGATTGGGAGTGGGTCAGAGTTGCTTCCATCACGGCGCACCAGGAGCTTCATGATGTCGGAGGTGAAGGTAAGCTTGTTAAACTCATCTTCAAGGACTGTTACGGCAACACCAACGCGAAGGTTCGTCGGCAGAGGATCGGATTCACGGTCGTAGGTCATCTTAGGACCGAAGTTCTGAAGGTTCGCCCCCACGCGCAGGCGGTTGCTGAAGTCTTCTCCGAAGATGCTCAAGTCCGATGGACGCCACAAAACGCCGATATCGAAGGCACTGGAGATACCCACACCGGCCCCCGGGGTGCCGGCGCTGGCCGGAGCCAGGTTCGACTGAATGTACTTGACCTGCACACCGAGGCCGACATCTTTGCCAACTTGTGTGCCGTAGGAGATCCCGAGACAGAACTCATTTGAGCGGAACTTGCCTAGTGCCTGCCCATTCTCGTTGGTCTTGGTGAACTCACCGAGATTCATGAAAATGAACGACCCGGCAATCGTGCCACCAAGCTCTTCCATGTATTGGCCGTAGGTGCCGTACGAGTAGTACAGATCTGCATTGAACTGCGGGAGCCACTTTGCAAAGCTCAGAGCGACCTGATTTGAAGCATCGTTAAAGGCAAGTGCACCCGTATTCCAGAACACCGCATTGATGTCTTCGGTCATAGCCGTGCCGACATCGCCCATACCGCTGGCACGCGAGTCGGGCGTGATCAACAGAAACGGAACTGCCGCGCCCCCTGCCTGAGAGAAGGCCAGAGACGACGTTGCAAAAAAGACTGTCAGACCGAAAACAAACCGCCGGACTACCGTCATGAAACACTCCATGGTACCCACTTTTGTCAGGGGGCAAAGTTAGCGAATGAGGGTTACTTTCCCACTAACGTGAGAAGTTGAGCCGTAGGCATCCCTGAGCTGCACGACGACCTGATACACGCCTGACTGGACCATCACGCCGGCTTCATCAAGCCCGTCCCAGATGATGTCGGCCGTCTGCATATCCTGGATCTGCATGGGACGCTCAATCACACGAGCTCCATGAAGATCATAGATCGACACCGTCGCTGTGAATGGACGCTGACTTGCGTGAGTGAAGCGAATCGTGGTTGATGCAGAAAAGGGATTCGGGAAGTTGAACAGCCCCTGACCAACGATCGAGCCCTGATCTTCCGGGATTCGGAACATGGTACTCTTGCGCGAGACGTTGTTGTACACATCCCAGCCTTGAACAGTTACCGTATGAAGGCCGGGGCCTAGCCCGAAGATCTGTTTCTGTGCCGTTCCGGCTCTGGAGTTCTCAAGGGACGTTGTGAACGATGGTGTCAGGATCACCACGTCATTGGCATCGTTAAACTGCGCCGTGATGTCGTGACCAATCCCGACACCGGTGGTATTAATCCCGGTTGCATCGGACAGGTCGACAATCAAGACCGGATTCGCACGCACGATTCCACCGGGCAGGAACTTGCGTGAGTCAAGGAAGACATTGATCTCGGGTCCGTCTGTCTCAGGATCATTGACATCAGTAACACCATCAACAACCACCCGACGAGTAACACCCATGGCATAGCGATTGTCATTCGATGCCGCATAGCCATACAGCGCAGCCAGATCACGCGAGAAGGAGATATCCTTCGGAACCACGAAGCTGGCTGTGAATTGCCCATTTTCGACGCGGAACGATCCTTTGTAGAGGGCCGCTCCGGGACGCTGGAACACATTCTTGGAGGCTTTGTCGTCCGTATCGTACACAGTAACGGTTCGGGAGGCATCCGTGAGTGAAAGAGTCAGATACCCCTCAAATGTCGCGTCGGCCACAGAATCATTCGGAAGGGAAATATACCCGGTCAGATTGACGGTGCTCAAAGCCGGAACGGCGATCGGTAGTGTGTCGGCATCGACACGTACACCATTAATGGTAGAGAATCGAACGTGATGATCGGGAACCAGCAACCGCATGGTGGGGTCTCCGAAGATCATGAACTTCTCATCGTTAGCACCGCTGTACTTCTGTTTGACGCGATACATCGTCTGGCCTACCGTGGGGTACGTGCCATCGGGAAGCCGTGTAAAGAGATCCTCATAGAACTCGTTATTGAGACGAGCATTATCGGTGGAGAATACGACACGAGCAGCCGAGAACACCCCGATTGCTCCGCCATCGGCTTTGAGCAGAAGTTCTTCGGCGCCGGACTGCAGTTCGGTCATATCATAGCGGGCAAAGTCACACGTTGCCGCTGTCAAGAAAAACGGTTTGCTCACGTTGAGCATGTCCCGAGGTGTGGTCTCTCGAACGAAGATCTGTTCATGGGCCCAGACACGCGGATTGCCATGGCCAATGTAGTTGAGTAGCACTGAGCCGCTGGTATTGATCGTCGATAGAAGCTCCTGCGTCACGGCTGGCTTGCGACGCCCGCGAGCGACGTTTTCAGTCGGGTATTCGACCATGTAGATCTTCTTTTGCTGGAACTCCTTGGGCACGACAAAGTTCGCCAGTGCCTCATTTTGGTCGAGGTGCGTCGAACCATCGGTAAGGTTGTTCTCTTTCGTTCCATCATCAGCCACCAGCGTGATCCGCGTCCGCCAGTCGTCGCGTGAAGCGTCGTTTTCATAGCTACGCAGCTTTGCCAGATAGATCCGACCTTCGGCATCCGTACGCACTGGCACACGGCCAATGGCAACATCCGGGCGCCGATCATCACCACGAACGCGAGCGTAATAGTCGTCCGTGGTAAAGGTTGAGAGTCCTATGGACGAATTGTCCAGATCAAGACTTTCATACGGCAGTACAAAGTTCTTCTGGGATGTTGAGATGTTCTTGTAGTCGTAGTGGCCGTCACCCCATAGAACGACATGCGAGAGCCGATCCGACCAGGTCTGATATGCCTGCGCGACGTAATCTCGCACGGCTGTTGGATCGGCCATTCCGTAGGAATACTGTGCATAGATTTCATCGGTCGTTGTCACGCTAACTGTGAAGCGTCCACGACTCTGACGATACTGGGCGAACTCGCGCGCCGAGGCAAGCAGATCCGGGTGGGTGATGACGATCACATCAGCACGACGTTCCGGGGTAAAAAGCTCCGGCATGCTGACGCGCGAAAGAGTGCCAACATTCTGAACAGAACCGCTCAGGTAGTAACGCCGCAGTGAACCCTTCCCAATCTGCTCCCGGATGGCAAACATGCCTCCTACGCTTGCGGCATTTTCAACTAGCGCCGGACGTGATGGATCTGTTACCTCATACGCATAGACCTGTCCACTGAATCCATTGATGGAATACTCCTGCACTCCCCCGTCTCCAGGCAGAGACCAGAATGTGTAGGCATTGGATTGAGCTTCGAGACTCTGAGGGTAGTGTACTTCTAGCCAGTCGATCGCACCCGTCGACGAATTATCACTACACGTATAGGCAAAGCGCACAGCACTTCTACCGTCGCTTGCGATGCGGGCGGCAGCGATACTTCCCCAACCGATCGACGTGTAGACATCCATATAATCAGGAACCGGCGGTAGGCTTACCTGACTGATGATGGTGCCGGATTCATATAGGCTAACCGTCCCCGGAAGATTTCCACGGTGGCCAGCCACATACCGGTAACTGATCGTTCCATTGGGAATGAGCCCGGGGAGAGGCATCGTCACTGTAACCGACGAACGATTTTCTATGGTTCGGCCTAGCCAGCGACGGCCTGAACCCATGGCAAACGGATTGAAGATCTCTTCTTCGGAAAAGACACGGCCAATGGTAAGATTGGGGCGCACCGAAGGCTCCTGCTTCGACGCCTCACGCACCCGAGCGCGCAATCCCGGATCGCCGCCGACAGCTACATAGTATCTGGTCTCGGAAGCATAGTGGTTGATGTAATGCCTCACCGAATCGCCGGTGTTACGCCAGCCGGTTGTACCGTTGGCATAAAAGATTACCTCACGCAGTGAACCATCAGGATTGGTTTCCACCAACAGCGGCTGCTGGCGAGGTTTGTTGTCAAGTGCAGCAGTGACAACTTCAGACAGCTCAAGACCACCTCCACCATAGACCTTGATGGTTGAAGCGGCTGCAGCATCAGTTGCAAGACCCGCAGACCGAAGTTGATCAGCCGTGATACGATAAACGCCTTCGCGTGTGATCGAAAAATGGCAGACCTGTTCACGATTCTCTGCTTGGAGCTCCTCGCCGGCGCGTTTGGCTGAGCGACCAAGTGTGTTACCGGCTTTCACATACCAGGGGGCTGCGGGGTTCAAAACCCGACCTACGGTAGGTGATGCCGATGTTGCTGTTCCAAGCTGGGTACCATCTCCACGAAACGTCACACGTATCGTGGATGAAGTCATGATCGAGAATCCATTTTCATTCTGCTCAGCAATCACGATGCTCAGTCTGGCTATATGCCTGTCCGAGGCAATCCCATCGTACTGCAAACAGATACGCCTATCGCATGGTGCCGTCAGCGTTTGCGCACCGATCCTCTCAGTTCGAGCCTGCGAAGCAGTGATATCACGCGTCGTGAAATCCGCTCGCTCAAGATCGAAATCACCGGGCCCGGGTACGATGACATCATACGACAGCACATACAGCAGCTTACCATTAGCCGTCATCATCCTGGAAAGGGGCGATGCAGGGCGCAGGACAAGTCCGTCAGCAGTTGCGAACGTATCAAGACGTGGTGTCGTACGAACGTTGATGACCAACTCGGACGATGTCGAACGAACGATCTGCAAAGAGGGATCCGTTCCGGCCCATGTTGTCTGCTGTAGACACAGCCAGAGACCGAGGAGCATGAACAGATTGGTCGCACGACGTCCGGCATGGAAGCCGCGTTCAATGTTCTTTGATCGATCAGTGATGATCATTGATTACTGTCGAAGGTGATGAACTACAATGGTGATTGTATTCGCGACAACAATGACGCAAAGCGAGCATCGCCTAGTGTTGTGGTCACGCGAAATCTACGTCAGAAAGAAACTCAGAATCACGATCGTGGAGTAACAAAAAAAATGCCTCGCCATCAGGGGGGAATGAGATGGCAAGGCATGCAGCATAAAGAGGAAGTGACGACTTGCGCCGTCGAGCGGGAAACGAGACTCGAACTCGCGACCCCAACCTTGGCAAGGTTGTGCTCTACCAACTGAGCTATTCCCGCATTCCGATTGTCAACGATGCAAACATACACGTCAGTCAGGGTATCTGTCAAACCGATTTTTTGAGTGTTTCGCCAAGCCCCTTTCTGGCAAATGACTTAGTGTTTTCCACCGGGTTATGCACATAGCAGTAATATTACGCACCATCTCCTCATCCATGAAACAAAACACTGGCGGACACCAGGGTTCATGTGGACAACGCCGCAACACCTCTTTACTCCAACTCGTTACTGCGTTTATCCGAAGTTTCTTGCAAACGCCTGCTTGAGTGCATCACGTACATCGTTCAGAGAGGGGCAGACAGACAGTTCGCGCTCGATGGATGTCACTCCCCGCTCAGTAATGCCGCATGGTATAATGTCAGCGAACAGTCCAAGGTCATTACAGACGTTGAGGGCAAAGCCGTGGGACGTCACCCATCGGCTACAGTGAATGCCAATGGCGCAGACTTTCCTCTGCTGCTCGATCCAAACACCGGTTAGACCTTCAACACGGCCTGAGGCCAGGCCAAAGGTTTCCAATGCTTCGATGACGGACTGTTCAACGGTTCTCAGGAACCAATGCAGGTCCGGTTTTGTGCGCTGCAGGTTGAAGATCGGATACCCGACGATTTGCCCTGGATTGTGAACGGTAGCCTCACCGCCTCGGTTGATCTCGATGACATCGACGCCACGCATCGCAAGAAGCTCTCGCTGCGTTACAACACTCCCCTGCTGTGTGGTGCGCCCGAGTGTGATCACACTGGGATGCTCGCAGAACACGAGTGTATCAGGGTGGTCATGATGCACAATGGCGTCGACAACTTCTCGTTGCCGACGCCATGCATCGTGAAAATCAATTGTGCCCCAGTTCTGGACGATCATACGTTACAGATTGACGCACTCGTCGTAAGCCAGCGCGGCCGATTCCATGATGGCCTCGCTAAGTGTGGGGTGAGCATGAACGGTCTTGAAGATGGCCGGACCTGTAGCGCCGAGGGCACGCGCAATACCAAGCTCCCCGATCATCTCTGTCACATCCGGGCCGATCATGTGGGCACCGAGGAGTTCACCATACTTGGCATCAAAGACCAGCTTTACAAACCCCTGTGCCTTGCCAATGCCATGGGCCTTTCCATTGGCCGTAAATGGGAACTTGCCAACCTTGACCTCGTGTCCAGCTTCCTTGGCCTTCTTCTCAGTCAGGCCAACGCTAGCGACCTGCGGCTGGCAGTAGGTACAGCCTGGGATGTTGTTGTAGTCCACACCGTCGGTATGATGTCCTGCGATGTGCTCTGCGGCAACCACGCCCTCGGCAGAGGCCTTGTGCGCAAGCCAAGGGCCCCCTGCAACGTCGCCAATGGCATAAACACCAGGTACGTTGGTGCGTAGGTACTTATCGACCTTGATCCAGCCGCGTTCTACGTTCACACCAACGTTCTCGAGTCCAATGTTCTCAATGTTCCCTTGCACGCCGATGGCGTTTAGGGCAAGATCAGCCGTCAACGTTTCTTTTGTGCCGTCCTTACGCTCAACGATGACCTCGACGCCCTTGCCTTTCTTCTTGGCTGAAACCACCTTGGTCTCGGTCAGGATCTTCATTCCGTCACGCTCGAAGGTCTTGCGAAGCTCCTTGCAGACATCATCGTCTTCGACCGGCAGGATACGGTCCTGCATTTCGATCACGGTCACAGCCGCTCCGAAAGACTGATAGAAATACGCAAACTCGATGCCAATGGCACCGGCTCCCATGACGATAAGCGACGCAGGAGTCTTTTGTTGCAGCATGGCTTCCGTGGACGTGAGCACGTACTCTCGGTCAACCTCAATGCCTGGGATCGTGCGCGGACGCGCTCCCGTGGCGATCATGATGGTCTTGGCCGTCACAAGATCCGTCACAGCTCCCTTTTCATCCTTGACTTCGACAGTGGTGGGGTTCTTGATCGAGCCCCAGCCTTTGATCTGAGCGATCTTGTTCTTCTTGAAGAGAAATGCAACGCCACCGCTCATGCGGTCTGCAACGCCGCGCGAGCGCGAGATGACCTTGGTGAAATCGACCTCGAGATTCTTCACACCGAAACCATAGTCGTCGGCATGCTTGAGGAAGTTCATGTATTCGGCGTTCTTCAGCAGTGACTTCGAAGGGATGCAGCCCCAGTTCAGGCAGACGCCGCCAAGGCGGTCACGCTCGACGCAGGCAACCGTAAGGCCGAGCTGCGCGGCACGGATTGCTGCCACGTAGCCTCCCGGACCCGAACCGATGACGACAAGATCGAAGGTATGCGTATTCATGGTGATAGGGGGTGTTTTCAGTGGATGAACAATGTCAATTGCGGGGCAAAGTTACGGAGATTCCCAACAACGAAAACGGCCCCGCCATCGTTCGATGACAGGGCCGTGGTAGTTACCGTATTGCCTGATCAGCTGTGGTATTCTTTCGACTCACTGAGCAGCGGATCATTAATCGCAACGCTGTTATTGGCCTTGAACTGGCGTGCTGCCATGATGAGGAAAAGACCGGCAAAGAAGAACCAGCCGGTGAATTCCGGCCATCCAAACATCACCGTTTCCAACTTCAGGATGTGATGTCCGACTGCTGGCATGATGATCCACGTAAGATCAAGGAAGTGCGATACCAGAATGACGATCCCTGCCGTGACGAGCATTTTCGAATTACGCTTTACGTTTTGACGAAGCAGGAGCATAAACGGTACCACGAAGTGCGTGAGAACAAGCGCGTAGCCCATGTATTCCCATCCATGTGTCATTCGGTTCGAGAAGTACACAGTTTCTTCTGGAAGGTTGGCATACCAGATGATGAAGTACTGCGAGAAGGCGATGTATGTCCAGAACACGGAGAAGGCAAACATGAGCTTGCCGATGTCATGGTAATGTTCGTCGCGGATGTAGCCTGCAAGGTAGCCGTTGTTGCGCAAGACAACCAGAGTCATCGCAATGATGGTCAATGACGCAACAAAGTGTCCGGCAAATGCATACACGCCCCAGATCGTTGAGAACCAGTGTGGCTCCAGCGTCATCAGCAGGTCGAAAGCTGCGAATGTGATGGTCACGGCGTAGATCAGCACAAAGGGGGCTGATCGTTTCCAGTTAGCACGAGTCGGCGAGATATCTCCCGGCATCGTATCCTGCTTGAGCGAGTTACCGACGATGAAACGGTGCATGATAAACCATAGCACACAATACATCACCAAACGGATCACGAAGAAGTCAAAGGTGAACATGCCTTGGTTGAAATAAGCGGCTTTCTTCTTCAGGATCGGATCAGCTGTAAGCAGACTGGTGCCGGATTCGTCAGCGTGCGTCCACTCATAGATCGAGTGATGTCCCATATACACGTTGGCGATGATCGGAATCAATGCCACGATCAGAAATGGAACCATCCCGGTATAGTTCTCAGCGATGCGGCGCACCGATGCACTCCATCCGGCACGCGCCAGATACTGCAAAGCAGAGAAGAAGAGCATTGTGACGCTGATGCCGCCGAAGTACCAGAAGCCCAGCAGATAGTCAGCAAAGAATCGCTCCTGACCCTGTGTAGCGTAGACGCCGGCCAGTCCCAGCGCACCGATACCGGCCAGGATCATGCCGATCTGATTCATCTTGCCAACGAATGGGGTTGACCCCAATTGAACGTTACTCATGTGTGTGTGCTCCCCTTCCTCAGTTCGTTGCCGTCGATGCGACGGGGTTACTGGCGACACCTTCGACGCCTTGCAGCGTGCGCAGGTAGCGGATAATGGCCCAGCGATCGATCGGGTCGATCTTATCAGCATAGCTCGGCATCAAATTTTGTCCAGCACTGATGATGTGGAAGATCCGCGCATTGGAAAGCGCAGCCGTTTCCGGACGTGTCAGATTTGGAATGCCGGCCCAGCCCCTTTTCGAGACCGCGGAATTTTCACTCTGACCGTTGTAGTAGTGGCATGGAGAGCAGAACGTATTGAACCGATTCTGTCCGCGCGCCAAAACGAACTCGGTCTTGGGCAAGCCCGGATCGACGTTTGCCGTTTCGGCGGCGTCGATGTCTCCCGGACCGAGGGCATATGGCTGAGGTCCACGCGCAATCGATCCTTCGACCGGCTCACGCAAGCTCTTGCCATCGGCAAAGAACGTATTCGGCGATTGCGGAATAGCCCTGAACTGATGGTCCAAATTGGGCTGAATCTCGACAGGGGGCTCGGCGGAGAACCATGTTTTGTTGCCGGTGAAGAGTAGCACGGCAAGCACAGCCAGACCCAGAACGGCCGCGATCTGTACGAGTCTTGAGAACGAAAGTTTCATACGTGTTGTGTCGTGAAATTCAACATCAGTTGGCCGTCGCGTGCACGAGGTGCACATTGCCGACACCGAGGCTCGTAAGGAGAGAGGCCGTACCGGTGGCCGAGAATCGATCATCGTCAGCATCGACCGTGACGACGAAGACATCGTCTGTAGCCTTCTTGAAAGATTCGTCGTCCTGGTACTTGTTATACCAGGTCGGAATACGACAGAGGTGGAACAGGCCGACGACGGTGAGGATGGCGGTCCCCAAGATCGACAGCTCGAAGTCAATGGGAATCGAGAACTGCCAGTTGAAGAATCCCTTACCGCCGATGTTGAGCTTGTAGTCAACAGCTCCGGTCCAGAATTGCAACCCCAGAGCTGTGGACAAGCCCCCTACCAATCCCATGAAGGAGAAATACGTTAGCGGAGAGCGCTTAATGCCCATGGCCTTGTCCAGACCATGCACAGGATATGGCGTGTGAATATCCCAGTTGCGAAAACCTGCGTCACGCAGCTTTTCGGCGACCTTCATGGTGAGATCCACGTCCGTGATCTCTCCAATAATGCCAACGGGTTTCGTACTCATAGGTGACCTTCGTTCTTCAGTGCAGGAGGTGGTTCAATAAAATCAGTGGGCATCGCCATGGTGGTCATGATGATGCGTCGGCTGAGCTCCGGGCATGATGCTCTTGATCTCGGCAATGGCGATCACCGGAACGAACTTGGCAAACAGCAGGAACAGGGTCAGGAAGATCCCGAACGTGCCGATGAAGATGGAGATCTCAACCCATGTCGGGGAGTAGTAGCCCCATGAAGCCGGCAGGAAGTCGTGGTGAAGCGTTGTAGCAATGATCGTAAAGCGCTCGAACCACATACCGATGTTAATGAAGATCGAGATCACGAACATCAGTGGAATATTGCGTCGTGCAGACTTAAACCAGAACACTTGCGGAGAGACCACGTTACAGGTAAACATCGTCCAGTAGGCCCAAGCATAGTCGCCGAACGCACGGTTGACAAAGATCCAGCGCTCCCAGTCGCTACCCGAATACCACGCGATGAAGAACTCCAGAATGTAGGCATAGCCAACCATCATGCCCGTTGCGAGCATGATCTTGTTCATATTCTCGAAGTGCTTCAGCGTGATAAACTGCTTGAGGTCAAGAATCTCCCGAGTGATCACCAAAAGCGTCATCACCATGGCGAAGCCAGAGAAGATGGCGCCAGCAACGAAGTATGGCGGGAAGATCGTGGTGTGCCATCCGGGAAGGATGCCGACGGTAAAGTCAAAGGACACCACCGAGTGAACCGAAAGCACCAGCGGCGTCGAGATACCGGCCAAGATCATATACGCGATCTCATAGTGGTGCCAATTGCGCGTCGAACCGGTCCAGCCAAGCGAGAGCACGCCATAGACCTTCTGAGCGATCGGCCCCTTGACGTAGTTGCGCAGCGTCGCAAGGTCCGGGATGAGTCCAACAAACCAGAACAATGCCGAAACGGTGAAGTACGTATTGACGGCGAACACGTCCCACATCAGCGGAGATCGGAAGTTCACCCACATGGCCATCTGGTTGGGATACGGCAGCAGCCAGTAGAACAGCCACGGACGTCCCGTGTGACTGAGCACCATCGTCAAGGCGCAGATCACAGCGAAGATCGTCATAGCCTCAGCCGAGCGGTTAATGGCTGTACGCCACTTCTGACGGAACAGAAACAGGATGGCCGAGATCAGCGTACCAGCATGGCCGATACCGATCCAGAACACGAAGTTCGTGATGTCCCATCCCCAGCCGATCGGGTTGTTCAAGCCCCATACACCGATACCGGTCGTGATCGTGTAGTACAGCGCAAAGAGCCCCCATGCAGCCATGGCTCCGGTCACGCTCAGCGTGGCGAGGTACTTCATCGTGATCTTCGATTCCACGATGCTGGCGATACGCGCTGTTACGTCGCGCATCGTTGGATTACCGAGGACGAGGTCTTCGCGCACCGGCTCTTCACCGTGCGCCATGCCCTGCATTCGCTCTTGTTCCTGGACCACCGTCATGTTTGGTTCCCGTCAGTGAATCGTTTGTTAAATCAATCTTCGTTGTGAGCAGATCAGGCGCGGTCGTTGATGACCTTCGCCAAATAGGTAACCGCCGGACGCGTATTGATCTCGGCAAGAACATGGAAGCTACGCTCACTCTTGCGCGCTACGGCCACCTTACTGGTCGCGTCGTTGACATCACCAAAGATGATGGCACCGGCCGGACACGCCTCCTGACAGGCCGTGATGGCCTCACCATCCATGACGCGGGCACGGCCGGCATCACGGGCATGCCACTTGGCCTCGTGCAGACGCTGAACGCAGAAGGTGCACTTTTCCATGATACCGCGCATCCGACCAGAAACTTCCGGATTGAACACCAAGTCAAGCGGCTGACGCTCATCCTTGTAGTTCAGGAAGTTGAAGCGGCGAACCTTATAAGGGCAGTTGTTGAGGCAGTAGCGCGTACCTACGCAGCGGTTGTAGGTCATTTCGTTCAGACCCTCTGGAGAGTGCGTCGTGGCCGCAACCGGGCACACATTCTCACACGGGGCGTTTTCGCAATGCTGACACAACATCGGCTCGAGAACGGTGGACGTTGGCTCTTGCAGCGGACCGGCATAGTACCGGTCGAGACGGATCCAGTGCATTTCACGTCCGATCAGGACCTGTTCCTTACCGACAACTGGGATGTTATTCTCGCTCTGACATGCAATCAAGCACGAAGAGCAGCCCGTACATGCGCTCATGTCAATGACCATGCCCCAGCGATGCCCCTTGTATTCGTAGTCTCCAACGATGGAAAGGGGCTTGCCAGCTTCGTTCTTGATGTACTCAGCTTCGAGTGACTCGTTTAGGTTGATCAACTCGCTAAGAGTCAGCGACTGCGCAACGTTGCGCTCGTTAGCCTTGTCGCCAGGTGTCTCTCCAAGCGTGTGATGGTTCTGCGTCGTGGCAATACGCTGGCGCTCTCCGGTGGCCGTGACGGAGGTCACGGCATGGTACCCTGCGGCACCAACGGTGAATGCATTGGCTCCAACACCGCTTCCGATCGTTCCGGCAGCATTGCGGCCATATCCGAGCGATACAACGATTGTATCATCAGCCATTCCGGGCTGCACCATTGCCGGCAGCTCGAGCGTCGAATTCTTTGTGGTGATCGAGATGACCTTCTCGCTGGCCTTCGAAAGTGCCTTTGGATCATCGGTACTTGTTGAAAGACCGAGCTTGACGGCCATAGCGGGGCTGATGAGAGCAACATTTCCCCAGGTAACCTTGGTTACCGGATCAGGCAACTCCTGCAGCCATCCATTGTTCGCAAATCGACCATCATACAGTGCCGATGACGGGACAGTCAACAGAACCGTACCTGTCGAAACAGTAGCCTTCGGCAGCATCGCAACACCGCTGAGGGTAGGACTGACGTCAGCCGATGCCCGTGCGGTTCCCGCAACAGCACCCGTCTGAAGCGTGTCAACCCAGCTGGTGCCAGGATAGGCTGCCGCAACAGCTGCCTTGACATAGTCTGCATAATTCGCCGTCGAGGCAAGGAAGGTTGCATTGACCTTCTTGCCGATGTTCATGAGCGTATCCTGCAGCGATGGGATACCATCACAGAGCGGGGCGATCACCGGCTGCTGAACGCCGACCGTGCCGTCTGGGCTTACGGCTGTACCCCACGATTCGAGCCAGTGGGCGGCCGGAATGCTCACATTGGAGTTCTGCGATGTTTCGTCGTCATACAGATTGATCGCCGCACGGAAATCAACCTTCTTCAGAATGGCGTCATAGAGATTGCCGGATGCCGAATACTCTGGATTTACATCCAAGTAGATCACGGCGTGCACATTTCCGGCTTCAACCTGCGACGTTAGGTCGGCAATGGCGGCCCCCTTCTGACCAGAGTTCGGAAGGGTCATCGATGGATCGACAATCTTTCCGGCTCCGACTGAGCCGATGCTGCTATTGATCGCAGCTGCCAGGCCATGAGCGTGTGCCGATAAATGCGCGCCAGCCAGTACGACTCCACTACCGGCAGCAGCAGTCGTAAGTCGCTTGGCAGCGGCAGCAACGGCTGCGTTGGATGTCGACGCACCGCCGACGACCGCTGCATGAAGTTCTTCAAGGAAGCTCTCAATCTGTGAAGGCGCTACACGGTGCCGTGCATCAGCGTTCATACCGGTAGCCGAGAACTGCGACTCAACAACCGTGAGGTGCGACATCACAGGATTGGCTTTCGACGGCTTGCGACGCTCGGAGAAGCGCACCGTGTGATAGAGGGCTAACTTATCTGCGCCCAGGACATCAGCGTCAACACTCACGATAACGGAGGCCTTGGAAAGGTCCGGCACGATCTCGGCATCACGTCCAAAAATGGCGTTGTTCGCCGTTGCCTGGCCATCATAGCATACAGCCGGCACGGCAACAACCATCGCGTTCGGCACCGCAGTGACAAACTCACTGAGAAGCTGCGTGTACGTTGGTGAACAATGCTCATCGATCAGAAGAGCAACCTTCTTGCCCTTTGCGGCGGCTTCACCGATAGCCATCGCGATGCGGCTTACCGCGGCATCATACGATGTCTGCTCCTTGCCAACCTTGGCTCGGCGAATGCGATCCGGATCATACAGCGACAGGAGCGAAGCCTGCATTTCTGCATTGGCCGCGCTGCTCTTCCCGCTCGGATGCGAAGAGTTACCCGTGACCTTGATCGGGCGGCCCTCACGCGTCTTAACCACGGTTCCGTAGGCCACGTTGCGGTGCGAATAGACCGATGCGTAATAAATCGGCAGACCTGGTGTTGCGTTCTGAAGCGACTTTACCGAGGGCACCAATCTCTGCTCCGGACGACGGCAGGCGGCGGCCGTCAGGGCCATCGATGCCGAAACAAGCGCCATGAAGCTGCGGCGGCTAACGGACGAGTCAACCAGTGCCGAAGAGGTGGTCCCTGGAGCAAACTCAGATGTCTCGCCTCGACCCTCGGCGAGCTCATCTACGCTCTTCCACATAGGGTTGTTCGATGCATGGAGTGAACGGTCGGACATATTCGAACCTTGTTGGGATGTTTCGTTCTTGTTGAGAGAAGGAATGCGTCAGGCGTCAGATCAATAGTGACATGACGAGCAGTTTTCGGGTCCTACACCAGCCTTCTTTGGGTGCGGGATTCCGTCCACCATTACCGGCGGCACCTTGGCCTGATATCCGCCGTACTGTGGAACCGTCAGAGGCTCGAGCTCAGCACGATCGTGAACCTGTGCCTTGATCGGCGTGAAGACATAGGAGCTATCTAGCAGGTTCTTCATGTCGTGCATCTTTCCAGTAAACACACCAGAGATCGGACGTGCACCAACGATGTTCTTCTCAGGGTTGCGGTGACAGTCAAGACACCAGCCCATGCTCAGGGGCTTGACCTGCGAAACCACACCCATCTCCTCAATTGGACCGTGGCAGGACTTACAGTCGATCTGAGCACGGATGTGACGGCTGTGGTTGAAGTGCGCATAATCAGGCACCTTGTGGATCCGTACCCATTGGATCGGGTTGCCAGATTCGTAGGAATCGCGCACCAGCTGAAGCTTGGGAGATTCAGCCTTGACCGCCGTGTGGCAGTTCATACAGGTCTGCGTGGTGGGTACAGGCGAATGGGCCGATTTCTCGACGCCTGCATGACAGTACTGGCAGTGGATCTGCAGCTGTCCGGCATGGAGCTTATGAGAGAATGGTACCGGCTGCTCGGGTCGATACCCGACATCGGCAAAATCATTCCGGAATCCGAAGTATCCGATGAGGACGAGCACCGCGACGACGCCACCTGCGACCGCCCCGCCGATCTTGACCCCCATGTCGAACTTGCGTGAAAACATTCGCTTCCCTCAGCTAAAAATGTCGTGCAAATATACCGTTCGTGGTAAACCTACATCGCATGATTGTCCACATGAATCATACGATTGTGTTTGGATGCTGTCGAAGTCGCCGAGCAACGGCGATGATTCCAACCGTCAGAATTGTTAAAGGCACGGCCAGCATAACGATGACCGACAACGAATACGCTTCACCGACGGTTGCGTTGTGGCTGTTCTTGGTGTAGCTGTCCTTGCAGGCCGGACATGCCAACATTTCCTGCACTGCCAGCAAAAACACCATTGCAACTGTGCTCATGTTTCCAGTTCTCATTGCGCCGCTCCAAACCATTGATACAGCATGAAGTAAACGACAACGCCGGTGACCGAGACATACAGCCAGATTGGGAGTGTGATCCGCGCAATGCGCCTGTGCGTTTCCACCGACATGCGCAGCCCCCTGCGAATCGTAATGATGGCCAACACCGGCACCGTAGCAGCCAACGACACGTGCGAGATCAGGAGTGCGAGATAGATGCCCCTCCATATCCCCTGCCCCGGAAACACCGTGTTATAGGCACCGGTGGTGGTGTAGAGATACCACTTGTGCAGAAGGTAACAGGCCAGGAAAACCACGGACACGCCAAAGGCCACAATCATCACCGTACGGTGCTGCTCGATCTTCTTCTGACGGATCAGGCGATAACCAACAATCAACAAGACCGTACAAACGGCGTTGAGCGTGGCATTCAGTGCCGGTAATTGTCCTAAATCCATTTAGAGTGCCTTGAGAATTGCGCGCAGCTTTTCAACATCAGACGCTTCAGCGCTGTCAAAGTAGCCACGCACCTGCATAGCCGAATCAACAAGCACAAAACGAGTTGAGTGCAGATCTGGCTCTGCTGGTGAGACAAGTCCGAGATCGTTACTGGAAACCGAGATCATCGAGTCGAGGGGCATGTTGACGAAAGCCCACGAACTTCTCTGGGCGCCATAGCGCGAGGCATACTCCCGAAGGACGCTCGGGG
>JBILLF010000058.1:0-13795 GCA_044376225.1 Patescibacteria group bacterium | reverse complement strand
GAGCTCTTCAAGTTCCCCCGCGTGATCGGCGCTTTCGAAGACCACCCGATGGAAGTTAAGCTCGGACGATTTGGTCCATACATCGAACATAGCGGAGCGTTCTACTCCCTTGCCAAGGACGACGATCCCTACACGATTGTGGGACCGCGTGGCATTGAGGTCATCCTAGCCCGACGTCAGAAGATCGCCGAGAACACCATCAAAGTGTTCGAAGAAGATCCAACGGTAAAGGTTCTTAAAGGGCGCTGGGGTCCGTACGTAGTGGTTGGCAAACAGAACGTGCGTCTTCCGAAAGGAACTGATGCCGCAGCCCTCACACTCGACGAGTGTCTGCAACTTGCTCAGCAGCAGGCACCGGCCCCGAAGGCCAAGAAGGGGGCTGCCTCGAAGAAAACCACCGAGGATGGGACAGTAAGAAAGACAGCCGCCAAAAAGACGGCCGTAAAGAAGGTTGCAAAGAAGACTGCGGCCAAAAAAACCACGGTGAAGAAGCGCGTCAAGAAGGGTTAATGACTTCCTTCTTGACAAACGCCCTAACCGAAAGATTCATCGGGTGCGCGGCCCTTCACTTCACAAACAGCATCTCGCGATACGACGGAAGCGGCCAGTGATCATACGCCGCAAGTCGTTCGAGAGCATCTGCGGCAGCACGTACACGATTCATTGCTGGCAGGACGTTCTCGTGCATGTGGTGCGCCTTGGAATGCACGGTGTCTCCACCAAGTTCATTGTTCTGCTTGCGCAATGCTTCGATAGACAGGGCCAGTTCGTTGGTGACTTCGGCCAGTTCAGCCGTAGCCCTGTCAATCGCTGGTAGTGAAACACCGGTGGAGGTCATCTCCCGAAGCGAGCGCATTGCGCTTGGCAGGATCTGCGTTTGCGCGATCCATTCCGTTGTTTCGCCTTCAATGTTGACGCTCTTGAAATACTGATCGTACATGACCTCCTGACGTGCCTCAAGCTCGCGTTCAGTGAGCACATTCAGCGATGAGAAGAGCTTGTTGTTCTTTACACTCACCAGCGTCTTGATGGCATCGATCGAGGTCCGAAGAGCCAGAAGCCCCCTGCGAGCAGCCTCATCGTGCCACTGCTGGGAATACCCATCTCCGTTGAAGACAACGCGCGAATGAGCCGTATACACTTCTTTGATTACTTCGCTCAGCGCAGCTTCGAAGCTCTGGCCCTTCTTGACCCGCTTTTCGATGCTGTGGGCCATGGCATTGATCGCATCAGAGGCGATCGTGTTAAGCACAGTGATTGGAAACGACACCGACTGCGAGGATCCGACGGCGCGGAATTCGAACTTGTTGCCCGTGAAAGCAAACGGTGAGGTGCGATTGCGATCCCCGGCATGCTGGGGTAGATTGGGTAGAACTTGCGTTCCAAGACCAAGCAGACCGGCCTTCTTGGACGAGCCACCCTTGCCAGAAACAATGCGCTCGAAAACCTCCGTGAGCTGTTCACCAAGGAACATCGACATGATTGCAGGAGGAGCCTCGTTCGCTCCAAGTCGATGGTCGTTCGAAGCAGATGCTACACATGCTCTCAGCAGATCCTGATGATCGTCTAGCGCCTTGATCATCGCCGAACAGAAAAACAGGAACTGCATATTCTCGTGTGGCGTGTCACCCGGTTCGAGAAGATTCTGTCCAGCATCGGTGGACATGGACCAGTTGACGTGCTTGCCTGAGCCGTTGACACCCGCAAATGGCTTCTCGTGGAGCAGACACACCATGCCGTAGCGGCGCGCTGTATTCTTGAACACCTGCATAAGCAGCTGCTGATGATCAGCCGCGATGTTGGCATGTTCGAAAATCGGTGCGATCTCGAACTGCCCAGGTGCTACTTCATTGTGACGCGTCTTGACCGGGATCCCGAGCGCATAGAGCTGATGCTCGGCGTCTGTCATGAAGGTCAGAACGCGATCTGGAATAGATCCGAAGTAGTGGTCTTCGAGTTCCTGGCCCTTCGGTGGCTGTGCACCGAAAAGTGTCCGACCCGACATCACAAGGTCCGGACGACGGAAGAAGAACTCTTCATCGATCAGAAAGTATTCCTGCTCGGCACCGATCGTTGCTATCACCCGCTGAGATTCTGCATCTCCAAAGAGCTTCAGGGCTCGAATGGCCGCCGTGTTGAGACATTCCATTGAGCGCAGCAATGGCGTCTTGTTGTCCAGTGCCTCCCCCGTCCATGATGCAAAAGCAGTGGGAATACACAGCGTGGCACCGTTTGAATGACGGGTGATGAATGCCGGCGAAGTGGGGTCCCATGCCGTGTAACCGCGGGCTTCAAACGTTGCGCGCAGTCCCCCGCTCGGTAGTGAAGAGGCGTCCGGCTCACCTTGAATCAACTCCTTACCGGAGAACTGCGAGATGGCCGTACCGTCGCTTGTCGGGGTCACGAACGAATCATGTTTCTCAGCCGTAAGGCCCGTAAGAGGCTGAAACCAGTGCGTGTAATGGGTAGCCCCCTTTTCCATAGCCCATGTCTTCATGGCCAGCGCTACAGTGTCAGAAATAGCAGGGTCAAGCGTGGCTCCACGCTCAGATGTTGCGACAAGCGACTTCCACACCGGCTTGCTAAGCCGCTGCCGCAGTTCCTCCATCGTGAGGACATCGCTGGCGAAGACCTCGTTAACAACGTCCGTCGGAGATGGGACGCTTACACCTTCAAGTCGCCAGTTGCGCGCGACTGTCGAGATATCCACATTGTTGGCCATGATTGCTCCTTGCTGCTTCGTTGATGATTCAGATGATCGTGATTGACGGAGTTTCCTTGTGCGTGCTCAGTACCACATTCGTCTGCGTACGAGAGACACCCTTCCATTGCTGAATGGCCGAGAGCAACTGCTCAAGTTCGCCGGTGGTGCGCACGCGCACTTTCAGTAGATGCGAGGCAGTGCCGGTAACGGCGTGGCATTCTTGGATCTCCTTGCGCGCTCTGCACTGACGCCGAAAGCCGTCGTAATTGGTACTGGAGTCCATGTCCACGAAGATGAACGCCGTCACATCAAATCCGAAGTCGACCGCACGCAACAAGGTCGTATACTCGCGAATGATTCCGTCAGCTTCCAGGCGTCGCACGCGATCACTGACCGTCGGCACCGAGGCACCAACTTGTTCGGCGATCTCACTCAAGCTCAGGCGTGCATTCTCCTGGAGCAACGAGCAGATCTGGCGGTCAAGTTCTTTCACGCGCAAACCATACGTTCGTTAAGTATTTCGGATGCGAATCTAACGTTCGTAAGGTTTTCAATCTCAACTAGCTGCCTATGTTGAAAACTATTTTTCTCTGGACGTGGCGCACGGCAGTGGCATTTCTTGCCGGATCGGTGCTTGTAGTAGCAATCCTTCGAGTCGTTCCACCTGCTATCACGCCCCTAATGGTATGGCGCGTGCTTCAAGCCCCCTTCACCGGTAAGTCACTACTTGTCAGGCATGAGTGGGTCGGTTATGACAACATTGCCCAATGGGTCCCACGGGGCATCGTCGGTGGAGAGGATGGCGGATTCATGCGCCATAACGGTATCGACTGGAATGCTGTCAAGCGTGCCGAGAGGGTCAACGCAGGTCGAATAAAGCGCGGACGTCCGCCACTCGGGGCAAGTACGATCACCATGCAGACCTGTAAGAATGTGTTCCTTGTACCGTGGCGGTCAATGATCCGCAAGGCCTTTGAGGTGTACTTCGTCTACCTCACGGAGGCGCTCTGGGGCAAGCGTCGCATTCTGGAGGTATACATGAACATGATCGAGTGGGGTGATGGTATCTATGGAATCGGTCAGGGGGCGGATAATTCCTTTGGCGTGTCAGCCAAGGATCTTACGCGGGACCAGGCAGCCCGTCTGGCTGCTGTTATCCCCAACCCGCGACGCTTTAGTGCATCGTCGCCAAGTGCCTACACGCTAAAGCGCGCGGCCTGGATCCGCGGACGCATGGGTGTCGCTATTCCGAAGTAAGTCAAGACACACCTGCATGTCTTTCGGCAGGGGGCTTTCGAAGGTCATCCGCTCACGTGTGATCGGATGGGTGAACGTGAGCATACGGGCGTGCAGCGCCTGGCGCTGAATGTGGCCAAGGATCTGCGTGGCTGGCTTTCTATAGGCCGTGTGCAGCGCACTGACCGCTCCTTCCCTACCTCCGTAGTCACCGTCTCCTATGAGCGGATGTTTGTCATGACTCAGGTGCACGCGGATCTGATGAGTCCTACCGGTGCGCAGTTTACAGGCGATCAACGAAGCGAAGTCAAAGCGCTCAAGCACAGTGACCTCTGTGGCTGCATACTTCCCTCCTGAGCGCACTACTGCGCGTAGGGTTCTGTCACGCGGTGAACGTCCAATCTCGCTTTCAAGTAGCCGCTGGTCGTGCGCTATAACGCCCCAGGCCAACGCCACATATTGACGCGAAACCGTACGCTCAGCGAACTGCGTAGCAAGGTGCATCGTAGTGGGATAGGTCTTTCCGATGACCATCACTCCGGTCGTGTCTCGATCGAGACGGTGCACAATGCCTGGACGCACGCCAGGAACTTCTTCAGCCCCTAGCTCCTGTTCGGCCCATGGGTTCTCATCATCGGTCAACTCGGACGACGAATCGTCAGTTGATTCATCATCGTCGGCTTCGCCCCATTGCTCTCGTGCCTTGAGAACGCGCATCGGCTCTCGCTGGCCTAGATGCCACAGCACCGCGTTGACCAGCGTTCCATCACGATTGCCGAGTCCTGGATGCACAAGTATGCCGGATGCTTTGTCGATCACCATTAGGTGCTCGTCTTCATACATCACGTCCAATGGAATGTTCTGCGGAACAAGCTGTAGAGGGGGCGGACGCATTACCGTCACGCGGATATGGTCGTTGGGCCGTATGCGATAGTTGGCCTTGGTCGGCCTGCCGTTTACCGTAACAGCATGGGCATCAATAGCCTTCTGTACGCGGGTGCGTGTCGCATGCACGATGGAGTGCGTCAGGAACGCATCGACACGTTCTGGACGCTGACCCGAACTGACTGTGAACTCATAGACGTGCTCGCTCCACTGCAGCGACGAAACTCGTTCGCCTGTTAGAACGGACGCCTCACTCGGCTTGGTCATCACGAACCCGGAAAAGCGACACGTCGTGATTTCCCCTCATAGAGGCGATTAGCAACACAACAACGCCGACGCTGACACAACTGTCAGCAACATTGAAAACAGGCCAATGTGTATAGAGCTCACCAAAAACAGTTATGTCAGGAATATCAACCTGAAGAAAATCAACGACCTTACCATAAAAGAGCGGATCTGTGCCATAAAACACTCCGTAGAACATGCGATCGATGAGATTGCCCACGGCACCAGCGAGAACTAGCGTCAGCGCACTGCGAATCACCGATGACTCCCGCGGAGAGGTCATGATCATACGCACTATCAGTGCGACAATACCGACAGTCAGAAGCGTCAATACGATCTTCGCCTCGCCCCAGCTTACGCCAAAGGCCATTCCAGGATTCTCAACGAACGTAAGTCGGACCGTCTCGCCGATCAGGGGGCGACTCTCACCAAGAACCATACCCTGATGGTCATACCCAAACAAACTAAAACCCTTTACTAGGATTTTAGTAATCTGATCGACCACGACAAGCAGTCCGGAGATGACAAATGGGCGCCACATGAACTTCATTTCCCCACCCCCAGCATCAGCCCTTTCCACTATCAGAGCTCTTGGCCATGATGCGATCCACGCCATCTTGGGGGCAACGCTTACGAATCTTGTAGGAAGCTGACTGCGTGGTGATCGGCACTGCGAGGAGCCGCTCGCGAGCGATCAGAATCCCGCACATGTGACAGATGCCATAAGTCTTGTCGTCGATACGAATGACAGCTTCGTCGAGTTTACGGATATAGTCCTGGACACGCTGGATCTGACCGTAGGTCTTTTCCTTCTCTACGGCCTCGGAGCCCTGCTCGGCCATGTGCATCGAGTAAATCGATGAATCTTCGTTGGCTTCACTGTTGGTGAGGTCATCAAGACGCTCCCGCAGCATACGGAGCTCCTCAAGGGCATCATCTTTGGCACGCTCAATATTCGCACGGAAGACCTTGAGATCTGCGTCACTATACTTCAGCCCCTTCTTCGGCGGTATCGGAATACCTTTGGCTGTGAGTGCGTCGTTACTTAAAACAGAACCCGCACCAGTGGCCTTTGGAGCCGCCGATGCGGGCGTAGAGTTCACAGTCGTCGTCTTCGGTAGCGGCTTCGGACTCGTCATCTTCCCGCTTGCTGCTGCTATAACCGAACTATTCGTGGCTGTTGCCGAACTTTTCTTCGACGCGGACGACACATCATGTGCCTGTCCTTTCGGAGCCGATTGTACCTTTGACGATGTCGACTGCGCAGCCGAGTTAGGAGTTACCCTTACTTGGCTTTTTTTTTTGCCGCAGGCTTTGCAGCCTTCTTTGCAGCTGGCTTAGCTGCCTTCTTGGCTGCTGGCTTCGCTGCTGGCTTAGCTGCTGGCTTCGCTGCCTTCTTAGCTGCTGGCTTCGCTGCCTTCTTGGCTGCTGGCTTCGCTGCTGGCTTAGCTGCCTTCTTAGCTGCTGGCTTCGCTGCCTTCTTGGCTGCTGGCTTCGCTGCTGGCTTAGCTGCCTTCTTGGCTGCTGGCTTCGCTGCGGCCTTCTTGGCTGCTGGTTTAGCGGCGGCTTTCTTTGCTGCTGCCATGAGAGTACCTCAAAAAAAGTGAAACATGAAAACGCGTGCGCCACCTTGACGCACCATCATCAAACACGCTTAACGCGTACGTTGACGTGACGCCCGTTAATCTCGAGTTCAGTTCCTGGGAACTGTCCCCCCCGCTCGAGCGCTTCCGCCAGCGTTTCCATTCCAATGTACGATCGCATCGATTCAATGGTCTGTGCTGTATCGTCATCCGTCGAGTATTCGACGTGAATTCGATCTGAGACGTTGAAACCAGAATCCTTGCGAAGTTTTTGAAGGCGACTAACGAATTCACGAGCAAGGCCTTCCCGCTCAAGAGCTTCGTCGAGCTCAGTATCGAGAGCTACTGTCACACCGGAATCGGTTGCAACCAGCCATCCTTCGATATCCTCACTCATGATCTCCACGTCTTCGAAATCAATCTGTACCGTTCGCTCACCTAATGTGAGCATCAGCACTGAGGATTGTTCCAAGCGTCGCACGTCGTCATGGGTCATTGACTTGATAGCCGTCGCCACCGCCTGGGTATCCGTACCGTACTTCTTTCCAATCACTTTGAAATTCGGCTTGGCACTTCGTCGAACAATGTTCGTGTCGTCAGATACATACTCGATTGACTTTACGTTGATCTCCTCAGTGATGATGTCTTCGACAGCTTGAATTTGTCTACGCATTTGCGGACTATCAACCGGCAGAAGTATTCGTCGAAGAGGCTGACGTGTTTTGATCTTCGCCTTCTCTCTCAAAGAACGAGCAAGTGAAACAATACGTTGCGCTTGCTGCATGCGATGCTCTAGTTCGTTATCAATCACGGAAGCATCACACGCTTGCAATATACTACAATGAACACTGAAATATTCATCGCGCAAACGCAATCTCAAAAAGATCGACTCAGCAAGAAACGGAGCTACCGGAGCCATCATTTCAGCGATGCGCAGAAGAACTTCATGCAGCGTCTGATAGGCCGCCTTCTTGTCATCATCGTAATCGCCCTTCCAAAAACGTCGGCGGTTGCGTCTAACGTACCAGTTGGAGACCTCTTCGATGGTAAACTCCTGTACGAGACGACACGCCCGAGTAAGATCATACTCGTCCATCGCCACTTGATAGTTCTGTATCAGCGTATTGAGGCGAGAGATGATCCAGCGGTCAATCTCAGGCCGCTCTGCCACCTGTATCAAGCTATCCGAGGCGGAGTATCCGTCAAGGTTCGCATACAGCGCAAAGAACTCGTACGTATTGGTGAGCGATCTAAAGAAGTCCGCGATTACGGTCTTTGCAATGTCTTCCTCATTCCACAGCTTCGGTTTATGCACCGGTGACGATGCCATGAGAAACCAGCGGATGGCATCGCTACCATACTTCGACATCACCTCGAATGGGTCAACCGTATTACCTCGCGACTTAGACATCTTCTGGCCACGCTTGTCGAGGACAAGATCATTCACAACCACATTGCGGTAGGCTGGAGCATCAAACAATGCCGTTGAGATGTTGTGAAGTGTGTAGAACCAGCCGCGTGTTTGATCGATCCCCTCGGCGATAAAGTCGGCTGGAAAAGATGCGTCGAAAAGCTCCTTGTTTTCAAACGGGTAATGGAACTGGGCAAAGGGCATGCTGCCCGAGTCGAACCACACATCGACAACTTCACGCGTGCGACGATAGATGGCACCGTTACGTTCGAAGACGATCCGGTCCACGAATGGACGGTGCAGATCGATCTCGACGCCACATTCATCGACCGGAATACGAGTTCCATCCTCACGTTCATAGAGACCCGTACGGAGTTCTTCAATTGAACCGACGGCGAACATGTCAGTCCCTTCGGAATTGACCCAGATCGGCAGGGGGCTTCCCCAGTAGCGATCGCGAGAGATCGACCACTCCTTCACCTCTTCAAGCCAGTTACCAAAGCGTCCTTCACCGATCTCTGAAGGATGCCATTCAATCGAGCGATTAAGCTCGACGAGGCGATCACGGTACCGCGGCGAGCGGATGAACCACGAATCACGTGCGTAATAGATGACCGGATTGTCGGTGCGCCAGCAATGCGGATAACTGTGCAGATAGTCAAAGGATGCCTTGTAGATCTTTCCCGAGATCTTAAGCGTCTTTACGATGTCACGATCAGCCCCCTCTTCAGTATGATCAGCATACGTAAAGCTCTTGACGGCGCGTCCGGCAAAATCGCGGATCTCCTGCGTGAAATGCCCGTTCGGACCAACCGGCTGCGGGACAGGAAGGTCAAAAAGCTTCGACATCTCGAAGTCGTCCTGGCCGAATGCCGGTGCAAGGTGCACGATGCCAGAACCATCGTCAGTAGAAACAAACTCGCCCGGCAGGATCGTCAATGCATGAGGATGCGCATCGCGATCGATGACAATGTCTGTGAAGATCTGGTCATATCCGATTCCGACAAGTTGATCACCGCGGTAGCTTGCGAGGACCTCCACGTCACCGTCGAGTACCTCGATACGCGATTCAGCTAAAAGAAGTTCTTCGACGATCTGCTGCTCGCCAACGGTACGCGTATTGCGCACACGCACGTACGTGATCGATGGTCCCACGGCCAGAGCAACATTCGCAAACAGCGTCCATGGTGTTGTGGTCCATACCAGAACAGACACATTTACCAATTCAGGAATCGCCGACTCACTTATGCGGAGCTTGAGATAGACATTCGGGTCACGTACTTCTTTATAATTCTGTGACAGCTCATGGGAGGAAAGGGGCGTCCCAAGCGTCGGCGACTGCGGCACTACCTTGTAGCCACGGTAAATGAGTCCTTTGTCGAAGAATTGCTTCAAGGCCCACCAGACCGATTCCACGTAGTCGTTGGTGCAGGTGATGTATGCACTGTCAAGATCGAGCCAGTGACCCATACGGCGCGTAAGCGTTCGCCAACCACTATCCATCGTGATATTGCGATAGACAATATCGCGGCAGGCAGCATTGAACACGTCAACACCCATCACCTCGATCTGAGCTTTGTCCGTAATGCCAAGCTCCTTTTCGGCGCTGAGCTCTACCGGCAAACCATGGGTGTCCCATCCGGCCTGACGTCGGACCGAGAAGCCTCGCATGTTCTTGTATCGGCAGATCGAGTCTTTGATGGTACGCGCCAGGACGTGATGGATTCCCGGCTTGCCATTGACTGTCGGAGGACCTTCGTAGAAGGTGAACGTCGGTGCCGAGGTACGCAACTCTTGTGAGCGCGCAAAAACGTCATTGGATTCCCAGTATTCGAGAATAGACTCTTCTTGTTTCGGATAGGAAAAATCGTCAGGAAGAGGTTGAAACATGTGCGCAGGATGCCCCGGATGATCGAAGTCACAAAGTTACAAACGTGATCTTGAAGGTCGTTCCAGCCCCTTCACTTGATACCACGTCAATTGAAGCCTGATGAGCGTCAAGAATCCACTTGACGATAGCAAGTCCGAGGCCTGTTCCTTGAATATCCTTCGACCGTGCTTTGTCAACGCGATAAAACCGGTCATAGATGTGGGGCAAGTCTTCAGCGCCTATGCCGATCCCAGTATCACTGACGAGCAGTCGGGCGCTGCCATCGATAGCTAGCAGCTCAACGCGGACAGATCCTCCTTCAAGGGTGTACTTAACGGCATTCTCAACAATGTTCAGGATCGCCTGATGCAGGCGCACTCTATCTCCGGTGATCGTAACATCTGGGTCGATGTCCGTGGTGAGCGCCACATGCTTGCCTTCGGCCATCAGCAGCACATCATCGCAGACATCGGCCACGAGTGTGCTTAGCCGGACAGGTTTGCGCTCAATGGTCACCTGACCGGTCTCTGCTCGGCTGAGTTCAAGGAGTCCCTGAACGACGTTGGTCAGCCGTTCCACTTCTTCGAGACAGCTGGCAAGCGTGGCCTGGTATTCCTCGGCAGACATTGGGCGGCGCAGAGCGACACCTAGCTCACCCATGAGGATTGCAAGGGGCGTTTTGAGTTCGTGTGAAGCATCGGACGTAAACTGACGGACCTGTGCGAATGATTGTTCGAGTCGAGCGATCATGTCATTCAGGGTGTCGATCAAACGGGCGATCTCATCATTGTTCTGCGAGCGAGGCAATCGCAACTCAAGATTGCTTGCCGTGATCGTGCGGGCTGAGCGCGTGATATCATCAACGGGCTTGAGTGAACGCCGTGCGATGAACCATCCAAGAATGCCAGATACCACCAGTGCGGCAGGTAAGGCATAGAGCAGCAGTGAAAACAGGCGGCGCAGTGTTTGGTCGACTTCGGACAGCGGGTAGGCGGCCGTGACAGAGGCGCCGTCAGATGTGATCATGACGATGCGGAAACGCTCACCTCGAAGCCAATAGTAAGAGAAGATCGATGACTCGCTAGAACTATTGGCACCACGAAAAGTCTGATACGTCGGCAAACTGTCAATGCCCAGATTGTCGGACTTCCATGCCACCAGTCCATCGGCAGCCGCCACCTGCAGCACAGTGCTCGATGAATTCAGAAGCATATGCTCGTAAACTGCGGACCAAACAGGATCTTCAGGTGCGACAGTCTCGGCATTCATGATCGGGCCCACAAAATCCCGTATCGTCGGCTGATCAAGGAATTCCACCCGTAGCCGCTCACGATCGCTGGAACGACGTCGGCTCTTTACCGGAACAAGGGGCTTGCGGGCCTGCATCTGCTCTTTGCGAATGACGGCCAGCAACGATGTACCAGCGCGCTCCAAAGAGGCGTCAAGGTTTCGAAGTAGCTCGCTGCTTACGGTGACATAGGCGATGGCGGCAAAGCCGGTCAGCGAAAGCGACACGATCGCCCCGTACAGCAGGGCTAGCTTGAATCGGAGGGTGAGCTTCACGGCGTCGAACATACACAGACAATGCGCACCATGGTAGGGGATTCTATCTTTGCCGACGATGAGTTATGATGCTAGACCTATAGGGGTGTTCGATTCAGGGATCGGCGGACTGACGGTGCTTCGACACCTGGTGCGCTTGATGCCCAATGAGGACTTTGTCTATCTAGGCGACACTGCACGTGTTCCGTATGGCAACAAGTCTGCCGAAACTGTCCGCATGTACGCACGTCAGTGCGCAGAGTTTCTACTGCGCCATGATGTCAAGCTCATCGTTGTGGCCTGCAACACAGCGTCGGCACTTGCACTTGATGAGCTTCGCTCAATACTGCCGATACCAGTACTCGGTGTGATCGAACCTGCCGCGGCCCGGGCCGCTTACGTCTCTCAGACCGGCTCGATCGGCGTTATCGGGACACGCGCAACGATCAATTCCGAATCCTACCCTAGGTCCATCAAGGCCCATGCAGGCGAGCGCAGCCTTTCTATCCACGCCCGGCCGTGTCCGCTCTTCGTTCCCCTTGTCGAAGAAGGCTGGATCGACTCGGAGGCAACAAAACTCGTCGCAGAAGAGTACCTGCGTCCACTTCGAGTGGCTGGCATTGACACCCTGGTGCTCGGTTGCACGCACTATCCGATGCTTGCACCGGTTCTCAGTAGTCTGCTGCCAGGCGTGGAGCTGATCGACTGTGGAGAGTGCACGGCTGCGCAGGCCCTCGAAAGCATCACCCATCAGGATCCCGGCCACACGGCGAGGATCTCGTTGTATGTCACGGACAACACGCCAGCGTTTACGTCCCTGGCCTCGACGTTTCTTGGTCGGCATGTTGATGAGCCAGTTCGTGTAAGTCTCGAACCTATCTCTTCACAGGCCTGACCTCGATGTTCACCTATATCATCCGCAAGGTTGTTTACACACTGCTGGTTCTCGCCGGAGTTGTGCTCGTCACATTCTTCATCCGACCACCGGGTGATCCTGCTAGGGTGCTCCTAGGACAGCGGGCCGACTCGGCATCCGTGGCAGCTTTGCGCGAGCAGCTGGGACTTGACCAACCACTTCCCTACCAGATCGGTGCCTATGTCTCCAATCTCTCCAGAGGCGACATGGGCCGATCGATTGCTACAAATCGTCCCGTCACGGAGTCGATTAGCGAACGCTTTCCGGCAACCGCCCTACTGGCGCTCACCTCGATCGTGATCGCTACGATCCTCGGCATCGTATTGGGTGTGATTGCCGCATGGAAGCCCAACTCCTGGGTTGATACGCTAACGATGTCAACGTCGTTGCTCGGAATCTCACTACCCGCATTCGTCGTTGGACTTCTGCTGGTCCTGATCTTTGGTGTGGCACTCGAGTGGTTCCCCATCAGCGGCTACATCGATCGTGGTCCAGAACATCTCGTCCTGCCGATGATCACATTGGCCATTCGCCCCCTCTCGGTCATCGCCCGCGTCACACGATCAAGCATGCTCGACGTACTGGGTCAGGACTATGTTCGGACCGCGCGTGCCAAGGGGCTTTCTGATCTGAGCGTATTCATGAAGCATGCTTTGCGTAATGCGCTCAATCCGGTAGTCACAACCGTCAGTGCATGGTTCGCCGGACTGCTAGCCGGAACGTACTTCGTGGAGTTCATCTTTAACTGGCCCGGTATCGGTCTTGCGGCATTCAACGCCATTGAAAAGCTTGACTACCCGATGATCCAAGGAACGGTGCTCTTTACCGCGATCATCTTTGTCACAGTCAACACTCTGGCAGACATTCTCTATGGTTTCATCGATCCAAAGGTGAGAGTCTCATGAGCCAGCACGATCAAGACCGCTCTGAAAGCCCATCACGCCTTGCCATGGCTCGGCTACGGAAGAACAAAGGGGCTGTCATCGCTATGTCCGTGCTCGCGATCATGATCGTAGCGGCAATTGCCGCGCCGTTGATCACTCCATTTGATCCGACTACACAGATCCTCGAATACAGTGTAAAGCCAGCCGGATTTACGGGAATGATCCTTTACAAGCGCAACCCTGCAGACGCGTCAACTCCGTCGATCATTGCCGTCTCCTCTTGGGAGTTGCGTAACGATACCGTGTTCTATCGTGACCCGGCTGGAGAACCATATCGTATCGCCCGAAAATCGCTTATTGGAACATCCTCGGACGACTTCTCCGCACGTCCTACCTTCTGGCTCGGCACTGACCGCTTCGGTAGGGATATGTTCACACGACTCATCTACGGAATGCGTGTCTCCTTGAGCGTGGGACTG
>JBILLF010000124.1:0-3819 GCA_044376225.1 Patescibacteria group bacterium | reverse complement strand
CACGTTAACAGGCGTATCAGGGGGCGGACAGCGCAAGGCATCCATTGCCATCTCGAGCTTGGAGTCAATGTCCCATGCTCCCATGGCATCGATCTTCTCTTGCAGCTTTGCCTGCTTATCTAGCAACTTGTCAAAGTCTGCATCCGGATCGGCAAACTGCTCACTGATGGCATTATAGTCCTTCAGCAACTGCACAGCTTCCTGAGCCCCTTCCTCAACGATCTCTCGAACCGTCTTACTCGGGTCGAGCTCGGGCTCCTGGGACAGGTACCCGAAGGTTACGTCCTTGTTCTTGGTGATCTGCCCGACATATTCGTCGTCGAGACCTGCTATGATCTTCAACAACGTCGACTTTCCGGCACCGTTCAGACCGAGTACACCGATCTTTGCGCCGTAAAAAAAGCTGAGGTATATGTCCCGCAGAACCTGGCGGTTGGGCTTATAGATCTTGCCCACACCGACCATGCTAAAGATGATTTTTTGTACTTCCGGTTGTGCCATAGGCAAAAATAGCTCTTAGGTTTTGGGTTTTGGGTTTTAGGTTTCGGTTTGGGGATTTTGAGTGATGCTGGAGCTTGGGGAGGGCCTGCTTTCGCAACGCACTGCCGAGATAGGAAGTCATATCTGTCACTACCTGGTCAAGCGCCGCCACCAAAAAACCAAAACCTAAAACCCAAAACCTGCCCTCATCACCTCCCATATCATCGTCGCGGCGAGTTTGGCTGTGCGCCCATCGACATCGAAGGCAGGGCTACATTCCACTATATCGAAGGCGGCGAGGGAGCCGGAAGCCGATGCGCGGCGCAGACAGGATGCGATTTCGTTCGGGTTGAAGCCATCCGCTGCCGGAGCACTGACGCCGGGGGAATACGCCGAGGCGAAGGCATCCATGTCCAGAGAAACGTACACGCGATGGGCGACGGCACAGGAGAGCCAGACGCGGTCCCATGCTGTGTCGAGTCCAGTATCACGAATCTCATCGAGCATCCAGTTCTGCATACCAGCATTGTTGACAAAGGCTAGGTGCTGTTCGGCAACGCTGTGACGCTGGAGACCAAACTCTGCGAAGCCCCCTGCAAGGAGGTGCGATTCGGACATTGACAGAAGTTGGTGAAATGGTGATCCGGAATGGGCGCGTCCTTCTTTCAGGGGGCGAACATCGGCGTGTGCGTCAATGTTGATCGCGCCGTAGGGCTTTCCCAGTGATTCCATTGCCCGTATTGTAGGCCAGGCGCAGTCATGTCCCCCACCCAGGACGATTGGCAGATAGCCCGCACGGAGTGCCTCGGAGACCACATCGTGCTGCTCATCATGGATCTGCTCAAGTGTCTTTCCGTCGGTGTCAACGTCACCAGCATCAGCAATCACCAGCCTGCCTGAGGTAAGCCGCTCCTGCATGCCATTGATGGTCAACTTCGACAGAGCGCGGCGAATGGCCGCGGGACCTGTGGCCGCACCAGGACGGCCACCGTTACGTTCGATGCCGATATCCTGTGGCACACCGATGAGCACGCATACTTTGTCAGCATCGGCAGGTATATCCGACACGGGAACGACCACATCGCCGATGCGCAGATCGTCGGGATCGTTAGACCGGAACATTACTTCCGACGGCGTCGGACGCATGGAACGTCGAAGCTTCACCGTATCACCGGGAGATGACAAACGGACTGGCAATCCGCGAAGCATCCGTCTCGATACTCACAACGTACATGCCCCCTGTTAGCGACGACGGCACATCGAATGTTTGTTCGCCGAAGGTCAGATCACCATGATGAATAGTGGCTACTGCTCTACCCATGATGTCGCGGATAACAACCGACACACCGCGCAGAAGGTCCTCCCGCACAACGTTCAGTCGGATAGTTCCGTTATCCATGACCGGATTCGGAACAACACTGATGCTGACCGCTGAGGAGAGCTCTTCCTCTTCACGCACGGAAGTGGTACCTGCCGTGCCGGATAGACGAATAAGACGAGCAGGGTTGCGCTCATCGTTGCTATACACGCGAGCAGACCCCGAAGTCGTGCCTGCATCCGGACGCTCGAAGGCCATCGTCACTACCAGCGAATCGCCCGGCATCACGGTAGCCGGCAGCGTCTTGGACGTTGACACCACACTGAAGTGCTTGCGCACCGAAAAGATCCCGATACTGTCAACGCGCAGACCGGTCTCGTTTGCGGCCCGCACCACAAAGGTGCGCTCGACGCGCACTGGCGTAGGGGTTTCGAACTTCAGGGTATCTGTGCTCACTTGAATCGTCGGCTTGAGGGCAACGACGAACTGCATCCACGCGGTGTTACCAAAGTCGGGTTCGAAGACCTTGATCGTATTGCCGCCAGACTTGAACAGCAGACTTCCGGTACTGAGCCTGTCGCGCAGGAACCAGAAGTCCAGACCATACCCTTCACGGTTGACGAGTTCAAAATCATAGCACCCCGGCTCCAGCTTCAGGTCGTATGTAAAGAGCTTTTCGCTTTCCATCTGCTCCACTTCCTGGATAACCGTACCATCAGCCTTCCGAAGCCTCCAGCTGTATTGTTCCTCAGCTTGTTTGTTTGTGCGCAGCACGATCTGCAGATCGCTGTAGTAGGAAGGGGGCATCACAAATGCCGAATTACGCGTGTTGTTCTGCGCATACTCATCGCCTGCTACGCTCACCGATACCGTGAACGTCTTGTAGCCGGCCGCAGTAGGCCACTCCGGAACCGGCAGGACAACAGTGTCCTTAGCAAGGAAGCCCAGCTTGCCCTTCCATGTAAAGGTGGACTGCTTCGAATCTTTAGCACCATACGTGATGGTGCATTCCGTGAGATCATTCGATCCGGTGTTCTGGATCACCACCTCGGGGTTACCACAGATCGGATTCATGCGGCTGTAGTACTCCCAGGAATTGGGCTTACGGATGTCCGTGATGGCCGCATCGGTCTTGAAATTCGGAGCGCCGTAGCCAATGAGTTGGGTGGATACTTCCCAGCGACCCCAGTTTTCTTCGGCGGCTTCTTTCTTAACGCCGTAGTCGATCGTTAGACTGGTCTTGCCCTGCGTGAACGGCGTGGCGTCGAATTCATAAAGGTCCACCATCTCGCCCGGACACCAGCCGGTACGGTCGATGAGCCACGTGCCCCCTTGCGGATAGACGGGATTATCTCCGCATTCCTTCCACAATCGCCATATAAAGCGCTCCGTTCCGTCAAGCGCAATGAAGTGATTCCGCGGACAGAACTCGGCGCAGTTGGTAGCATTGCTGAACTCGTGGCCGGAGGTGACCGCCTTTAGACGGAACATCTTTGCATCGGGGTTCAGTGCAACTGTGACGGGCGCAATGGCCTTGTTGGTGATCACGTCCGGATACCATGCGCCGCGCTCGTATACTACCTGATCGATCTGCTTCACATCGCGAGGGGGCGTACCCTTGATGAACATGAATGTCAGATCAATGAGCTCCTGCTGATTACCGGCTGAGAGCGTTACGTTATTGCGCAGCAAGGGGGCGAAGTCCGTTACATCCACTTCCCAGCGGAAGCCCTTCGGACCGAGGTCGAGACCGATTCCGTAAGGTGTGATATAGCGCCCAATCTCGAAGTCAACGATGGGAGTGAAGTACGGCGAAAGAGTTTTGCGAATGGTATTCTGCGCAGCAACGGTGATCGAGTCAACCTTCAGTCCGTTCTCATTCAACAACGGTAGGATTCCTGCCTCCTGCACGATCAGCGTGTCAGTGGCGATCGTTGGGTGGTCTGGGTCGTCAAAGCGGTAGATGCGTGGCTGCACAGGACGATTGAATCGCACCAGAGAAGTTCGACGGGGCTCAATAT
>JBILLF010000082.1:0-8670 GCA_044376225.1 Patescibacteria group bacterium | reverse complement strand
CCGCGCGGTCCCAAAACGTGGGATCATGCGCCAGCAGGATCACTGGTTCGTGCGTCTCCACACCGTCAAGAGCGTCGTCCAGCCGCGCATACGTCTGGCGGAACCCTGTGTTGTCGGTGCCGGCGACCACGAGAGAGGCCCCATCCACCCCGATACGACGATGTTGGTTGATCAATAGATCAACGCCCATTTGGCGTATGCCGCTCACGAGTTGCCGATGCTCCTCAGGGGTGTTGTAGTGGTCATGATTACCCAGCGAGGCCATCACTCCATAGGGTGCGCGAAGTCTCTCGAGCTCACCGGCGATCAGATCCATTTCACGGGGCTTTTGATTGACGAAGTCCCCAGTGATCACAACGGCATCGGGGCGCTCCGATTCGATGATGCGACGGACCTCTTGAAAGGGCCGATGATCCGGAAACGATCCGGCATGGACATCGGAGATCTGGACGATCCGAAACCCATCCATCGCGCGCGGCAGTTTGTCAAGGATCAGCTCCTGCCGGTATGTCTGGAAATCGTAGAGCGTGCTCCACATGCCCCTTCCGACAACAACAAACGGGACGGCCGACATTGACCACGCCGCCGTGCCAAGGAACTCGCGTCGGGATCGCGATGCTAGCGGGACATCACTAGTTGCTGATGCCGACAGCCCCGGAGCCGTGCCTGATTGTGCTGGTGGTACCCTATCGGGTCTTAGTCGATGCAGCAGCGTCCTGCCCCCTCGGATAATGTCTCGGCCCAACAGGATCAGGGCGATGCCGAACTTTGGCAAATACCAGAAGGATATCAGGCCCATGATGGTAACATCGACCCCATCGACGCGAAAAAGATGACGTCGAACAAGTATGGCGACCAGCGCAATGAATACGATGAGTGCTGACCCCAAGGGTACTCGGTACCACCAAGAACGTAAGTTTCGCCGCCGGGCGAAAGACCTCCAATGGGAGAGAACGTAGATATCGACAAGCAGGAGAACGGTGCCGAGTGTGACACCGAAGAGCAGCATGTTAGGTTGTTGATTCATTCCGTCAGGGCGGAGTCGGCTTCAGGCCGCAATTGGAGGAACAATGCCTCGGCTTCAGCGATCAACGTCTGATCGTCCACCGAGCGGACCTCTCCCTTGACGAACTGCTTGCGACCTTGTTGCGTGTCGATCCAAGCCCGAACCTCATACTGCTCACCGATGCGCATAGGACGTCTGAAGTTCACGAGTAGACGCGCCGTCGGGGCCCGTATCCCTGCCGAGCTGAGGGTCTTTCCCATCGATTCATCGAGTAGCAGTGAGACCAATCCTCCATGAGTAGTACCTAGAGATCCCTGCATGCGCTCATCTGGTGTTACCCACGTTCGGACGACGCGATCACGTCGGTTCCGAACAAAGGTCAGCCGAAGTGAATAGGGATTGGCCTGGCCGCATCCAACGCAATGGTTTTCCGGCTTGGGGCGCAGTATCTGCAGGTCATCACCTTCAGCAAGGGGCGTCAGGGGTACAACAGTGGCTGACCCGGGAGCGCGGTATGCGGCGTAGGGTCCCCACGGCTCGATGTTGCGTGCGATCTCAACCGCTACATGCGGAACAAGTCGACCTCGTTCGCCTACCGGTGCCCAGTGGTAGAGCACTCCCTCGGCTGAGTGCGAGAGCTTTTCCGGTGAGAATGCCGCCGACAACGAGTGGGCATAGTCGAGTCGGCCGTCGGTGTACCCCGTATACACGATGGGTGTATCCTGCACACGCAGATAATTCATCTCCTCGCCGCAGCGGGAGACGTAAGGGTATTCCGGGTAGTCCGGGTTAGCTGTTGGGGCAAGGCGCCGGAAGAAGAAATCGAGAAACCAGGGATCATCCTGAATAACTCCATCGAGCGTGAGCACGCCTCGCGTGTCGAGCTCGTAGTAGTATTCACGAGTGACCATGATCACCTACATACGCTCCGGCGTCGAGACGCCCAGAATGAGCAGTCCATTGCGCATGGCCCTGCGTGTGACATCTGCCAGCAACAAACGAGCGGACTCTACCGCGGACTCAGCCCCCAGGATGCGGCAGTCATGGTAGAAGTTGTGGTAGGCCCCGGCGAGGTCTCTCAGGTATTCGGCTATGACGTGGGGCTCAAGATTCTCACACGCACGCTCAACGGTCGAGCGCATGCGCGAGAGCTGGGCAATGAGTTCGATCTCACGCGGGTGCTCGAGGACCGAAAGATCGGCACCATGGTCCAAGGCAAGCCCCTTTTCCTCGGCCTTACGCAGGATCGAGCAGATACGCGCGTGTGCATACTGCAGGTAGAAGACTGGGTTCTTGTCGCCCTCCTCCTTAGCCAGGCCGAGGTCGAACTCGAGGTGTGTACCGACCGCACGCATGATGAAGAAGAATCGGACCACGTCGGCCCCAACCTCATCGATCAGATCGTCGAGTGTAAACGATTTACCACTGCGCTTGGAGAACTTGACGATCTCTCCGTTCTCGACGAAGGTGACCATCTGGTGGATGACCACGCGAACGCGCTCAGTTTCGAATCCGAGGGCCTTTACGCCGGCAAGTACATCAGGAACGGTGGCGATGTGATCAGCGCCGAAGATATCGATGACGACGTCAAAGCCCCGTTCGAGCTTATCACGATGATAGGCAATGTCGGGCAGCCGATAGGTCGGCTCACCCGAGGACTTGACGATGACCTTGTCCTTCTCGTTACCAAGCTCGGTCAGTGCAAGCCACGTTGCACCGTCCTTTTCGTAGACCAAGCCCCGCTCGCGAAGCGCTTCGATCGTCCCCGTGACCTTGCCACTAGAGTAGAGCGAGTCCTCATTGAAGTACACGTCGTGATGGATGTTCAGGGCATGCAGCGTCTTCTTGATCGATGCGAAGCACCATTCCTCACCAGCCTTGCGGCAGAGGTGTAGTGCGTCTTCTTCCGACATTGCCCGAACCGATTCCGCCTGATTCGTAGCGATTGAGACCGCGATCTCACCGATATACTCACCGTGGTACCCATCCTCCGGAAACGGGATTTCGGTGTTACCCAAGGCATGCTGCAAACGCACGTAGATACTGCGTCCGAGCATGTTCATCTGGTTGCCGGCATTGTTGAAGTAATACTCCCGCGTCACCTGATAGCCATTCCATACATACAGGTTGGCAATGGTATCGCCTACCGCACAGTTTCGTCCATGTCCAGCATGAAGGGGGCCCGTGGGGTTGGCACTGACGTACTCGATGTTCATAGAGCGACCGGCGCCAGCGTCCGAGCGACCGATACTGTCGGCAAGCAGGTCCAGATCGCGCAGCATGGCTCTGTACACAGCCGGACGGAACGTCACATTGATGAACCCAGGTCCTGCCACAACGACCGACTCAACGAGATCGGATGGCTGAACACCATCAATAATCTCCTGTGCCAGCACCCGCGGCTGCTTGCCAAGGCGCTTGGCATGCATCATCGCAATATTTGTCGAAAGGTGCCCTTGGCCTTCTTGCTTGGGAATGCCAAATGGAATAGGGCCCTCGATCTCAAGTCCTACCGAGGAGGCTGCTCGGCGCAGCGCGTCCTCAATGTATCGGTGCATCATGCCACAGCAGCCTTTCTCGACGAGATCGTCGTAGCCTTTGTGGCGCCAGCCGGTGTGAGCGTGAAGGCCTTGGCATCGCCCCAGAGTCGCTCGAGCTTGTAGAATTCGCGGGCTGAGCCCAGCATAACGTGAACGACGACGTCAAAGTAGTCCAGGATGACCCACGTTGACGTACCCTTACCCTCGTGATTTGGGTAGCCAAAACCCATTGTTTTGAGGGTGTACTCGATGCTGTCCGTAACGGCTTTGATCTGAGCTTCACTATCAACCGTTACGATGACAAAGAAATCTGACGGCGGGGTATCCAGCGCCGTCAGGTCGAGAACAAGAATATCATGCGCCTGCTTTTCTTGCGCCAGTCTGGCGCACAGGACGGCTCTGCCTTTGGTGCTGCGGGGTTTCACGAGTGTGGGTCTTAGGTTTTGAGTTTTGTGTTTCAGTTTCGGAAGGGTTCGAGTTTATCGAGATCTGAGCCGAGGATAACGGAAGCTTTTAAGAAGCGAAGTGAATCAATTTCCGCCACAACCAGGGATTCGGCAACACCGAGGACCTTGGCGACCTTTAACGCAGACTGGCGGTCGCCGACACGGTCGATGACGGTTGAACGGCGAGGCCGATCGTCAGATGTCGCGATTTCTACGACGTCAAAGCCTCTATTGCGGAAGAAATCCAGAGTTGTCTTGCCTGCCCCCTTGCGGCCTGAGGCATTGACGACCTCCAGCTGGATTGCACTGCGGGGGTCATTCTCGTCGGTTAGAGGCGATATCGGCGGGTGAAACAGCCGCCAGACAAGCGAACCGACAAGCACAAGGACCGCGCAGGCACCCACGCCGACGAAGGACCATCCGACAAGTCGGGCTCCTCCTCCGCCAAATGAGCGCCCAAAAATCTTCATGCCTCTCTATGTCGCTCCATGCGTTGTGCGGAAAGGGCGGGATTCGAACCCGCGGTACCGTTGCCGGCACACACGCTTTCCAGGCGTGCCAATTCAACCACTCTTGCACCTTTCCAAGGGGGCGCAATATACGCAGAAGGCATCGGACGGATTTGAAATCGTTTGGAGGCATTCGCATCATAGACAGCCACGTATCACGTTTCCCTTGCCAGTTAACAATTCGTACATTTGTCGGTTGCAATAGTGGGTGTTTACCGTTCTTCAAAGCTTCGCATGAAACGGCGTTCCTTCGTCACATCGATAGCATCAACCGCCGCGGCAATTGCCGCAGGCGCGGCTGTGCCATCGCTGGCTCGCGGCGGTAGCGGAACCCCCATGACGCGCGTCCTTCCAAAGGGGATTCGGGCAGGCTCCACGGTTGGAATTGTGTGCCCCGCCAGCGGCGCAACCATGCAGGACATTTCTGACTTTGCAGCCCTTTGCCGGGAATGGGGTGTCAAGGTCAAGCTCGGCAAGAACATCTCCCGTCGCAGCGGCTATCTTTCGGCACCAGATGAGGACCGGGCCAGTGAACTCATGGGTTTCATCGAAGATCCGGAGGTCGATGCTGTGATATGCGCTCGAGGCGGCTACGGGGTGATGCGCATTCTGCCGATGCTCGACTTTACGTCGATCCGCCAGGCTGGCAAGATCATTATGGGCTTTAGCGACATCACGGCCCTGCTGATTGCGGCACATCAGCTCAGCGGAATTGTCACATTCCATGGACCCGTCGCGTCCTCGACATTCGACCCCTTTACGGTTCAGTCGCTGCAGGATGTCGTCCTGACGGAATCCGGATCAAACCTGACCACCTTCAGTAATTCGCGCCTCACGGTCATCAATGAAGGAGTCGCACAGGGGCGGCTCACCGGTGGCAATCTGGCGCTGGTCGTCAGCACGCTCGGGACGAAGTTTGAAATTGACACGACTGACGCCATCCTCTTTCTGGAGGAGATCAACGAAGAACCGTTTCGAGTGGACCGCATGCTGACACAGCTCTGGCTTGCCGGCAAGCTGCAGTCGGCCAAAGCAATTGCACTCGGAAACTTCCGGGATTGCGAAGCCCGCGGAACGTCAATTGCCGGTCCGTCGTTTAGTCTAAGCCAGGTGTTTGAAGAGCGTCTTGCCTCACTTGGCGTTCCAGTTGTGTACGGCTTGCCTTTTGGCCACGTAAGGAGCAAGCTCACACTCCCGCTGGGCGTCAACGCTGAGCTCGACGCCACTGCACGAACCTTCCGAGTACTTGAACCCGCCGTTGTATAGTCCACGGCTGTAACCAACCCAGACATTTACCAGTTTTTCTGTGTCGAACCGTATGAACCAAACGTACAACCTTCGAGGAATGAACATGCAGAACCTCCGTACGGCCATCGTCGCCGCGGTTGTTGTCATTGCTTCTGTCGTGACTGTTACCGCTCAGTCCATTAGCGTCTACGGTGTCAACACCCTGGCGTTCCCGAAAATCACGGTAGACTACATCGCCTTTGATGCAACGGGCACCCCGTACACCGACCTAAAGGCCTCGGATTTTCGTGTTTCGGAAACTCCGCAAGGGGGCGCACCTGTCGATCTGACGGCTAGCGTGACGCACGACTGCAAGACATTGCAGACCGACCCTGAGGCGAGCATCATCATCATCTTGGATCGATCACGGTCGATGGACGATGATGTCAACGGCCGCAAGCGCTTCGACTATGCCAAAGACGCTATCAAGGCATTTGTGGAGCAGGTCAAGTTCGTCGGTGAGACGAGAGTTTCGCTTGTGACATTCTCCGGCACCGTCGAAAACACGGTGGAGTGGGCCAGCTCTGCAAAGCCGATCATTGACTCTCTGCGCCTCATGCGGGTTCTCACCAATACGAACTACGTCCTACCGTTCGAAGATCCGTCGCGGAACATCTACGACCTCTTCAAGAAGCGTCCTGCCAACCTTCCGAAGTATGTGTTCTTTCTCACCGACGGCCACCCCAATCCGGGTATCGACGTCGCCTCTTCAACGAAGAGCGAAGCCAAATTCGTTGCCGACAACACGCAAAAAATGCTCGCTCAGGGTATCCGCTTTTACAGCATCACGATTCTTGAGCCTACCACATACCCAGTGCTCGAGGACCTCTCGAAGGCCACGGGTGGAAAGTCAATCGTGACGAAGGAAGAGCGGCTGGTTGACATCATGCAGTTCCTTGCTCTGGAAACACAGGTAAAGAAGGTCTGCCAGATAACATGGGTCTCTCCCTACACATGTACCGAGCAGGGACGTAGCCGGGTTGCCGGCATCACCATGCTCCGTGGTTCAAACCCTACAACAAACGTTCAGGTGTTTACGCCTCCGGCCAGTGTTGCCGGCGTGGAGGTCAGCGATCCTGTGCTTTTCTGTGGTGACCCTGCACCGAATCAGGCATCAGTCGCCCTGGTGACTCTCACAGCGCGAGGGGCCACTTTTGCTGCCACCGCTCAGACGATATTGCCATCAACGTACTTTAAGGTAGTTGACTGGAACTTCCCACTGAATCAGACCAACTTCGCCCCTTTCAATCTTCCTCCGGGCGGCAAACGCGTCATCAAGGTTCAGTTTACGCAGGGCTCAACACAGTCATTCCGTCAAGCCGAACTGGCATTCTCCGGATTCCCCTGCCCGCAAAAGGTGACGTTGGTTGGCGGTACGGGCGTAGTGTTGCTGCAGTCCCCTGTTGGTGGCGAGCTTTACTCTACGTGTGACTCCATCCTCATCAAATGGGCTGGTGTCCTTCCAACGCAACCCGTGAATCTGGAGTATTCTGACGACGGTGGTACGACGTGGAAGTCGATCAATCCTGCAGCTACTGGTCTCGCGCTCAAGTGGGTTGCCCCGAAGTCCGGTGTGAATTACAAGGTGCGCGTCAGTGTGTCGCCTGTGCGTCAGTTCGCGTGGGCAACACAGCTTGGAGGTTTTGGCAATGAGACATCTACGTCCGTAGCTGTTGTGCCGAGCGGCGTCAAGGTCCTTGCCACCGGTTTCTTTGAAGGCAACACCAAGTTTGGCAATACAACCCAGACTGGTGCAGCCGGAAACATCGACGGCTACTTTGTCGAGCTTGATTCGGACGGCAAGATCATCGATCCTTCAAAAGTTCTCCTCCTTGTCGGAACGGCCTCAAACGAAGAGAAAGTCGTTGGATGCGTTGTCGACAACAAGGGTAACTACTACGTTGGTGGATACTTCTCGAGTCCAGCTGTGACATTCGGTCCCTACCTGCCATCGCGCGGACCTCTTGACACACGCAACTTCTTCCTTTTCAAGTTTGACTCAACCGGACGCCTTGACTGGCAAGTGGGCTCGAAGGGATCAAACACGCAGGGCAGCTATGCGATGCTCACCGACATTGGGCTACGCTACGATGCGGCCGGCAATGTCGAAGTAATCGCCGCCGGAAAATTCCAGCGGTACGTTGAGGTAGGCCTCAACCGTGTCGGAGGGATCGAACGTTCTGCCGCATTCCCGAACAATCAGGATCGTGACTTCTACGTGCTTTATGATGCCCAAGGTTACCCACGATTCTTCAGCGGGACCAAGCCAACCACCGGTACGGGCCTCATCTTTCAGAGCAAGACGGCAACGGATCGTCTGAACTTTACATACGAGACTGGAGACTACATTGGTCCGAAGACTTTTACGCCTCCAGATATCACGATCGGCAACAATTCTGGCCCTGGTGCGAAGGATGTATACGTAACAAAGAACGGTGCGGCTCCCGCCTCCAGTGACCAGTCCAAAGCCGTGTTCTCCGTCAAGTCGCCTCAGCTGGAGTTCCGCCCCAACAAGGTGACCTTCGCTTCGATTCCTCAGGGTCAGTCCGATACTCGTACTGCACAGCTGACCAACATTGGCAACTTCGACGTGACGATCAAGGGCGTAACAATCGCCGGCGCCAATAGTGGTGACTTTGCTCTTGCTGGCAATCTTGTTGGGCAACTTCTCCAAGCAGGAAAGTCACTTGTCGTTGAAGTGATCTTCAACCCGAAAGGAACCGGCTCGCGGACAGCGTTGATCGAAGCTATTGGCTCGTGCGGCTCGCCTATCCAGCTTTCGCTCGAAGGCGTTGCCACAGCCCCCTGCCTTGTCGAAACCAGTGCCTTCGTCGATCAAGGTAAGGTGCCTCTCAGCCAGCCACGTCAGATGAAGATCACCT
>JBILLF010000112.1:0-5218 GCA_044376225.1 Patescibacteria group bacterium | reverse complement strand
GCTCAAGAATGTGGGGCCGCTTGCCATCAGTGGCAATCTGCAGGTCGTGACGCCAGACCCGGATTTAACGGTCACAAATACTGGCGCCTTCACGGTCGCCCCTGGTGCGTGCCTTGATGTGAACATTGATGTCAAGGCTGCAACGCCAGGAGTCAAACAGATTAGGGTTGCATATGGCCTCCCACCAGAACTCTGCGGCGACGCCCAGTCAAGCATCAAGGTGGAGATCGTTGAGCCACGGGTGATGATCGACAGCGTTGATTTTGGCAGAGTGCGCATGCTGACGCCAAGCAACGGCTCAATCAGCGTGTCGAATCTCAACACCGAAGAAGCCGAGATCCTCTCTATCACAGTCTCAGATCCGGGCAATCCCAACTTCAGCTTCACCACTCCTGCACCGAAGAAACTTGCGCCAGGAGAAGTCGTCAAGATCCCGGTTGTGTACACACCACAGTCACGCGGTGCACACTCAGCCAACGTCGTCGTGGTGATCAAAGGCAAGGAAGGCGCGCCCCTGACTGGTCAGGCCAAGGGTTTTGGCTACCTACCGGCGATCACGGCAACTGGATACAAGTTCGCACCATGGACAGTGTCCACTACCTCCCCAGAGCAAGGCAAGGTGGTCATTCAGAACACAGACACCGAGAGTGCGCTGGTGATCAATAGTGTGACTTTTGAGAATCCAACTTCACCATTGTCATTTGCAGCCAATGTGACAGGGTTCCCGATCACATTGCAGCCTGGCTCCCAGCCGATAGAGATCCCCGTTACATTCACCCCACAGGTTGTCGGCAACAACACCGTTAGTGTGCGTATTAGCCACGACGCGAAGACCGGTCCAGGGCCGGTTCCTCCATTCACCGACACGATCGTCATTGTGGAAGGCCTTGGCCGTGACCCATCGTCACTGCAACCTGTGGTTTTTCCAAAGACACTAACGTGTGCCACTCGCCAGCAGACGATCGACATCTCCAACGCGAGCACGCAATTCGATCTCGTCTGCCAGGCTCCGACGGGCACGGGAGATGTGACCGCATTTTCATTGGATCAGACAACGGGATTCACCCTCAAGCCCGGACAGACGAAGACAATCACGATCACCTTCCAACCACAGACGATCGGAAGCGCAGCGGCTACGTACACGATCCTCAATGACCAAAATCTCAAACTCAATATCAGCGTCAGTGGTGAGGGCATAAACACCCCTGTCAACTTCTCGTTCGGTACAATCAATGAAGGAAAGATCGGCCAAGCCGTCAATGCACCAATCAACGTCTCGTACAATGCCGCCGAATTCGCGGGTGCATCGCCGACGCTGTTCAATCTTACCCTGACGCATGATGCCACCTCGATGAAGTACAAAGGCATCACCGCGCAACAACCAGGTTGGACGTTTACTCCGACTCCGGCTGTCGGTAGACTCGACATTGCTGCAACATCAGCTACTGGATCACTCGCACAGGGGCTTTTCGTTACTCCATCGTTTGACGTGTACCTTAACGCTGATTCTTCGCTGCCAATCAGACTCTCGGTAACCACACCGCTGAACTGTCTCGTTCCGGTTGGAAGTCAAACGGGTGTCAAGATGAGTTTGGTGTGCTTCACCAGCGGACGACTCGTGGAGTTCGGCAAGACCCTTGCCGGACTTGCCAAGCCTCTGGGCAACCCGGTCCGAGACGTCGTGACGATACCATTCTCAACAGGTCTAACGTTGTCAACGTCCTTCCAGATCGTAAACACTGTGGGTGATCTCGTTCTTGAAGTGCATAGCCCAGTTGTTCCATCGGGCGACTATGTTTTCGAGGCAGATGTCAGCGGCCTGTCAAACGGCCTGTACTTCGTCCGTATGGTCAGCGGTCCATTTACGGCAACAACATCATTCAACGTCGTGCGGTAAAGCAACTTCCCAAGCAGACATAATCAGCGGGCGGCTCCCTCAGGGAGCCGCCCGCGTCGTTTTCGGAGCGTTGCACGCAGTAAGACCCTCTTTACCGTTGAGGATTCCATGATTGATCGCATCACCAGCGCCCTTGGCGAACAAGCCCCCTACCTGCTCGAGCACACCTGCACGACCATCGACCGTTCGTCGATCATGGTGCCCTCTCCTTCGTCGGTGAGTGACGTTTTCGGCGGATCTGACCGCAACAACCGCGTCCTGGCAAACCTTCAGAGAATTCACTCAGCAGGACGCTTAGCTGATACCGGATACGTTTCGATCCTCCCGGTTGATCAGGGTATCGAGCACAGCGCAGGCGCTTCATTTGCCAAGAACCCGATCTACTTTGATCCGATGCGCATCGTTGAGCTGGCCATTGAAGGGGGCTGCAATGCCGTTGCTTCTACCTTCGGTGTACTCGGCAACGTTGCACGAACGTATGCACATCACATCCCGTTCGTCGTCAAGATCAACCACAACGAGCTACTTACGTACCCAAACAAGTTCGATCAGATCCTTTTTGGCACAGTTCGCCAGGCCCACGAAATGGGTGCGGCGGCAATTGGGGCCACGATTTATTTTGGCTCACCCGAAAGCGGACGTCAGATCGTCGAAATCTCGCAGGCTTTCGCACTGGCACATGAGCTTGGGATGGCAACGATTCTCTGGTGCTACCTGCGCAATCCATCATTCAAGTCCGACAAGGACTACCATGTTGCGGCCGACCTTACCGGCCAGGCTAACCACCTAGGTGTTACGATCGGTGCAGACATCATCAAGCAGAAGCTCCCCGAAAACAACGGTGGCTTTCAGGCACTGAATATGGGAGGTTCAAGCTATGGTAAGCTTGATACGCGGATGTACACCAATCTCTCCTCAGACCATCCGATCGATCTGTGCCGCTATCAGGTTGCAAACTGCTACATGGGGCGCGTCGGATTGATCAATTCCGGTGGTGCCTCAGGTGATAATGACATGGCGGAGGCCATCGCCACGGCCGTTATCAACAAGCGCGCTGGTGGCATGGGGCTGATCTCTGGTCGCAAGGCATTCCAGCGCCCAATGAACGAAGGCGTCGAGCTCCTGCATGCCATCCAGGATGTCTATTTGTGTCAGGACGTGACGATCGCTTGATGTCCGATTCCCGCCCTTCCGGTGCTCTGAGCGAGCTCAAGCGCCTCCTACCCTACCTCAGACGCTATCGAAGCCGCACCGTGCTCGGCCTTGCGTTCATTACGCTATCGAACATCTGTTCGACCACGGTTCCACACGTGGTCGGGACAACCATTGATACGTTGAGACAAAACGACGTCCTCCAACAGAGCGTGCCGTGGCTCATTGCGCAGATACTGTTGCTTACGATCGGTAGTGGATTCTTCATGTTCTGCACCCGACGCACGATCATTGTCATGTCGCGCTTGGTGGAAGAAGACCTGCGAAATGACTTCACCGTGGCGCTGAAAAAGCAGCCGGCCAAGTTCTTTCATGACAGGTCCACGGGCTCACTACTCGCACACTTTTCAAATGATATCGGGTCAGTGCGGGAGTTCATAGGGCCGGCTATCATGTACACGGCAAACACGATCACGACGTTCGCCTTCGCACTCTCATGGATGGTCAATCTCAACGGCTGGCTTTCCGTGGCTATTCTCATTCCCGTCCCACTCGTTGCTACCCTAACCTACCGACTGGGTCGGAAGATCCACGCTAACTATCGCACGGTTCAAGAGCACTACGAACACATCACAACCCACGCCCAGGAGTCGGCCTCGGGTATTCGCGTGATCAGGGCGTATGCCCGTGGCGATAATGAGGCGCATCGTTTCGATGATCTTAGCCGCGATTACTATCGCAAGAACATGCGCCTAGCCCGTGTTCAGGCATTGATGATGCCGGGTATGACCGTGCTGTTCAACCTGAGTTATGTGATTGTCATCGGCTTCGGAGGCTATCTGGTTGCTACCAGCGCACTATCCGTTGGTGAGCTGACGCAGTTTTTCATATACCTCAACCAGCTTCTGTGGCCGATTGCCGCCATCGGCTGGGTCACAAGCATGATCCAGCGTGGTGCGGCATCGATTGGTCGTCTAGGAGCGATCATCGACGCTTCCTCGAGCATTGTTTCCGGCGAGGGATCTCAGCACGAGATTGTCGGCCAGGTAGAGTTTCATAATGTCAGTCTGGAATATGATCCCGGGCAAACAGTACTTGAGAACGTCTCTTTCCGTATCGATCCTGGGCAAAGCCTCGGCATCGTGGGATCGGTTGGAAGCGGCAAGTCGTCGATCATCGGCTTACTTCCACGACTCTATGATGTCAGCTCAGGTAGTGTCACCATCGATGGAATTGACGTCCGCCAGTTATCGCTCACAGACCTGCGTGCGGGGATCGCCGTTGTACCTCAGGAGTCATTTCTGTTTTCTGAGACGATCCGTGAGAACATCCGATTCGGCAGACCCGGTGCCAGCGACGACGAGGTAGCCCGGGCTGCAGAGATCGCCCAGCTGCCAACTGACATCTCCACGCTCCCAGCAGGATTCGACACCGTCGTGGGCGAACGTGGCGTGACATTATCAGGGGGCCAAAAACAGCGAACATCCCTGGCGCGTGCCATCCTGAGCGATCCGCGAATCCTCATTCTTGACGATGCCCTCTCGGCCGTCGATGCATCGACAGAGGACCGGATTCTCGGAGGACTGCAAACGGTAATGCGCGGCCGCACGACGATTCTTATCTCTCATCGCATCTCCACCGTGCAGCAGTGCACGAACATCCTTGTTCTTGACCGCGGTCGAATTGTAGAACACGGCTCACACGCCGAACTCATTCAGCGCAAGGGTCACTATTTTGACATGTACGAACGCCAACAACTTGAGCAGCAACTCACATGAACGTCCATGCCTCCGTCCTGGAACTGATCGGCCGCACGCCCCTTGTCCGCCTCAATACGATAACGCGGGACATCAAAGCCACGGTCCTTGTCAAGCTTGAATCCCGCAATCCCGGCGGGTCGATCAAAGATCGTATCGGCATTGCCATGATCGAAGATGCCGAGCGAAGCGGCAGGCTCAAGCCGGGCTCCATGATCATTGAACCAACCAGTGGTAACACGGGTATCGGACTGACCATTGCCGCACGTCTTAAGGGCTACCCATGCCTGCTGGTGACAACCGACAAGGCCTCAGTTGAACGCGTGCGATACATCAAGGCACTTGGTGGAGAGGTACTCATCATGCCGAGTGCTGCCAAGCCCAGATCTCCGGAGTACTATGTGAATACAGC
>JBILLF010000057.1:0-14006 GCA_044376225.1 Patescibacteria group bacterium | reverse complement strand
AGTGTCAGGCCCGCAAAAGCCATGAGCGTTGCCTGAATGCCCGGCATCACCAATGGTAGCAGCACAGGGAACGCCAGAATCGGCAGCAGAGCCTGCTTTGAACCTGCCTTTGCAACAATGGCCGACGTGATCGTTGTCACAGCGGCCAGGCCAACGCTGGCGATGAGCACTACTAGTGAAAGCAACCCACCCGACCCAATCGTGATCGTTGGAATGAGTAGCGTAAGCAGGAGAACGATCAACAGATTCGACACGAGCGACAGCGCTATGTTGCCAGCCAGCTTTCCGAAATACACGGCAAGGGGCGGGGCACTCACCTGAAGGTACAGCGATGTCCCTCGCTCTTCTTCACTTACAAAGCCCCGTGCCAGACCTGTCATGGACGTAAAGAACATTACGACCCAAAGTACAGCAGAGGCAACCGGGCGCGGAATAACCTCATCAGCCGTTGAAACGGCGATAAGTGTGACAGCGGTGACGACGAACAGCAGCAGCGACGTGATGCCGTAGCGCGTGCGTATCTCAGAGCGAATGTCCTTGCGGAGAACAGCGATCCAGCGTGCTCTGCTCATCCAGCACCGTTAGAAACGATATCGGGCGCCGGCCACAAGACCAAATGTCTCCAGCGTCCATGGGGTCTCGGTAGCGAGATTACCGAACCAGCGACTGTAGCGTGCTTCGGCAGACACGGAGACGCTGTAACTCACCGGGTACACAAACCCGACTGAGCCATAAGCAGACAGGGCTGTGCTGCTAAGAGACGGTAGTGCGTTAGCACTACCGGTGCGAGCGGTACTGCCATCGGGAAACGTGTACTGTGATGGACGCAAAATGATCCGTTCGCTGATGATGCTATTGGACATCAGCAGCGACAGCTGCATTCCTGTGCCAATGTAGAAGTACTTCCGAGGCGAATACTCCAGACCTAGCGACGCATTCAGATATGGCAAAGAAAGGCGAATACGCTCACCTTCCTGGTACGTCACGAAGGAGCGTGACGCCGTGTCAAGCACCGTAAAAGAGGACGTATCTGGGGCCAGAAGGTCGCCGGTGATCGATGTGAAGGACAATCCGCCGATCAACGTCAGCGCGCTCCCTGCCCGATACCCCACCGTGGCACTGAGTCCAAGATTTGTTCCCTGTGCATCGCTGTTGAAGGCGCTCTGGCTATTGATGGCGGCAAACTTGGTGTTGATCCTGTGGAAGGCACTGCCGCTGTTTAGGAACAATCCGGCATGCCAGGCACCACCGGCACGACATTCCTGATTAGCCCCTTTCGAGAGATTGTACACGTACTTCGACGTGGTGTTGTCATACAGGTGGCAGATCGTGAACACGCTTGAGTTGCCTTCAGCATCAACAGCTTTGAGGACTAGCTTGGAGACATCCGATCCCGACTGACGTTTCACCTTGATTAAAACTTGGGGAGCCCCCTCATCGATATACGGAATGGTAGCCTCGAGACCAATGGCCTGAAGGATACTCACTGACCGCAGTCCCTTATCAGTAACACGGTCATCACGGACGATGACCTGGTACTCACCTTTGACGTAGCGGTCATCGGCTTCAGGCGGTAGTGAGTCCACAACCTGCGTCGCATCATAGAATGACTGGCCCGCCATGTTACCGTAGGCATCGAAAGCGGCTTTGAGGAATCCGAAACCGTACGAATACAGTCCGAAGGGAACATTGCCCTTGATCACGTGCGTTCCGAACGGCACCTGTACCTGACCGATGGCGTAGCGGCTTTCTCCGAAGAGCCGAAACAGCGTTGTATCGAGGGGGCGACCGTTGAGCCGGATGTCACGAAGACTTTCCCGTGGAGCGATAACGTTCACGTAGTGATGCCAGTCACCATTGATCGGAGTGGCAAAACGGTACTCCGTGCGGAACTGTTGCGTTGGCGTCACCAGGATCATCATCGGGTCGCCCACGCTGTCGCCATTCTTAAAGCCCTGTGCAAACTGCGCCACCATGATCGGCTTATTGGCCGTGATCTGGGTGTTCTTCATCGCGTTCAGATTTTCGTAGTACTCGCCAGCCTTGAGGATGGCGATGAGCTTAGAATCTTCAAACACCTTGGTACTGTCCGACGAGGCGATCACACGGTAGGTATAGCGTGAGCGCTCCTTGAGCATTCCGAGGTAGTAGTGCTTACCCCATGTGGTGACAGGGGGCATCTGTTCGATAAGGTGGTTGCAGGCCTCGACCTTCGGGGGGATGTAGGCGCAAGCATGACCGCTGAACACCGAGATCTTCTTGTTCGAGCTGATCGACGTCCCGGTCAGGTCGCAATTCCCGACGACTTCCCATTTGGCAACGATCGAATAGACGTCACCGCGTGCGAGCCGCACTTTGAAGGGGACTTTCGCTGGACGTCCAGTGGAGGTGACAGCACTCGGCACGATCGTGACCTCAGTACCATCTTCCGTAGCAACAATGGAGATGCCGGAGAGCATTTCGGGCGACTGCTGAATCTTTGTGTAACAGACTGCCCGGTATTCCGTTCCGAGGATGTTCACCGGCAGACCCAGATAGGTATCCGTTGTCTGAAATCTGCTGCTCAGTCCGTACACACCAACAGGCTGATCGGACGTGATATGCACGGCAAGCCGTTCGATGCTTTCCTGAGAACTGACCTGCGCCATGGCAGGAATCGATACGTTGACAACCGTGTTCGCCTTGACGCTTACTGTATTGTCGAACTGAATTCCTTCGACCTGGATCCGAACGTCTGCATCGTAGTTGCTCGTGATGAAGAGCTGCAGTCGAAGTCCCCCCTGGCGTCCGGTCTGGTCGGTGATGCCCGCCTCACGGAAATTCTTCATGAAGCACAGCCAGAACTCCTTGCCTGCGGAGCTCGTCTTCTCAACCTCGTTCTGCGCACGAGATGCCGTCAGCGTTAGGATCGTGAACAGCAGCGTTAGCAGGGTGCGCTTCATGGAAGGACCCTCATGCTGTGATACGCCACGCCCGATTCCGTCACCATCTCCAACACGTACATTCCTGTAGCCGCTTCCGAGGCCTGAATCGATAGGTCCGTAGTGTTCTCACCCGCGCGACCGCTCACGGTCCATGTGCGGATAGCTCGGCCCTGGATCGTGCGCATCGTGAAGCGCGCCACTTCGTCCTTTGGGAGAACAAAATCAATGCGGGTCTGCAGGAAGAACGGATTTGGGTAGTTGCCCGTGATGACGAGGCCCGACTGTTGGGCTCCCACGTCAACACCAGTGCGCACAACGAAGCCCCCTTTCGAGCTTGTAACGGAGTAGCCTGTGCTGTCGGCGATCACCGAATCGACAATGATGCTGCCCGTGCGATCGGGACCACCGATACCTTCGACGGTGACAAAGCAGACGGTGTCGTTGACAGCTGGACGGCTGAAGCCACACATGATATCGGCATAGGCCAACGTCCGAGAGACAATGCTGTCACTGACAGGAATGCTACCAACGCAATACAGACTTGTCGTGGCTGAGCCACGGGCCCCGACCACGCGAATGACATTCGGGGAATACATCAGGCGGATCATCGTCGCTCCGCCAGATTCGATCGACCCGATCAGAGGAATCTCGCGTCGCTCTCCGGCAGCTATTGCTATCGTGTCTGGGAGCGTGAACTCTGCGGCGGCAGATCCAAGATGTCCAAGTGCCAGGACACACAGAATCGCGACCGAGCGCAGGAGCCCTAAAATGGTGGAAGATCTGCGAGGCATACAGCCGCAAATATACCGCATCCGAGCCCTACGGCAGGGCCTGCGGCTGATCAGAGCTCCTGAATGACAATAACGTCGTAGCCTTTGGTCTTTTCACCGACCACGACCAGGGTAAAGTTGTTGCCAAGCGTGGCCAGACGAACCGGCAACGTGTACATCTTCTCCCGCGATTCGGCATTGAAGAAGTAGTAGGTACCTCGCCGGTCCTGCGTTGTCACCATTGGTTCGGAGATCTCGCCCATGGGCAGATTCCGGGCCAGGGCCTCGGACGTCTCCTCAACGGCAATGGAATCCACTGACACGGTAAGCCGGGGTACATCACGCGTGGCATTCACCACTCGCCGGATGGAGCGTCCGGCCGCCGGCAGCAGCGGCAGCGTGCGGTACTGCAACACCGTAGGCGTGTTGTTGGGCAGACCATAGACCACCAGCGTCCGGTCGGCATTGCGCATTTCAAGCTGACCCGACAGACCATCGATCGAATAGGCGTTATCAGTCTGTTCCAGACACGTTGTCAGTGTACCGCCATAGTTCAACCGGCCGGCACTGATGGCCGAGCCCAGGCGCACCGGCACGGCGTCTCGGCCGGGGGCCCCATGAACAAATGTCAGAAGCGCAGCATCGGTGATGAGATCCGCCGGACGTGCGGACGATTCCTGTTCGACCACAGCCACGCGCAGTTCACCGAGCTTATCGTGCAGGATAAGATCGTACGATCGGTCCGGCTGGACGTTCAGCGTCGATGTGCGCAACAAGACCGTTGGCGTTGTCTCGCTAGTGATCGTCAGCGGAACTTGACCCGGTTCAACGGCAATTGCGCCAGAGATACCGCGCCTACCAAGCTTCTGTGCCAGCGTCACAGCCGGTTGAATGCCGCTGACAGATGTTGAAGACGATCGCGTACTCGTTGAGACTCGCACGTTCGCGGTCGAAGCCGAGGCATGAATGACGCGGATGACGGCTTTACCGCCCGAACCAAGCGGACGCTGGATCATCGGTGCGACAATGGCCTGTCCTCTGGAGCCGGAGTCGGCAACGATCACGCTGAAAAGATTGCGCACTACCAGAGAGGTGCTATCGGCTAGACGAGCTCCCGAAGCAAAGCGCACCTCGATCCTGTCTGCCTTCTGCTGCTCGCATGTCGTCACCGCAACACGGTCACCGATGCGGCGTTCGGACAGCCCCCTGGCCAGACTCGTCCCGAGGTCGGGCATCTCGACGTCGATGTTATCCGAACTCAAGTTGATCACGCGCACGTCTGCCGTCCGGCTGGAAACCAACGAAAAGGGGCGTTGTGCAGCGGAGGAAAGGTCTGATTCTTCAATGAAGAGAAGCTCCGAGACCGCTCCGGATTCGGCCTCGTGAATCACCAGCGAGTAGGTGCCGCGCTCACGCAGTGTGGTTTCAAAGGTCCCCAGGACCGCTGCCTGCCCATTACGGTACTCGACCAAAGAGAAGACGCTGTTGCCCGGAAAGACTTCCCGAAACTGCGAGGTCTGGCGGAACGCCGTGGGCATGCTCAACACTGGATTGCCACTTGGACATCCCAGGCGCAGCTCATAGCTGCGTGCCGGATCAGCGTGCATGTTAACGATACGCACCTGGGCATAGCCGAGTGCCGATCCGGGGGTGTTGGCGTTCGAGATGAGAACTGTGTCGAAACGTCCGGGGTTGGCCGGACCCGATACGGCGTAAAGGTTGTAAGAGGTGTTCGGAATGAACGGCACGCGACGGGGCGAGAGGAACTCCTGTTCCTGTCCGCGGACGATCTTGATGAGCGTCGAGTCGCCGGGTGACTGTACCGTATCGCTAAAACCGAACATCGGAACATCTGCCGAAGCAAAGCCCTCTTCCATCACCAGACGCCGCTGCTGAGCATCCGGAACGAAGTTGAACAGACGCATGGTGATGCGACGTCGGCCGGGGACGGGATTGACGATGCTTTCGTCTTCCTGCGCGCATCCGGTCAGTAGTCCGGCTGCAACAATGACGGCACCGATGAGCCTCAAAGAAGTCATGACGGCAAGTTGCGATATTTTTGTCTGTGGAAGAACGCCTGCATAGTATCATTGACCGTTTTGCCGAGGTAGAACAGTCTCTTAACGATCCCAACACCGTCAACAGTCCGGCACTGCTTCGCGAGGCCAGTCGCGAATACAAAAGCCTGCTGCCGATCGTCACCGCTGGACGTGAATACCTCGACGTGGTCGAACAGGTACGATCCAACCGCGCACTTATTGATGATGCATCAACGGATGCCGACCTGCGTGACATGGCCTACGAGGACACGCGTCAGCTGGAGGAGCGCCTGTCCGTTCTCGATGAGCAGCTTACGGTGCTGCTCATCCCGCGCGACCCAAACGACCTGAAGGACTGCATCGTGGAGCTGCGCGCGGGCACCGGTGGCGACGAGGCCGCACTGTTCGTAGGCGATCTGTTCCGCATGTACCAGCGCTATTGTGAGCGACGCGGCTGGACGATTGAAACGATCGACATGACGGAGAGTGAGCGAGGGGGCTTTAAGGAGATCACCTTCGAAGTTCATGGTGACGAAGCCTACGGCGTATTGAAATACGAGAGCGGAGTCCACCGCGTCCAGCGTGTGCCGGAAACGGAAGCCCAGGGTCGCATCCATACCTCTGCTGCCACAGTAGCGGTTCTGCCCGAAGCCGAAGAAGTAGACGTACAGATCAACGAGTCGGACCTGCGCATTGACATCTTCCGATCAGGGGGCAAGGGCGGACAGAACGTCAACAAGGTGGAAACAGCCGTGCGCCTCGTGCACATCCCCACTGGCATTGTTGTTCAATGTCAGGACGAACGCTCGCAGCTGAAGAACAAGGACAAGGCCATGAAGGTGCTGCGCGCACGCCTTTACGACCTCGAGCTCGAGCGCCAGCAGTCGGCCATTGCTGGTGCCCGCAAGGATATGGTCCGCTCGGGCGATCGCTCCGAGAAGATCCGCACCTACAACTGGCCGCAGAATCGTGTGACAGACCACCGTCTCGAAGGCGACGTTAAGAACCACCCCCTTCAGTCGATCGTCGATGGTGATCTCGACGAGATCATCACCGCCCTGCGCGTCGCAGAGAAAGAGGCGTAAATCATGGCACTGAAGGATCGGCTCAAACAGCAGAAGTTCACGTCCGCACAACAGGAGGCCATGCTCGGTGTTTTGTCCTGCGCCGATGCACTGAACCGCAAGATGGAGGAAATCATCGCCCCCTACGGGATCACCGCTGCGCAGTACAACGTCCTGCGAATTCTTCGCGGCGTCCACCCCGACGGACATCCACGCCACGAGATCAGCGCCCGCATGATTCAGTTAGCACCTGACGTCACACGCCTGATCGACCGTCTTGAAAAGCAGCTTTTGGTCGTGCGCGGCAAGAGTGATACCGACAAGCGTCTGTCACTCACGTTCATCACGGATAAGGGGCTCGCACTCCTCACGTCGATCGAACCGACCTTGCACAAGTTTGATCGGCAATTGCGCAAGTCCCTACCCGAGCCCGATGCCGTTGCGCTGGCAAAGCTCAGCGATATATTGAGGGAGAGTGTGTAGGGACACTTGCAGAGGGACTCTTGCGCAGGGACTTGGCTGCGCCAAGGGACTCGCTTCGCGAGGGACAGCTGCGCCAAGGGACAGCTGCGCAGGGACTTGGCTGCGCCAAGGGACTCGCTTCGCGAGGGACAGCTGCGCCAAGGGACGATTGCACCCACAACCCAAAACCCAAAACCTAAAACCTGTCACCTGTAACCTGTCACAACGGAATATTCCCGTGCTTCTTCCACGGGTTTGTTTCGGTCTTTGTGTGAAGGCGACGCAGCGCCTTGATGAGTTCGTGCCGTGTCTGCTGGGGTTCGATCACATCATCCACGTAGCCGCGCTCGGCTGCCTCATAGGGGTTGGCGAATTCTTCGTTGTACTGATCCTGCAGCTCCTGCATGCGAGCAGCTTTGTCGTCGGCTTTGTCTATGTCTTTACGATAAAGGATCTCAACAGCACCCTTCGCACCCATGACGGCGATCTCGGCCGTTGGCCAGGCGATGTTATAGTCACCCCGGATGTGTTTGGAGTTCATCACATCGTAGGCTCCGCCGTAGGCTTTGCGCGTGATGACCGTCAACTTTGGAACGGTGGCCTCGCAGAAGGCGTAAAGAAGTTTTGCACCGTGACGGATGATACCACGCCACTCTTGGTCGGTACCGGGCAGGAAGCCGGGCACGTCTTCAAAGACGACCAACGGAATGTTGAACGCATCACAGAAGCGGACGAAGCGAGCCCCCTTCACCGAGCTATTGATATCGAGCACGCCGGCAAGTGATGCGGGCTGATTGGCTACGATGCCGACGGGGTGACCATCGAGCGTAGCGAAGCCGCAGATGATGTTCGTGGCGTAGTCAGCATGCACCTCGAAGAAGTCGGCTTCATCGACCACTTCGCGGATCACGTCCTTCATGTCGTATGGCTGGTTCGGATTGGCTGGAATGATATGTCGCAACTTCTCGCACATGCGGTTCGCCGCGTCATGTGTCGGCCTGACAGGGGGCTTTTCACGGTTATTCAGGGGAACGTAACTCATCAACTTGCGCACCGCAAGCAGCGTCTCGACTTCGTTGTCAAAGGCAAAGTGTGCCACACCGCTGCGCGAGGCGTGCGTGTCAGCACCACCAAGCTCTTCGAAGGTTACTTCTTCGTGGGTTACCGTCTTTACGACCTCAGGTCCCGTGACGAACATGTATGACGTGCCCTTGGTCATAAACACAAAGTCCGTTAGTGCCGGCGAGTACACCGCACCGCCAGCACATGGCCCGAGGATCACGCTGAGCTGTGGCACCACGCCACTGGCCATGGTGTTGCGCAGGAAAATGTCGGCATAGCCGCCCAGGGCAACAACGCCTTCCTGAATCCGTGCGCCGCCCGAGTCGTTGAGTCCGATCACCGGAGCGCCGATCTTCATCGCCAGATCAAGAAGCTTGCAGATCTTCTCCGCGTGAACCTCGCCGAGCGAGCCCCCAAAGGTTGTGAAATCCTGTGAGAACACGCACACCGTCCGACCGTGGATTGTGCCCGTACCCGTCACGACGCCATCGCCCAGCGGACGCTGCTGCTCCAGACCGAACTTTGTCGAGCGGTGCCGTGCCAGCATGTCCATTTCGGAGAACGACGCCTCATCGAGCAGCACTTCGAGGCGTTCTCGCGCCGTTAGCTTACCCTTAGCATGCTGGGCATCTATGCGCTTCTGTCCGCCCCCTAAAAGGGCCTCGGCCTTGAGCGCCCGAAGTTTGTCGATTCTTTCGTTCACGGCATTCTCCTCGTTACAGCGGCTCGAAAATAGGCAGTATTTTGCCGCCCATGATTCACCGCCTCATCCTTATGCTCTCAGCTCTTCTGCTGATGTTCGCCGTGTTTGGCTTCGTCTTTTCCTACGGCGCCTACCGGGGCGATAACGATGACGTGGGCATGGGCAACCTCGTTATGGGGCTGATCATGATCGCCGCGGCGGTCGGCACACTGCTTGCAGGACTGCGCATGCAACGACAGTTTGAGTTACGCATTGATGGAGCAATATCCTCTCTGTCGACCCCGACCGGTTCGTTCGACGCCGCATCCTTTGCAACCGCCCTGAACATCTCTGTCGATGATGCCCGCGACATCCTCGGCAAACGTGCCCGCATCCGTGGCTGGCAATGCCAGGAGCTGGAAGGGTATAATGCGCGGTATGATGTATCGCAGACGAATGACAAATGACCGAGGACAAATGCCGGTTTTCTACGTACCTCGTACCATGTAACCCGCAACCTCTTCTATGCAACTTCTCCACCTCTGCATCGTATCTGCCATCCTGCGCCTAGCTGTCCTGACGATGACGCCGATGGGAGAGCCACGCGAATATGAGCAGGTGGTGATTGCGCAGAATGCGCTGGCGGGCGATGGCTTTGGCATGGCGTGGCCCTATCAGCCCCTTGACTCGGCGAGAGCGGAATTGTGGAAGACCGATCCGACCCCGCATCCGAGTGCTTTCATGCCACCGTTTGTACCGGCCGTTGCCACGGTCGTATTTAGTGTGGCAGGGGGCGGGCAGAGCGGCATCCTTGCGATGCTGGTGCTGCAGTGTCTTGTTGGAGGACTGATCCCGTGGCTTGTTGCGCGAATTGCTCGGCGTTTGGCCTCAGAGCGTGCAGCGATGATCGCCGCAGGATGGTCGCTCATCTACATTCCGGGTCTTGTCTCGTCGGCCACTCCGGCAGGCGCGGTGTGGTATGCCGTGTGTGGACTCTTTGTAATCGACGCCGCGCAGACGTTGCTCTCTGAAGGACGGGGCGCATGGTACCTCGGCCTTGCCGTTGGTCTGCTTACCCTCATGCGCTCAGAATTCTTGGCCCTTGGTTTGCTCGTCTGCATGCTGCCGCTTCTAAAGCGCAACTGGAAGGGGGCCTCCCTTGCCGTTGTGATGATGATGGTCGTGATATCACCGTGGCTGGTGCGTAATGCAGCAGAGTTCGGTCAGCCCACCGGCATCATCACGCACCCGTGGCGCGAGATGTGGCGTGGGGCAAACGTGCACGCTTCCGGCAGTGGCTACGCGGCCGACGGTTGGAACATCTGGGAAGGTGAGCGCTATCCTGAGATCGTTGCAAAGCTGGATGCGCTGCCACTGACGCAGACGTTCGAGCTGGATGCAGATAAGATCTTTCGTGAAGAAGTGATTAGCTACGTCACAGAGGATCCTGCGCGCTGGCTGATGCTCGGAATCAAGAAGATCGTGATGCTCTGGACCGTCGATCCATACTACCCTAAGGGTAAATCCCTGGCCTACCTCGTGCCGACGCTGATCACGGGTCTGCTGCTGGTAGCAGGTCTCGCGTTGGCGCTCCGCCGACTCTGGCGCGAACGCTCTGTGGGGTCTCCGGTGATACCGTTCCTTGTCATCGCAGCAGGCATGACCGGACTCTTTGCCATCACGTATGTGCTGCCGCGCTATCAGACGTATCTCTTCACCGTCTGTATGCCCCTTATCGCCATCGTCGTTGATCGATTCCTAGCTACTGGTCGACGATAACGAACTCACTTGCATTGGTTGGCACAAAGGTCTGCACGTTCTCGAGTGTGACGCACCCTCGAATGGAGCCGCGCAGATCGGCAATCCGAATGTTCACTGGCAGCATGCTCTGCGGTACCGTTAGCCACCATCCATCCAACGTGCGTATGGAGTGTACGGATGACAACGTCAGGCAGTTTCCTACGGACGTCGTCTCATCGGCCTCGTAGGCGCCGATCGAGGGGGGGGTTGCGAAGTTGCGGCCAACAAGGTCTTGTAGGGCATCCGGTGTTGCGATGCCCGCCCCCTTCACTGGGCTTGATGCCTGTGGTCGGTAGTCACCGTTGGCATACCCACGTAGGAGCGGATCGTTTCCATACAGACTCGACGTTTCTGTTAGCTGAGCTTCCTGCGGACGCGATGAGTTCGGTGCATCAACGTTGTACCAGAGGTTGTTGCGCAGCGTGAACGAGGAAGGGTCGGTGTTTGCTCCGATGTTTACATGACGCGAGATCGTTGAGCGAAACACCACCAGGTTGTTCTGAAACGTGTTGTTTCCGCAGGGGGCAAAGCGCGACGGATCCACCGTCTCCTGAAGAATGCGATACACCCAACGTTGCGGGTCGATGATGGTGTTGTTGGTGACCGACACGCGCAGCGAGCCGACGTAGGCGATCGGCGTGACGGAGCGCACAAAGAGGTTAGCCACGACGGTAAGATCGGCGGCCTCGAACCGCGCATCCTGCGGGCGGAAGAACGCCAGCCCCGTTGATCCACCGAGATTTAATGCACGCTCGCCACCATCGATGAACGTGTTGCGCTCGATACGGATGAACTGCGTGCCGCCCTTGGCTTGAATGCAGTTCGATCCCAGGCGTCGGAACGTGTTGCGTCGGAATACTCCGCGGTGACACCCTACCATGTCGGCTCCGCTGCCGCCTACGGCCCCATCTTCGAAGATGCAGTCCTCGATAACAAAGTCATCCAACCCAGAGAGCTTCAGCTGGTCATTGTTCCCTGTTGCGCCCATCGTACCGAAGGTGAGGCTGCGAAATGTGATGTGATGCGTTGGCGTCTCAAATGTGCCCGCATCATCGCAGTTCATGCCGTTTCCGGTCTGCCCCCTGACCGAGAAGTTCTCAATGACAAGGTATGAGCAGTCCGAGAAATGCATCGACTCGGAACCCCCGTCAAAGACAACGGCTGCTCGGTCCGTGCCACGGATGACGATTGGTGCGTTAACGGTTCCATTGAGGTTTTCGATCCAGTATGTTCCTCGGTACTGCGCCGGATAGATCAACACCGTATCGCCGGGTTTCGCCTGCAGACAGGCAAGACGCGGATCCGCATACTGCTGCTGTGGTCCGACGGTAAGCGTAGTGGCATGGAGGGTAGATGCTACAATCAGCAGGATCCACAGCAACAGAGTGCGGCGAGTAAAAGAGGATTGGGCAACCATGATTTGGTTTGTGCGGTACATATGGTTCTTCCCGATATGGTGATGACGGAAACATCGCTATGAAAGTAGCGTTAACTAATCCGTCCACATCGTCACAGTCGAGCGCGCAAAGTCGTGACGATGTTCCGTCCGGGTGCTGATATCCCCGATCCTGCCGGACGGTACTGAAGATCGAAGATGTTCTCCACGGCCAGCTGGGCTGTGAGCATTGATGAGACTTCATACGATGCCCGCACACCGGCGATGGTCCATGCGGGCAACCCACCGGCCGGGTACTGGACATTGAGGGCGGCCTCCGCGGCAGGTATCATCGACGGTGTCCATGCTGCCGACCACCGAGCATCGGCAGTGATCTGCAGTGTCTGAGTCGGACTCCATGCAAGGCGCGCCATGCCGAAGGCCGGCGTGATGTGCATCAGCACAGCACCCGTGTTATCGCGCCCTGTCGTGACCGACGCCGTGACCAATAAAGAAAGGTCTCCCACGCGACCATCAAGCACAAGAGAGACGCCATCGAGATACCCCGTGCCAACATTCTGCAGCGAGGTCACTTGGCTTGGCACGTCGTTGAAGATGATGCTATCGGCACCATTGAACGTCGATGGGCGGATCTGCATCACGTCTGCCAACCACGAGTGAAAGACCGTTGCCGAGAGCGTCCAACCGTCGATCGGGGTGACTGCCAAGCCCCCTTCCACGGTTGTCACGGTCATAGGACCAAGTAAGGGATTCGGCACCACCACGCTACCGGGTCGAGAGTCGAACACCTTGCCGAGGTCATCAACGTTCGGGGCGCGAAATCCCGAGGAGACATTCCCCCGCACGGTAAGCCACGTTAACGGCAGCCACGTCAGGCCTACGGAACCGGTCAGTGCCGACGGGTCGGTCTCGATGGATCGGTACGGAAGACCCAACACATTCGTGGCGGACAGCTCCGAGAGCAGCTGCACAAGCGTCCACCGCAGCCCTCCGGCAAGGACAAGCTCTTCGCCAAACTCCCACCGAGTTTGTGCATACGCTGCGTAAGAGTTACAGGTCGACCCTCCATCGGGATACCGTGTGATTCCCGGAGTGGTCGCGCCGGTAACGATATTTACATCCGTTGCCGTGGAGCTCGCGCCTTGAAGGGATACTTCGATACCGTAATAGAGATCGCGATCGTGCTCGTCGTCATCGAGGCGTATGCGTGCATCGATGTTTACGTTCGTCACCGACACGGCCTCGAACTGATCACGGCGGATATCGCTGCGGAAGCTCCGTGTGTGACGTGACTCTTCGTACCATTGCTGCGAGAGTGTGATTGACAGGTCATCCACAAAAGGGGCTATGTGGCTCCCGGTAAGCGTCAGCGCGTTGAGGCTCAGAAACTGTGGACCATAGTACCATTCGGATTGGCGCGGATTGGTAACGCCATTGGTTGTGCGCTGTTCGAACAGTCGATCGTAGCGCGGGATATCTCCACTAGTGGTAAACATCGCCGTCAGCCCAAGCGTCCACCGCTCATTCATCTGCCAACGAAGTTTTTGCAAGAGGTTCATCTGATCGTAGCCGCTTGAGCGCTGGATGAGCGGATCGGGGTTGACCAGTTGCGTGTCGCGTCCATCGATGCGCTCAACATACCAGTCACGCCGTCCAAACGTCGGTGCTGCGTCCGGAAACACGCCGCCCGATCGCAGATCACCGAACCGCGTCAGGGTCAGTGATGTGTGTGAACCCACAGTGCCCCAGGAGAGATCGGCCTCGGCGTGGGCGGTGCGCTCCTGAGCTGCAGAGGCATACCGCACAA
>JBILLF010000123.1:0-3912 GCA_044376225.1 Patescibacteria group bacterium | reverse complement strand
ATAAACATCGAGCAGCCGCGGAGCCGTATTGAGTGCCGTCGCAGCCGCCAATGGAAGGCCATAGCCGAGGTAGGTCCGCAGGGTCATCATCCCCTTGCTCGAGAAGATCATTTCCCGGCGCGTCATCACCATCGACACCAGAGAGCTTGCACCGATTCCGACAAGGTCGATAAGGAGGATGTCCTCAAAGGTATTCAGTCCGCCATGCGATATCGCCCAGATGGTCATAAACGTCCGAACCCCAAACCAGATGGCATCGGCTACAAAGAGATCCCGCATTCGCATGTCGCGATACAGGATCTTGAGGCAGAACATCCTCGGTATCGTCAGCAGGCAGTAGAGCGGCAGCCACTGCGCAACCAGGGCAAACTCGCGCACATGGAATAGCTCGGTAAGGGGCTCACTGAACACGAACATCAGCCCCGAGGACCCCATGACGACGATGATATGAATGAGCATGGCCAGCATGTTCACTCTGGGACGTTCGTCCACATCAACACCGAATTGGATCACGCCGGCAAGCGCTGATCCGTCCGAAACCATCATGATCCAGGAGTTCAGCGCAACCAGCAGAGTAAAGACTCCGTACACTTCTTTGGGGAGTGCTGCTATCTGCAAAAACTGGACAAAGCCGTACCCGACGTACAGCATCTTATCCGCCATGGACCAGGAGATCGCTCCGAGGTGGGCCGATACCTTCATGGCGCAAAGATAGTGCTGAGGCCCCAGCCGTCAGGGACGTTCATGGCAGATGCTCCAAGAAATGTCCGTGCCGCGAAGACGAAGGCACGTTGTCGGTGTGATCTCGGCAAATCGTTCAGAAAACGTCGCCGTCTCGATCTTCCCCTCGGATCCAGTCCATGTCACCACAATAGATGTTTCGCCCGACATAAGGCGCACGCAACCGGGATGGATGCTCTCGGCACGGACTTCGGGATGGAAGATGAACACGCAGTCGGCATCGCCGCCACCATCAGCCTCGAATTGATCATGTCCGTGAAGAGCCCCATTGTCAATCTCAAGAACTCGTATGTGACGCCCGACCCCGGGCCGTGCGACCTCACCACGGATTGATCGTTCGCCGGTGCGCATTAGCCGACGCTTCAGGTGGTTTTCTAAGAGCCAGAAAAGCCCCGTTTCACCGGGCGGGTGCTCCGCCTGATCACAGTGCGTGGGCCACATCGTGGAATGCATGGCCGATGAGCGCTCAATGTTGCGTTGCTCAATGTCGAACGTGTAGGTAGAGGTCCCTGAATCAACGATAAACCAGCGTCCGTTGACGCGCAGTGTGAGGCTATTCTGATCGTTGTGGGCATGGCCACCTTTGCCAAATTGGCCAACAGTTCCGTTTCTGAGTGTACACTGCAGATCATCTGCATCTAGTGTGCTGAGACCGAACGATTCCATGTCTGTCGTGGCTCGCATCAATGAGGCTGCACCGAACAGGCGCTGGGCAACGTCATAGGTGTATGATAACTCCGGGGCAAAGCCGGTGAGCTTCATGGCCAGGCCATCATCGTTGTCGCCGATAAGGGGCATTCCCATTGCCTCAAGCTGCCGACAGCGTGACAAGGCCGCCACGAGTAGCGCTCGCTGCTGGATGCCAAGCTGGGCACTTTCTCCGGCATGTGACAGCAACTGCGCCGCGTGCACGAAAGTATCAATGACCTGACGGTGGTACCCCGTACTTGCCTCATTAGCCATGCCATCAGCTAGGATTTGGCGCGTGATCTCCTTCTGCAGTTCTGAAACGCACACACGCCGCCAGCGTTCAGCGGCGGGATGCGGATGCACATACATCGATGCGGCAAGCACACCGAGCAGATTCGCTGCGTAGTGGGACGTTGACAGTCCGCCGCGTGACTCGCGCTCGGCGAATGTCAGCACCGCATGGTCAATGGCTGTGGCCGCAACAAGTCGATCACCATCGACGCTACTCCAACCCGTGCGGCGCGCCCAGTCCCAGGCCACCAGCATCGAATGAAGACGAATTCCAGTACCCATCGGAAACGCCCAATGCGTTCCCGTGCCAGGAGGATACGACCGGACGAAGTCCGCAATCTCCTGCTCTAGACTCTGACACCATTTATCACTGTTCTCACCGTCGATATGGGCCGCCAGTGCATAGGCACACCAGTGATGCATGCGACTGAGTTCATGGACCGAACGCACATCCACGCCCTCGGGGTCCGGCTGCCCGATGCTCCACCGATCGATGCCATAGGCACCAACATCCCCGGCGCGCATTCGTCGTGCAAACGCCATGACGCCCGGTCCGTTTGCAGAAAACCATTCTGGTGACGGCAATGGAACGAGGTTTACACGCAGTGAGCGGCCTTCCGAGGGCACTGTCGGCAAGGCCTGGCGCGCGCGCCTGCGCACGCTGATCTCACGGAGACGATCAGCAAGCTTGCGCACGAGAAAGGGGCGCATCGGTCCAAGAAGGATCCGTAATGTCCACCGGAGATTCATTGTGGCAATTTACCACCGTAGATTTGAGCCATGTGCGGTATCGCAGGAATCATTGATTCGACACTGACGGCCGACACCCTGGCCGATCTGGGATTGCGCATGCTGCGCGTCACATCGCACCGGGGTCCGGACCACAGCGGGACATTCTGTTCGGCACCTGTCTGGCTTGGGCATAACCGACTCAGCATCATCGACCTTTCTTCGGCATCGCATCAACCGATGTCGTTTGCCGACCTGACGATCACCTTCAACGGTGAGGTGTACAACTACGTTGAACTGCGCCAGGAATTGTCCCGGGCGGGTTATCAATTCGATACGACCGGTGATACGGAGGTGGTCCTCAAGGCCTATCACCACTGGGGTGCGCTCGCGGTTGAACGGTTCGTGGGCATGTGGGCCTTTGCGGTCTGGGACGGGGCTGAGAAGACCCTTTTCTGTTCTCGCGACCGCTTCGGCATCAAGCCGTTCCACTACAGCTACCGCGACAGCCGCTTTTACTTTGCTTCGGAGATCAAGGCCCTGCGTGGAATGCCCCTTGACCGCGGAGGAATCAACGAATCTCAAGTTGCGCGTGGACTCTACCTTGGCTGGATGCACCACTGGGATGAGACCTACTTTGCAGACATTAAGGCTTTACCGGCCTCGCACAACGCTCTGTTCGCTAATGGTGAACTTCGGATATGGCAGTATGCCGAGGTTGATACATCGGTCGATAGCAGCCTGCGTTTTGGTGACAGCGTCGAGGCATTTCGCTCGACCTTCATCGATTCCATCAGGCTTACCTCCCGTCGAGATGTACCTATGGGCGTCTGTCTGAGCGGTGGTCTGGATTCCACATCGATCGCTGGAGTACTCGCTTCATCAACCTCCGAGCACGAGGTTCGTGCCTTTACGGCCTACTATACCGGACCCGGTACCGTCGATGAGCGCCCCTATATCCGACACTTGCTGGATCGGTATCCGCAGATCATCTCCAGTGAGATATCTCCCTGCGATAACGACGTTGCCGATGCCCTTGATCGCATCGTTCACCTGATGGATGCGCCGATGCCTTCGTCATCGTATATCTCTCAGTACTTCGTCATGGGGCTTGCCGCACGCGAAGGCGTGAAGGTAGTGCTCGATGGCCAGGGATCAGATGAGATGCTCGGTGGATACATGCATTCACTCTACCGGGTGATTGCCGGTCACCTTCGAGAGGGGCGTCTTGTTGAGGCCCATGCAGAGCTTCACGCCCATGCACAGCGCCAGTCCTACCCGCTCAAGCGGCGGATGAACGTCCTGGCCAAAGCGTTGCTAACAGCCGCACGATCCGAGCAGTCGCTCTACGAGATTGAGTTCGCCCATACCTATCCATGGTTGATGCGACAGGAGCCCCATGCCTACCCCCTCACGCTCTCGCCAACAAATGGATCACGTCTGAACTCATTTCTTCACAAC
>JBILLF010000151.1:0-4015 GCA_044376225.1 Patescibacteria group bacterium | reverse complement strand
CACCACCGGTGTTGACCGTGATCACATCACCGTCGCCGTTACCGATCGTTGTGTTACCGTTCAGGTTCGAAGCACCGTTGAGCGTCGTCGTGCCTGTGACCGTCAGGTCGTTGTTAGCGGTGACATTACCCGTCAGATTCAATGATGAACCGGTCAGGGTCAGCACGGCGTTCGTGTTGCCGATCGACGTTGCTGATGAACCCGTGGTATTGATATTGGTCACGCCCAGGATCGTCGTCACACCGGTGATTGACACCTGATCTCCTGTGGCACTGTTGCCCAGCATAGAGCTTCCGCTGACGGTCAGGTTATCTGCCATCTGAACATCGCCATCGATTGAGATCTGACCGTCGGTCATGTAGATCTCCGAAGAACCCACGCCTGTGCTATTCGATGCGATGGTTATGCCACTGACATCAAAACCGACAGTACGTTCGATCGTTGATCCTTCATTCCATGCAAACGATGCGGTATTAGCATCGAGGGCAAGTGAGGTTTTCGCAACACCACCCGTCGTCTCAAGGAGGATGTTGGCACCCTTGATAGTCGAGGTACCGGTAACTTCAAATGTCTTACCTGCACCAGGAGTGATGCTGACATTGCCACCGGACTGTGTGAGATTACCAGTAACAGCGGCGGTATTTCCGTTGAGGTTCAGCAGCGTACCGCTCGATGTTGTGAAATTCAGATTCTTGTTGCTGATGTTGATGAAACGATCTGTTGTGAACGGCACTTCCGTTGACGTAGCACCACCCAACAGATACTGGCCAGTCGTGTAGATCACACCTTGATCTGCAGTTCCCGACATCGTCGTCTTGCGAACTTCACCAGTTGCTGTCAGTGTCAACATCTGCGTCGGTACAGCATCGACATCAATGTTTTGCAGCACAAAATCACCACCTGGGTTGACCGTGATGTTGTTGACACCGCTCGACGCGATGGACACGGCGCCGCCGTTAGCTGCGCTACCGATCGTCGTCGTTCCTGATCCGCTGGCATTGATGCTTGTGTTGCCCGTGACCGTTGTTGCACCGGTGATGCTCGTGGTGCCTGTGACCGTCGTTGCGCCAGTGATGCCGATCACGTCGCTCGCATTGTCGCCCAACGTTGTGTTACCGTTAACTGTCAGGTTTTCTGTGACCGATGCCGACTTGGCTACCGACAGGCTTCCATCTGTTGACAATGTGTTGCCTGAGCCCGTGTTGATGTCAAGGTTGCCGGCGCGGGTAAGCCCCGTTTCGGCGATCGTCAGGTCGGCACCAGCTCCGGTGTTGACCGTGATCACATCACCGTCTCCGTTACCGATCGTTGTGTTACCGTTCAGGTTCGAAGCGCCGTTGAGCGTCGTCGTGCCTGTGACCGTCAGGTCGTTGTTAGCGGTGACGTTACCCGTCACTCCAACCGATGAACCAGTCAGCGTCAGTGTGCCGTTAGCATTGCCGATGCTTGTCGCGGCATTGCCTGTGGTATTGATAGTCGTGGCACCCGTGATGCTCGTGGTGCCTGTGACGGTCGTTGCACCTGTGATGCCGATCACGTCGCTCGCGTTGTCACCCAACGTTGTGTTACCGTTAACTGTCAGGTTTTCTGTGACCGATGCCGACTTGGCTACCGACAGGCTTCCATCTGTTGACAATGTGTTGCCTGAGCCCGTGTTGATGTCAAGGTTGCCGGCGCGGGTAAGCCCCGTTTCGGCGATCGTCAGGTCGGCACCAGCTCCGGTGTTGACCGTGATCACATCACCGTCTCCGTTACCGATCGTTGTGTTACCGTTCAGGTTCGAAGCGCCGTTGAGCGTCGTCGTGCCTGTGACCGTCAGGTCGTTGTTAGCGGTGACGTTACCAGTCACACCAACCGACGAACCAGTCAGCGTCAGTGTGCCGTTAGCATTGCCGATGCTTGTCGCGGCATTACCCGTGGTATTGATGGTCGTGGCACCCGTGATGCTCGTGGTGCCTGTGACCGTCGTTGCACCAGTGATGCCGATCACGTCGCTCGCGTTGTCACCCAACGTTGTGTTACCGTTAACTGTCAGGTTTTCTGTGACCGATGCCGACTTGGCTACCGACAGGCTTCCGTCTGTTGACAACGTGTTGCCTGAGCCCGTGTTGATGGCAAGGTTGCCGGCGCGCGTAAGCCCCGTTTCGGCGATCGTCAGGTCGGCACCAGCTCCGGTGTTGACCGTGATCACATCACCGTCTCCGTTACCGATCGTTGTGTTACCGTTCAGGTTCGAAGCACCGTTGAGCATCGTCGTGCCGGTGACCGTCAGGTCGTTGTTAGCCGTGACGTTACCAGTCACTCCAACCGACGAACCTGTTAGCGTCAGTACAGCGTTGGCATTGCCAATCGAAGTAGCTGATGATCCGGTCGTGTTGATGGTGGTAAGACCAACGACACTCGTTTCACCTGAAACACTTAGTACGTTGCCGCTACCCGGTACAATTGTCACATTGCCACCTGATTGCGAGAGGTTGCCTGTTACGGAAGCAGTAGCACCATTGAGGTTCAGCAGCGTTCCGCTTGATGTTGTGAAGTTCAGATTCTCGGTGCTGATATTGATGAAGCGGTCTGACGTAAACGGTACTTCTGTCGACGTCGCACCACCCAACAGATACTGTCCGTTGGTGTAGATCACGCCCTGGTCTGCCGTTCCGGCAAGAACCGTCTTGCGAACCGCACCAGTTGCCGTCAGTGTCAGCATCTGCGTTGGTACTGCATCGACATCAATGTTTTGCAGAACCAGATCACCACCTGGATTCATCGTAATGTCGTACGAGCCTGGTGATAGGATGTTTACGGAAGCAGAGGTTGTAGCGTTACCAATGTTGACTGCATTTGTGGATACGAGGTCAATAATTCCAGGATTTACGGCAACGTAGGACAGTTCACCGAGACCATCGTCGGCGCTCATCTCTACACCACCGAATGCATTTCCAATATCTAACCTTGCGCCGCTGCCACCAACACCATCTGCTTGAGCAGTGAAGCTCTCGCCACCGACATCAAACAGTGCATAGCCGCCATTCTGTTTAACATCTCCGATTTGATTGATGGTGTTGCCCTTGAGGGTAAGATCATCTGAAGCGTTGCCAATCTGAGTAATTCCAACACCATTACTGGTGTTGATCTGTGTTGCTCCCGTGATCGTCGTTGCACCGTTGATGCCGATCACATCGCTCGCATTGTCACCCAGCGTTGTGTTGCCGTTGACCGTCAGGTTCTCTGTGACCGACGCCGACTTGGCTACCGATAGGCTACCGTCTGTTGACAGCGTGTTGGCTGAGCCCGTGTTGATAGCAAGGTTGCCGGCGCGGGTAAGGCCCGTTTCGGCGATCGTCAGGTCGGCACCGGCTCCCGTGTTGACCGTGATCACATCACCGTCGCCATTACCGATCGTTGTGTTACCGTTCAAGTTCGAAGCGCCGTTGAGCGTCGTCGTGCCTGTCACCGTCAGGTTGTTGTTGGCGGTAACATTACCGGTCACACCAACCGATGAACCGGTCAGCGTCAGTGTGCCGTTGGCGTTGCCGATTGATGTTGATTCGGTGCCTGTGACATTGATTCTCGTTGTACCGAGAATCGTATTCGTACCACCGGCGATACCAATGTTGGTATTCTCTCCGGCGGTCGTATTGATGTTCACCGTACCACGGATGTTCGTTGTTCCAGCACCTGCACCAATGTTGGTCGTTGCACCCGAAGTGGAATTGATATTTGTGGTGCCGGCAATGGTTGTTGCACCGGTGACGTTTGTTGCTGCCGTGATGTTCACAACATCACCCGCAGCATTGTCACCCAGCGTTGTGTTGCCGTTGACCGTCAGGTTCTCTGTGACCGATGCCGACTTGGCTACCGACAGATTTCCGTCTGTTGACAGCGTGTTGGCTGAGCCCGTGTTGATGGCAAGATTGCCGGCGCGCGTCAGCCCCGTCTCGGCGATCGTCAGGTCGGCACCACCACCGGTGTTGACCGTGATCACATCACCGTCGCCATTACCGATCGTTGTGTTACC
>JBILLF010000122.1:0-4020 GCA_044376225.1 Patescibacteria group bacterium | reverse complement strand
TATCAGCGTCAGCGTTTACTTCTTCTCCCGTCCGGCCGAAAGCGGCGCTCAGGGCGGCGAAACAGAGCAGGTGGAGTTCATTGACCAGGGTAAACAGTCGCCGGCCGATACATCACAGCAGCCACCCGCAGCGCAGCAAGAAACGCCAGAGCCAGCGCCGGAGCAATCATCCGCCGAACAAACGCCACCACCGCCACCACCAGGCGCTGCGTTGAAGGCTTCAACCGCTCCATCGGGCACGACTGCCGCGTCGGGTAGAGCTGCACGTGAGCAGCCGACGCGGACCGCAGTTCCTGCTCCAGATCTTGCAGAGAGCCGAGTGCGTCGCGCTGAGCCCGAGCCATCTCCGAAGGCGACTCCCGAGCCAGCCCCGAAGCCATCTCCAAAGGCTAAGCCCGAGCCCGCTCCCAAAGCCCCCTCGAAGGAATCCGTCCGTGAGCAGGCTTCATTGCGCAACGCAGCGCCAGCGCCGAGAGCATCCCTTAAGACGACCAAAAGTGCCTCATCGGTTGGCGCGCAATGGGTCATACAAGTTCATTCAAGTGCGTCCGTCGATGATGCCGATGAATGGCTCCGCCAGTTACAATCGCGCAACGTTGGTGATGGACGCATCGAGCCTGTTACCCAGCAGGGTAAGGTTTGGTATCGCGTCCGTTTTGGACGTTATGCCACACGTGAAGAGGCCGAGCAGGCCGCCCTTCAACTGGGGTACCGCAATGCGTGGATCGACAGGGTTCGATGACACGACACGTTGATCAGCCGGCGCTGACCATTCGTCTGGTGTGGAGTCCGAATGTTGTTCGGGGCTTCATCGGTGCGCTGTTGATCATGGGCCTGATCCTCGGTATGCTCACATGCACGCGGGTCGAGGTCGAGCCGATTGTTTTACCAAAGACAACTCCCGTGACGCTTCTGGTGCTCGGCAGTGGAGACGGCACAGGTGTGCGCAAGGGGAACTTGACTGCGGAGGGGGCATCCCAGCGCGGCGCCGAGAGTAAGGACCCGCTCGTCGATGCAACGCGAAGCAGTGGTGCGTCCAAAGCCCCGACGGCGGACCCGGCACTGGCATCGAAGTTTATCCCCAAGGACGAAGCCGGACGTGGGGGTAAGACCTCCGATGAGTCGACCTCGGACCGTAGCATCGGCTCGGCAAAGGGTACCAATGAAGGAAGCGGCCTCGGTGAGCTTGGCGTTGGAAGAGGCAAAGGTGACGGGTATGGCGACATCGACTGGGGCGGAGGCGGCAACCGCACTGTTGTAACTAAGGTCATCCCGACCTTTCCGCCTGGTGTGCTCGACACCAAGGTTAAGATCCGCTTCCGCGTGGCAGCTAATGGTGCTGTGACCACGGCCTGGCCCGAGAAAAAAGGCGGAAGCCGTCTGGTAGAGCAGGCGGCGATTCAGGCACTGATGCGTTGGCGGTTTAATCGTCTACCGTCCGACACCGAAATGGAAGGCGTGATTACGTTCATGGTGAATTACCGATGATCGGATCCCTTGTCGTACTTGCCTCATCTCTGCCCGAGGGCATGCAGTTCGTCGTTGTGCTATTACTTGTCGGTCTTGTTCTGTCGATCATCAAGAAACTCGTCAAGATCGCCCTGTTGGTCACCTTCCTGATCGTTCTCATCTTTGTCGTTCGGCTGCTGATGGTATCAATGCCGTAGCCGGTCGTAAACCGTCTTTCGCTCACAAGGAAACAACGCATGTCGCACAAGGTCGCGGTCATTGGAACAGGGTACGTGGGTCTGGTCACGGGCGCCTGCCTTGCTGATGTCGGCAACGACGTACTCTGCATCGACGTCGATCCAGGAAAGATCGAGCGGTTAAAGCGCGGCGAGGTGCCGATCTACGAACCTGGCCTTGATGTCGTTCTCAACCGGACGATCCGTGAGGGACGCATCCGGTTTTCGCTTGACCTGACGACGGCTGTCGGTGAGTGTGACATTCTGATGTTGTGCCTGCCGACGCCTCCGGGTAAAGATGGTCAGGCCGATCTGGAGATGGTGATCTCAGCCTCACACCGGGTTGCTGAACTTCTCAATGAGCTTGATGTTAGTGAGCCTCGAGTCGTGGTCAATAAGAGCACGGTGCCTGTAGGGACGGCCGCTCTGGTACAGGGGATCTTCGATAGAGTTGCCCCCACGCGCCACGTTGATGTGGTGAGCAACCCCGAGTTTCTGCGTGAGGGCTTTGCCGTTGAAGACTTCATGCGACCGGACCGTATTGTGGTGGGAACCAGTAGCCCCTTAGCTGCAGAACGTATGCACAGCCTATACCGCCCGTTCACCGATCGCGGTGCCACCTTGCTGGTCTTTGACGAGAAGAGCTCGGAGGTCACGAAGTATGCTGCCAACTCCTTTCTCGCTACGAAGATCTCCTTCATGAACGACCTGTCGGAGTACTGCGAAGCCGTCGGAGCAGACATCGAAAGCATCCGCGTGGGTATCGGCATCGATCCCCGCATCGGTAGCCGGTTCCTCTATGCGGGAATCGGGTATGGCGGAAGCTGCTTTCCCAAGGATGTCAAGGCGATCATTCACGCCGCCGATGAGGCCGGCACGCCACTTGAGGTCATCAAGGCAGCCAAGGTTGTCAACGACCATCAGGTGCGCCGGTTCACAAGTCGTGTGGTAGCACGCTTTGACGGGGACATGTCCGGCAAGCGCGTCGCACTGTGGGGGCTTGCCTTTAAGCCCGATACGGATGACGTGCGTGAGGCTCCGTCGTTTGTAATCATCGACCGGTTGCTATCCGAAGGTGCGGAGATCGTTGCCTTTGACCCAGAGGCTCAGGAGACAACTCATAAAGTCATCGGTGATCGTATTACCTATGCCGGCGATGCCTATGCAGCGCTTGCCGATGCCGACGTGCTGATCATTGCCACCGAGTGGCAGGAGTTTCGCGATCCTGACTTTGCGCGTATGCTATCGGAACTTGCCAGCCCGCTCATCTTTGATGGACGGAACATCTACGATCCTCAGGACATGCTGGAGAGGGGCTTTGAGTATCACTCTGTGGGACGGGCCTCTGCTCTGCCGCGCTAGGGGATGTCAGCGACGTCTGCCCTCGAACTTTCGTCCGCGAAGCGTTCTGAAGGCTCTGAGCTGACGCCGGCTGCGCCAGGAGCGCACGAGTTTGAGCCAGAGGATCCGCAGCAACAGTCCCAGCGACATCTTTGAGGCCAAGCTGCTGCTGTCAAGCATGTTTCGTAGCTGGGCACGTTCGAGTTCGCTAATCGGCATATCGTCGCTGCTCGACGATGGTTTGTTCAAGATATGGTCGAGCATTTTCTCAAGTTCGGCGGCTGCTTTCTCAAAGCGCTTGGCGTCAATCTTGTTGTATCGCATCAGCAGGATCAGGTGATCGTAAAGTATTGCTGCCCGCTTTATGTCTTCGACCTGACGTTCCGTGCGGAGGGTCTCGAGCAGTGACTCTGCCAGCTCTTCAAACTGCACCACCTTTTCTTCGGAGAGCGAGAACATTTCGTCGGCCGCGATATCATCGACGTTGACGTACACAGTGCTTAGGCGGCGGATCTCGTCGCCGTAGTGCTCGGCAAGGGTTGCCCCGTACCTGGATGTGAGCTGTGTGATCTGACGTTGAATCTGATCGATCTGTGACCTCAGAGAGTCCTGTCGCATCTTTCCTGAGGCCGCAGAGAGTTGCGTTTCAAGGTCGCGCCGCAGCTTGAAGAGATCGCGAATGTGCACCGCTTCCGGTGAGCTTGATGAGGCCACCATGCCTTCGACCACAACGTTATCGACCTGCAAACGAGCGCTTCCGATCTTGACGGTGTTGATCGTGATCTGATCGCCAAGCTGCGACCGCAGATGTTCCAGGTCGATATGCGCCACTCCATCGGTGACCACCAGGATTTGTGCATGGCTGAGTTGGCTCTCGTGCGAGATATCGTTGATGGCCGTCTGAATAGCCTTCTGCAGCACCGTGCCGTTACCCACGGCCTTGACGTGCATGACCGTACTGATCAGATGCTCATAGGATGGAATGTCACGAGCT
>JBILLF010000056.1:0-14452 GCA_044376225.1 Patescibacteria group bacterium | reverse complement strand
GGCTGTAAAATCGACCGCGCATAACTGACCTAAAACCTAAAACCCAAAACCCAAAACCCAAAACCCAAAACCCAAAACCCAAAACCCAAAACCCAAAACCTAAAACCTAATGAGTGGAGATGCCGGGAGTCGAACCCGGGTCCGAAGTGAACGAATCGAAGCCTACCACGTGCGTCTTCGATCTACAGGGTCTTACTGTTGCGGTAACCGATCGACAGGTCCGCCTCAGCCAGCATCAGTGGTTTCTCACGTTAGGTCCTGGTGCACGACTTCACGCCAGCCTGTTTGAGGGCAACACCGAGGCGGAGGGGAACAGGCACCCATCCGTTCGATGGCATAGCGGCCTAAGCTTAGGCGGCCATGCGATAACCGAAGTTATCGCCAGTTGTTGTTCGCCGGTTGTATTAACGAGCTCCACCAGCGTAGCTCGGCACGCATCTTCGTAAACGCTTCACCCCGTCGAGACCGTTACATCCCCAAAAAAACAGAGTACCGGGTGCTGATGCGTCGCAAAGGTACGGCGGCATTGACGAACGGTTGGCGACATTATTACTTATGGGTTTTGGGTGTTAGGTTTTGGGTTACATGTGAGTGGGGTAAACCCGTAGCGCTTTAGGGTGCACTTGGATGTAGATTCCGTTTATGCGAATCTGCTTCCTCTGGCACCAGCACCAACCCGAGTATCGTCTCAACGGACGTTTTGTTTTGCCGTGGGTACGGCTTCATGCGATCAAGGATTATGCTGATCTGCCCCGAATCCTTTCGGAGTATTCCATCCGGCATACGATCAACCTCGTGCCGTCGATGCTCGAACAGCTTGATGCCTGCACCCAGGGCGTGCTCGATCCGCTGGAGGAGCTGGCCGAGATCAATACGGCATCGCTCTCGTATGAGCAGCACCGGGAGCTGACGCGCTGGCTGTTGACGCTGCGCGATCCGATGATGGAGGGATTGCCGCGCCTGGCGTCGATCGTTGCGCATCTACGCTCACATGACCATCCAGCACTTTCAGAACAGGAATGGCGAGATGCACAGGTACTGTTTCATCTGGCCTGGTGCGGACCCGTCACGCGACGCCGCAGCGAACCGATTCGCCGTCTCCTTGAGCAGGGGGCTCACTACTCTGAAGACCAAAAAGTGGACCTCCTGAAGACCATTCGGGGGCTGGTGGCCGAGGTGGTGCCAACGATGCTCGAACAGTCCCGCGCGGGTCACATCGAGATCAGCATTACGCCGTTCCATCACCCGATCCTGCCGCTACTGATCGATACCGATGCAGCTGGTGAATGCATGCCGAGAGCCACGCTGCCATCACCGGCCTATAGAGCCCCTTTCCATGCAAGGCGTCATGTGCGGCGTGCGCTCGATGACTGGCAGCGGCGAAGTGGTACTATTCCTTCTGGGATGTGGCCTGCCGAGGGATCGCTCTCGATGGAGGCCCTGGAGGTTCTGGCGGCCAGCGGCGTTCGGTGGACGGCTACCGACGAAGGTGTGCTTAGGGCGTCGGCCGGTGAGCTGTTTGTGCGAAGTGATGTGTACTTCCCGTATGAGGTTGCAACCACATCGGGAAACATGATGGTGCTGTTCCGCGATCATGGGCTCAGTGATGCCATCGGATTTGAGTATGCCTCCTGGGATTCTACTGCGGCCGCAGCAGACTTTATGCGTCGTCTTGAAGAACGACGACAGCTGATCATCCACGAGCAGGGGGCTTCGGCACTTGAGCAGGCGGTTATACCGGTGATCCTTGACGGTGAGAATTGCTGGGAGTTTTACCATCACAACGGCGAAGACTTTCTCCGTTCGCTTTTGCAGCACCTTGAGGACGACGACAGGTTTACATGCGTCACATGCGGCGAGGTTGCCAATGCAGGTCATGCACGGCGGCTTGACAGATTGCGTGCAGGATCATGGATCAATGCTGACTTCGGCGTCTGGATCGGCTCCCCGGCAAAAAACTGTGCTTGGACGCTGCTGGGTCGGGCAATGCAGGCACTACGCAATGCTGGACATGATGAGGAATCCATTGCTGAGCATCTCGAAGTGCTTGAGGCATCGGACTGGTTCTGGTGGTACGATGAGCGCCATCAGGCACCGCACAAGGATGAGTTTGATGCGACGTTTCGGGCCCGCCTTCGCAGGATCTTTGAGATCTGCCATACGACCGTTCCCGACGAACTTGCCCGCCCACTTTCGCAGGCCTCAGATGCGGAAATTGAGCGCGCACCGGTCACCTTCGGCACATCGGCCATGCACCGCAACGGTGCGATCGTCCGCGATGTCTCACTCGAAACATCCGATTCATGGCAGCGTCTCAGGGTTCGCCTTGAGCGACGTCCTGCATTCAATGAGGAACTTGTCGTGCAAGCTTTGGGCGACGACGGCATCGAGCGTGCATGCCTGATCACCGAAGATGAGTTGCTCTGGCGCTCACCACATCGGGACGAAAATTCGGAGTGGTTTGCTGATGATGAACTTGCTCTCTACGTGCACAGCGGTCGGCACTGGGTGGTGTTGCTAACCGAGGAAGATCATGACGGACACCGTCGAACCTCGCGCGTCGAGCTCAATCAGAACGGGGCTTACCATTGAGATAGGACGGAGCAAGGAAAACGTCCACCCGCCGGCTGGCTGGTGCGTCGTCGTCCACCCGACGCCCGGAGATGATCTCCACGCCGCGGCCCACATAGTCAATGTGGCGCATCTCGCCGTCAGGTACCAAGATCGTTGCCTGCTCGGCAACAACGCGGGCGCGAGCGCGTGAGATACGTTTGTTGATCTCTTCATTGCCGCTGCCATCGGTCCAGCCCACCACGCGAAGACGTGACAGTGATCCCGTGCCAAGCCGAGTGCGTAGGGCTTCAAGAGCGGCATGACCTTCAGGTGGAACAACGGTGTCGGCCTTGGCAAACTGGATACTGCAAAGGGGCTTATCCAGCGCTAGCATCCGGAGCGTGATACTAGCGCTGCCTTCTGCAGGAGAATCCACCGCAGCACTTAACCGTTGCCAACCTGGATCTGACCCGATCGTCAGCTGAGTTGCATTGATATTCGAAAGCATCAGAACGGCATCGCCTGTGCGTGCATCGATCGGCCAGCCACGCCAGGAGGGGCAGCTGTCAGACACCGACACAGCCTCGAAGATGCGAAGCCCCCTGACAATCGTGTCGGCGATAGCATCGCGGACAGAAACAACAGTTCGAACCATCGGCTTCGGTAGAAGCGAATCGGCAAGTTTGGCTGTATAGATCCCGGCTCGCTCCGTGTTGGCATCCCAGGATGTGAAGAAGATCCTAGGTGATCCGCAAGGTAGACTCACAGAGGTTTCATCCTCGGTGGAGTTGATGCACGGTCCCAGGTTGACCGGGTCGCTCCAGCGTGCCCACGTTGCGTCGAGACGGCGTGTCATATACAGGTCGGCCTTGCCACGACGGTCCTCGCGTCCGGCCGAGGCGTAGTAGAGCGTCTCTCCATCACAGGCAAGCCACGGAGCCCCGTCAAAGGATGCGGTATTGATGTTATCCGCCAGTGGCACGGGAGCAGAGATCATCCCGCAGGCGTTGTTGGTGATACGGTACAGATCGAGGTCGCCTTTGCCGCCGGGACGCTCGAGGGCGGCAATGATCGTTGATCCGTCGTCGCTGAATGTGGCGTAGAATCTCTTGCCGAGTTCGGGCACGATGACCTGATAGGACACAAACGGACCCTCGGCCGTGATCCTCTGGGCCAGTGCCAGGGACATGGCCGTGGAACCCGGCGCGAAACGTCCGGCAAAAAGTGCCCGCATGTTGTCCGCACTGAAACCAAAGACCACGTCGGCTCGAATTCGACGTCCCGTGCGTGCCTCGAGAACGTCGAGCTCGGCCAAGCGGGGCTCCTGCCAGCGGCCTGAGCGCTGGTGCGTCACCCACACCTGATCGGGGTCGGCCGATGCGCCATCTGGATTGTCGGGATGAAACTTTCGGTCAAGGTACAGAGATCCGTCAGCCCCCTGCACCGGCTGCGTCACCGGCTGATAGGCGTTGATGGTCTCACTTAGCCGCACCTTGCCGCACGAAGTATCGACTTGGGCAACGAGCACCGAGCCACAGGTAAGAAGCAGAACGGCAACGGCAAGTGCCCCCGACTTCCATTCGGCAATGACGCCTTTGATGACATCCCACGTGTAGCCACGGTACTGCAGGAAACGCACGAGCTTGTCCTCAGTTGAACGGGCATCTACGGACGTGAGCATGCGCAATTTCTTGCGTGCCACGGTGCGCGCCGCCATGTGTGCGTCGTCGGGGTCGGTTTCTGTGGACATTGCGGCCTCGACGATGGATTCGGAAAGCCCCTTACCCAGAAGCGTGCGGCGCATCATGGCAGGGGAAAGGGGCTTACGCTGTCGAGATGCATCGATGAATCTCCGGGCATACTCCGCGTCGTCGATCAGACGGAATTCGGCAAGCCACCGAAGCACATCAGACTGCTCTTCGTCGGTTGCTTCGGCTCTATCGAGGAAACGACGGATATCGCGCTCTGTACGGGGCTTGTACGTCGCAAAGCGATAGGCCTTTTGGCGCAGCACAATGCGACGGTCCTCAGCCCGCAGACGGCGCTCGAGCTCGGCTGACATTTCGAGCCCCTTGCGCAGGCCGAGTGCTAGCGCGACGTCGATGGGGCAGGCCGCAAAGAACTCATCGTCCACGAACACCGAACAGCGTCCGGCATTCTTCACATTCCGGCGGACGGACGTGACGACGCCCATGCGTTACTTCTTGCCGTTGGCTGGCGATGCAGTGTCGGGTAGCTTCAGAGCCTGACGTACGGCAGCATCAAGAGCTGCATAGAGCGGAGCATTTTCCGTCAGCAGTTTGCGCATACCGTCGCGACCTTGCACGCGCTCCTCGTTGAACGAGAACCACGAACCTGACTTGGCGATGATACCTGTCTCGACGGCAACATCGATCATGTCGCCCAGACGCGAGATACCCTCGTTGTACATGATGTCGAATTCGGCTTCGCGGAATGGGGGAGCAACCTTGTTCTTGACCACCTTGGCGCGGACGCGGTTACCGACGATGTCCTGGCCGTCCTTGATCACATCCTTACGGCGCACGTCGATGCGCAGCGAAGCATAGTACTTCAGGGCGTTACCGCCCGTTGTCGTCTCAGGGTTGCCGTAGATCACGCCGATCTTTGATCGGAGCTGGTTGGTGAAGATCACCGTGGTGTTGGAGCGTCCGATGGCGGCGTTGAGTTTGCGCATGGCCTGACTCATCAGGCGGGCCTGCGAGCCCATCTGGGCATCACCCATGTCGCCTTCAATTTCCACACGTGGCGTCAGGGCGGCCACGGAGTCGACCACAACCACGTCAATCGCACCCGAGCGCACGAGCGTCTCAACGATCTCCAGAGCCTGTTCGCCAAACTCGGGTTGCGAGAGCAGCAGATTGTTGAGGTCCACGCCGAGACGCTGCGCGTACTTCACATCGAGGGCGTGCTCGGTATCGACAAAAGCTGCCAGGCCCCCTGCCTTCTGCGCTTCGGCGATCACCTGAAGACAGACGGTGGTCTTACCAGATGATTCTGGACCGTAGATCTCGACGATACGGCCGCGGGGCACGCCCCCGATACCGATCGCAGCATCTAGTGAGAGACATCCGGTTGAGATGGCATCGATCTCAACCGATGACGTGTCGCTCAGGCGCATGATCGAGCCCTTACCAAACTGCTTCTCGATCTGCTCCATAGCCAGCTGCGCGGCCTTGACCTTGGCATCAGCTGGCTTGGCTGCTGCGGCGTCCTTTGTTTCCTTCGTGGCCTTGGTTTCTGCACTCATGATGGGTATCCGTTGAAAATGTCGTGGTGAATGGTTGTTGACTGTCTTTCTTCGTGCTGCGCTTTCGAAAAACGTGACGCATAGCCAAAAAAAGACCATGCCAACACGTGCAAGTTACCGAGGGTCAGGGGGCTGATGTGATCCGAGTTATCAACATCCATGCGTCACGCTGCGAGCTGTTTTTTACTCGTAGAATCTCTATGAAACGATACCCATTTGCCCTTCCCGTGGTGATCACGCTGAGCTCTTCATGGCTTGCGACGGACCTCACCTCGGGACTTGAGATCGTCACCACGGGGCTCTTGGCGGCCGGGCTCATGCTCAGTGGCTGGACATGCCACCTGCTAAAGCGGCACGCCATTGCCGTGCTGTGCTTTGGCATGGGTGTGGGCACATTTAGCGCCCTGCAGCTGCGTATGGAGCTGGGGCTGGGTGCTAGTGGGCCGGCACCGGTCTGCCGCCGCGGCGCAGCCGTGCCGGTGCGTGTCGATGGTATTGTCGAGCAGGTGATGGGCCAGTCGCACGGCTCGTGCCGGTATGTCCTCTCGGGTGAGGCTGACGCTGCCTGTGCCCCGTGTGTGCGCATGCGATGCCTAGTGCACCAGCGTGCGGACGGACCCTTCGAGGTCGGACAGCGACGCATCGTGAGCGGATTTGTGCGACGCCCCCTTGATCCGATGATTGAGGGAGAGTTCTCCGAAGTCTCCTATGCACATTCGCTCGGCTGCGCCGTGGTTGTTGAGCGCGCCCGCTCGCAGGATGTCGGACCGCCGCCGATGCACATTACGCTGATCGAGGAATTGCGTTCGCACGTGCGTCGTCGGCTTGTGTCATCGTTGGACACCCATACAGCTGGCGTGTGCCTGGCGCTGGCCATCGGTGAGAGGTCGATGCTCGACCCGGCATCGCGCCGAGCATACCGCCTGAGCGGAACGGCGCACATCTTCTCGGTCAGCGGATCGCACGTGGCCATCATCACCTGGCTCGTTATGCTGCTCATCGGACGTCGTCCCGGCGCGCTGATGGTGCTCAGTGGCTGCCTCATCATCGCACTTTACACGGTGGTTGCCGGTGCAGAGACGCCTGCCGTGCGCAGCGCCATCATGGGTATTGCGGCCTTGGTTGGCACACGCTCTGAGCGAGACGTGGATGCCCTGCATCTGCTGATGGCGAGCGTTCTTGCCATCAGCACCATCGACCCGCAGGCCTGCATGAGTGGGGCGTTTTTCTTGTCGGTGACTGCCACGCTGGCGCTGATCCTCGGCGTGCCCGGCTGTCGGGAAACACTAGAGCGATGCATCGTTGAGCGTCGTAACTGGAAGGCATCACTAGCAAGCGCAGTGGCCGTTTCCTGGGCGGCCACCCTGGGCGTAACGGTCCCGGCGGCACTTGCCTTCGGGTCGATTGCCGTGATGAGTCCGGTGGCAAATCTTGTGGTCGTTCCGATGATGAGTGCCGCTTTGGTGCTGACGCTCGGATTGGTACTAATCCCGGTCGACTTCGTCAGCGTGGCGTTTTCCTGGTGGTTGGAGATCCTGATCCGGTCTGCCGATGCCGTCTCTCGGGTCTTTGCCCTCGATATTCTTCCTGGGGCTTCCCAAGCAGAGGTTATCCTTCTGGCGATCATTACAACGTTGGTGCTGCTCTGGCCTCTCGTTGCTCGCACATGGTCATCGCTTCTGGTACGCTTGGGCACGGGCTGCCTGGCGATGCTGGCCATTACCGCTGTTCTTCGATCAGACGGCTGGCCGAGGCCAAAGGTCCGGATACTCGAGCGACGGCACGGGAGCATCGTTGTCATGGCTGCCGACACGGTGCAGATATACCTGATCGGTAGTGCCCCGGCACCTGTGGACCATACCGCCGTGGAATGGGTTCGTGCGCAGCATCCCTCCACCGTCGTAGGTTTGGGGTCATGGGGTCGCCGCATGAAAGGGGCGATCCAGCACGACACCGACTCCACTGAGCGATGATGAATTTCATACCGGCCCTTCCTGATCCGGAGCTGATATCTGGCATGACATTGATCGATGTGCGCGACTTGTCGTGGCCTGGCGCATCATTCTCGGTCAGCGAGTCGGCCGAAGCGGCGCACGTCGAGCGGTCCTATGAGCTGCTTGCGGCGGCGCTGCACGTCCCGCGCAAGAACATCGTTACCGTGCACCAGGTGCACGGCCCTGAGGTGGTATGCGTTGATGATGCGGAATCCTCGGATGCTGTCCGCATGGGGAAGGCCGATGCACTTATCACCTCGAGCCGTGGCATTGTTCTCGGCGTCAAACTGGCTGACTGCTGCGGCGTACTTGTACACGATCCCGTGCGCCAGGTCATTGCTGCCATTCACAGCGGGTGGCGCGGCACTGCGGCCGGCATTACCGTCAGGACGCTGGAGCAGTTCACCACACGGTTCGGAAGCGAACCAGAAGAGCTGATCGCATGGCTCTCGCCATGCGCGTCGGGCAGTATCTATGAGGTTGGACGCGATGTCTATGCCCTGATGGGCGGTTACTGCGAGCCCCTTGCCGAGGGCAAATGGCTCTTCGATAACCACCGAGCGATCGTTGATCAGCTCCTTTCGGTCGGACTCTTGCGGCACAATATCACCATCGATGATGCGTGCACGATCAGCGATGCGCGGTTTCACTCTTTCCGGCGTGACAGGGGGCGTTCAGGACGTATGCTGGCCTTCATCGGGATGCGCGAAAAACCGTAGTTTTGCAGCACATTTTCCACTCCTGAAAGTCATTCGACCATGATGTCGATGAACAGTGCATACGTTGACGAGCTCTACTTCGAGTACCTCAGAGATCCCTCGTCCGTATCGCCCGAGTGGCAGGCTTACTTTGCCAGCTACACGCCCGAAGCGCCGATTCCGGCCTTGAGTACGAACGGAACACCAGATCCCAAGCCAGCCGCACCGCGACCGGCTCCCACATCTGCACCAGCCGTATCGTACACCGGTACGCGTCTGCCTGCCGTAGCAGAAGGCGACGCCATCGTTCCGCTATCATCGATTGGCGGGAAGATCGCCCAGAACATGGAAGCCTCGCTCAATGTGCCTACGGCAACGAGCGTGCGCAACATACCTGTGAAGGCCCTCGAAGAGAACCGCCGCATTGCTAATACCTTCCTGGCCAAGAAGCGACGCAACAAGCTCTCGTTCACACACATCCTGGGTTGGGCCATTGTTCGGGCGGCCGAGCGGTTCCCGAACATGAAGAACTCCTATGGTGTGCAGGATGGCACGCCCGTGCGCATCGAGCGCGGGGGAGTGAATCTTGGTTTGGCTGTTGACACCACACGCAAGGACGGCTCGCGTATTCTGCTGGTGCCGAGCATCAAGAATGCCGAACGCCTGAGCTTTGAAGAATTCGCCGCAGCGTATGATGACCTCATCAAACGGGCTCGTACCAACAAGCTTACACCGGAAGAACTCACGGGCGCCAACATCACGCTGACAAACCCTGGAGGTATCGGTACAGTGATGTCCGTACCCCGCCTTATGGAGGGTCAGGGCACCATCGTTGCAGCTGGAGCCATCGAGTACCCGGCAGAGTTTCAGGCCATGATGCCCGACGTGCTCTCCACGCTGGCCATCTCCAAGGTCGTCACCATTACGTCGACCTACGACCACCGCGTCATCCAGGGTGCCGAGTCGGGTGAGTTTCTGCAGTACATCCACCAGCTTATCCTTGGGGAGCATCGCTTCTACGAACAGATCTTTGCGGCTATCAAGATCCCATTTGAGCCGATGCGCTGGATGCACGAGAAGGGGGTAAGCCCCTTTGCTCAGCCTGATAGGCCGGAGGAGATCGACAAGGAAGGTCGCGTTGTTCAGCTCATCAATGCCTACCGTGTGCGGGGTCATCTGCTTGCGGATGTGAACCCACTCGGACTCGAGGCCTATTACTATCCGGAGCTCGATCCGGGGTTTTACAACTTCACGATCTGGGATCTCGACCGAGAGTTTGATACCGGCGGGTTAGGGGGCGTCAAGCGCGCCACCTTGCGCGATATCATCGATATGCTGCGTGATACCTACTGTGATCACATCGGTATCGAGTACATGTATATCCAGGATCCGGAGCAGAAGAACTGGATACGCGAGTACGTTGAAACAACGCACCTGAAGACCAAGCTCGGCAATGAGCAGAAGCTCGATACCTACCGCAAACTCGTGCGCGCCGAAACGCTCGAGAACTTCTTGCACACAAAGTTCCTCGGTGCAAAGCGCTTCTCTCTTGAAGGTGGCGAAAGTGCCTTGATCATTCTCGACCAGATGCTGGCCGATGCTGCCCGCAGTGGTCTAGCCGGTACTGTGCTGGGCATGGCACACCGCGGACGCCTCAACGTGTTGGCCAATATGATGGGCAAGCCCCTTGAGAAGATCTTCAATGAGTTCGAGGGTAAGATCGATCCGGATTCCTATCAGGGTTCGGGTGACGTCAAGTATCACCTTGGCGCTAAGGGCACCTATCAGGCTACGGATGGTTCGACTCTTTCGCTTGTCCTTGCGCCCAATCCGAGTCACCTCGAAGCGGTGAACCCCGTTGTTGAGGGCATGGCCCGGGCACTTGATGATGAGATCGGTGACGAGACATACCGCCGGGTGATGCCGATCCTGATCCATGGAGATGCCGCCTTTGCCGGACAGGGAGTCGTTCCCGAGACCCTGAACATGGCGCGTCTGCGCGGCTATGCCACGGGCGGAACCATGCACATTGTGATCAACAACCAGATCGGTTTTACGACCTCGCCGGAAGACTCGCGCTCATCACCGTACTGTACTGGTGTGGCAAAGCTTCTGCAGGTGCCAATCCTGCATGTGGACGGCAATGATCCAGAGGCGTGTCGCGCTGCGGCGATTTTCGCATCGGCCTATCGCGAGCGATTTGCCGACGATGTCGTGATCGACATGCTCTGCTATCGCAAGTATGGTCATAACGAACAGGATGATCCGACAGCTACCCAGCCCCTTCTCTACAAGAAGATCAAGAACATCTCTACGGTCCGCAAGGTCTATGAAGAGCGTTTGATGATCGAAGGTGTTGCCGATGCGGATGGGCTTGCGGCGATCGCTGGCGAGGAATTGGCACGATTGAACGCCGCCTACGACAACCGTGCTAGCGCACTGCCGGCGCCCGCCGTGCATGAGCATGTTGACATGTTCCATCGCGTGGAAACCGCAGTAGCGAATGATCAGCTGGCAACCATCGCCGAGGTGATCTGCTCCGTCCCGGAAGGGTACAATATCCATGCGAAGGTCAAGGCTGAGGCCGACAAGCGCAAGGCATCATTCGATCAGGGGCAGGTGCAGTGGGGCATGGCAGAGGCTCTTGCCTTTGGCTCGCTTCTGCGTGAGGGACACGTGGTCCGCATTACAGGGCAGGACTCCGGACGTGGTACGTTCAACCATCGCCAGGCCGTGCACCGCGACAGCGTTACTGAGGAACGTCATGTTCCGCTCAATGAGCTTGGCGCTCCGCAGAAGCTGCATATCCACGATTCGCCCCTTTCCGAATACGCCGTACTAGGTTACGAGTATGGCTATAGCACCATTGCCAAAAACGGGCTCACGATCTGGGAGGCGCAATTCGGTGACTTCGCCAATGGCGCGCAGATCGTCTTCGATCAATTCATTTCGAGCGCCGAAGAGAAATGGCAACAGCGCAGTAACGTCACCGTTCTGCTTCCGCATGGATACGACGGACAGGGTCCGGAGCACTCAAGTGCACGACTCGAGCGTTTCCTGCAGCTGTGTGCGCAGGACAACATGATCGTGTGCAACTTCACTTCTCCGGCCAACTACTTCCATGCTCTTCGACGTCAGGTCAAGGCAGCGTGGCGCAAGCCCCTTATCGTCATGACGCCAAAGGGATACCTGCGCATCTTCCAAAGCGACGTGCAGGAACTTGTTAGCGGATCGTATCAAGAGATCATCGATGACTCATCGGTGGACGCTGGACAGGTTCGCCGTGTGGTGATCACCACCGGCAAGATCCATAACGAGCTTGCCAAGAAACGCCAAGAAGCTGGACGGACCGACGTTGCCCTTGTTCGCCTCGAGCAGATCCATCCGTTCAACGGGGCCCGCATGGCCGAAGTGCTTGGACGCTATGGCAACGCCTCGGAGGTTGTATGGTGTCAGGAGGAGCCCAAGAACATGGGTGCGTGGACGTTCGTTCAGCCGCACCTGATTGATGTTCTTGCTCCTGGGCAGAAGCTGTCGTACGTTGGACGTGACGCTGCGGCAAGCCCCGCCACCGGCTCAGCCAAGAAGCACGAGATCGAGCAGGCAGCAGTGATCAATGGGGCGATCGAAGGCTAAGGGCGCAAGAGACTTTCTCGCTGGCTGCACTGAACTTTAATAGTGCGGCGCCGTTGTGGGTTCGCAATAGATCGCACCTTGCAGGTTCGACAGTTTTCGCTTGCCGGGCGATGTCGTATCGGTTGTGAGGATGTAGGTAGCGACTCTCGAAACCATGAGTGTCGCTCGTCGCGTGCCATTGCGGCTGTATGCTGATATCGGCGGGAGGGTTGTGTCGCCCTTTGCCGATCTGCGCAGCAGCGCCGCGATGTTGAAGCGAAGTGTGTCTTTGAATCCGGCGTGGATGACGCGGAGCATACCCTTATCATCAACATCGAGGCTGGCCTCTTTTGAACGGAGCGGTTCCTCGATGTACGAGAATGTTGTCACCCACCGGTCGACAGTGCTGTATGTGGCGATGCCGACCAGCTCGCTCGGTCCTGGCGGCATTCCGTCGGCGTCTTGAAGTTCCTCTTTTGCGACGACCGTGGGATGCGATGCCACCCACTGGCCGACCACACTGTTGACGCCGAATGGACCCACGGAGGTAGCCGCAAAGACGATCAATGCCACGAGCGCTGGAATGCGCGGATCGCGCGAGCGAAGCACAAGGCTTGTGACGATCGTGATGACCGCAATAGACTCTAGGACCCCGAGGGTAAAGGTGTAGCGATCGATCCCATCAATCGAGATCTTCACAAATAGTGACCACGCGCCCATGAGCAGCAGTGGAAGCAGCAGGAGATAGAGCCAGCGGTGGAGGAACTGCCAAAGCGGCAACGCATCATTGCGAAGGGGCCAGGTTAGTAGTGAGGCGAGGATTGAAACCCCGGAGAGGATCACTCCGTACAGGACCATGTCTTCGGACATTCCCGTAGTGATGAGTTTCACCGCATAACCATAGAGGATAAGCGTGAACACGGCGATCAAGGGGGCGAGCACAAACTTGACGAAAGCCAGCGTGATCTTCGGAACGTCAGGCTTCGTGCTGATTTTATCTTCCGATGGCATGCCGCTTAGGAAGAACAACGTCATAAAAAACGAATAGCCAAAGCTCGTCAGGTACGCCTCGAACCATGACCACTCGAGCCAGCCGAAGAGAATACGTACTGCACCAACAGCCATCGTCAGACCACTCAACAACAGACCGGTAAAAAGCTGTGCAACGACGATACGTCCGAACATCGTTGTGTTGCCGATCCACAAGCGATCAGCCGGCCCGTACGCAAGCCACGAAGCTGCCACCAGTAGGTGCGCAGCAACGACCAGATAGGCATACTCTGTAATGCCTGAGGCGTCATCGATATTCAGACTCTGAGCATGCCATAGACCAGCTGCCGCAATACCTACAGTGATGACCGCGGCCGTGACGGCATTGATGCGACCCGACCTACGGACGATCGTGCTGGCGATCGAGCCACACAGGGCAAGCACAAGACCCATCGCCGTGCGCAGGGCAGTGCGGCGCACATCGCCCTCAGACTCCACGCCGAGTCCGAAACTGATAGCCATCGCCAGTCCGATCAGACTTTCACTCGGAAACTCACGTACCGTGCGCAGAAGCGTCACGGAAAGCTCTCGCCAAAAAGTTGACGTAAGGATCGAGGACATACGGAATACCTAAGTAGTTCAGGCCGTCAACATAGCACCGAAACGAAGACCACGCACTGCGACAGTCATCATGGTGCATCCGAGCACTGCCATCGACTCGGCAAGGATCACTGCGCCCATCGGAACGATATCAGCCCGGCGCTCATGCAAGCCGGGTATCGCACGAAGTTCGTCCAGAGTGAGACCGCAGAGCCATGAGCTGAGCTCGGTAATCCGAGAATGCGAAAGCTGATATCCGTCGAGGACATCGGCTCGATACGACGGTTGCTTTGCATCGATCATTGCCAGCGCGGTGGGCGTACCGGCCACACCAGTACATGTGCTGCTCACACTGTGAAGGTCGCGATGGTCACACAAGAGCGATCGCACCAATTGCCGTGCCTCGATCATCGCGTCCGGCTGCACGGGATGAATCCGAGCGAACTGCTCGGTAAACTTCACCGCTCCGATGGGAATGCTCTGAGCAGATGACACCATACCGCTGCAACCCACTGCATACTCCGTCGAGCCCCCTCCGATGTCGATCACAAGATCTGTCGTCTGCCGGTTGCCAACCGCACCGAGAAAGGTTAGTCGGGCCTCGGTGCCGCCGTCGATGATCTCGATTGGGTATCCGATGACGCTCTCAAGTAGTCGCCGTACGTCGGAACCGTTGCGAGCCTCACGCATGGCGCTAGTCGCAACGATACGCACACGCTCGGTCTTCGACTCGT
>JBILLF010000055.1:0-14557 GCA_044376225.1 Patescibacteria group bacterium | reverse complement strand
CAGTGTTCCGGTATCTGCCTGATAGCGACAACGAGATCGCCCAAAAACTTGGCGCTGTTCGAGTGATCGACGACACGCTTCGTGATCTGCACGCTACGATCGCCTATGTAAGCGGTCAGGTCAGGGCGGCTGTGTATTCGGATACACCCTACATGGATGTGGCACGCATCGTGGGTCTGGTGGCAGACGAAACAGCGCAGATGCCGACAGCTCAATCGGAATACCTCGACCGATACCTGGCAGGCCCGCCCCGTGTGACCACCATTGCGGGACCGAGCGACGGTATCAAGGATCCAATCGATCTGGATTTCAATCACTCGCCTCTTCAGGGTCGGGACCTCTGGGTTGTCCTGGGTGACAAGAGCGGGCATGCGATGGCAATCGTGCACAACGCAACGTCGAAGCAGCCTGCCGTCAGGCTGAAGAAAGATTCGCGTGCCTATCACTTCATGTGGCGTGCTATGGGAATAGCCATGGGCATCAATGGTTCGTTTGCTACGGCTCAGAACGGTGAGCCTGGAGACGGCGATCAGAACTATATGTTCATGGGCCCCACACTCTGGTCGAGTGATACCGCCGTCTTTGCTTCCCGCAATCAGACCGAAGACCGGCGCCTTGCTTCGCACCTGGACATGCTGCACCAGAACCCTTGGTGCCTCGGAATTGCGCACGATTCGGCAAACATCTACTGGGTTCTTGATGCCAAGTATCCGGGCGTTTCTCGGTATGATTTTCGCGACCCACATGAGGTGGGCGGCACGGATCACCGTGACGGCATCATCCGGCGATATGTTGAAACATCGATAACGCCGGCCCAGCGGGGACGTCCGGCTCATGTTTGCCTCGACCGTTCATCGGGTTGGCTGTACTATATCGACCCCGGATCGGCCTCAGTACAGCGGCTCGACACTCGCAGCGGTTCTGTGCGTGACACGCTCAAGATGCCCGATCAAAGCGCTGAGAACCTCAAGGAGTTCACCTCCGTGACCGGCGCCCGATTTGACACCGTTATCAGCACCGGTCTCGTCGAGCCGGTGGGCATCGAGATCATTGGATCCCGCCTGCTTGTCGGTGATCGCGCCACGGGGCTGATCCATGTGTACGACGTCTCGACGTCTGCGTTCCCTCGTCTTGGATCTATTGCTACCGGGGCAAAAGAACTGCTCGGTATCACGATCGGCCCGGATCAGCGAATCTGGTTCGTCGACCGCGCAACGGCAAGGGTCTGTAGACTCGACATTGAGGCTGAGAATGAACTGAAGCCTCAACTGGATGTGAGCACTTCCATTGCCGGCGATACGGTGAGCTTCTCGTACGTGAACGCGACCAAGTCTGCTGCGCGCCCATCGCTCGCCGTTCGATGGATCAGCACTCGGACCGGGAAGACATCACCCTGGGAGCCGATTGATGCGCCGTTGGTGCCTGAGGGAGAAACCGGTGCCATTTCCGTGATCGTGCCCGAGATCGACACGCTGGCCGTGCACCAGTGCCAGGTGGCTGAGATCCTCGATTCGGGCCAGACCGGGCTGATGGCATCCACCACGATCGTCCCCAAGGGGCTACGAAGAGTTATCGTCCAGGATGAACGCAACGGGACCTTTGACATTCGTGAGGCCGTTGCCCTGACCTCGCGCACGGGCTATGTGACGATGACCTCCGACGTGTTTGTCGCCGTTGCAGACAACCTTCGATCACTAAAGACAGTCCTCTGGAACAGCGGGTCCGTCGGAGAGATCAGTCCCGTCGATGAAGCGGTCATCATGTCCCTGATCAGTCGCAACGTTGATCTCTACCTCATCGCCGACGATCCGCTGGCGCTGCGCCTTGAATCGCCGATGGCGGGAGCGTTCTTCCGCAGTCTGGGCGTGGCTCCTTTGGGAGCAGAGCAGAACGACAGCCTCAAGGGCCAGAGAATCTTTGACGGTGTGCTGGGCGACCCTGTAACGGCTGGAATGACACTCATAGATTGTCAACTGCCGCGTCTGGACCATCAGCGTGGCGGCAAGTACATTCCCAACATGCTGCTTCGTCCCCTCTCAAACTCAAAGACCATGCTGCTGCGCCGGGGAGATACGGCGTCTGGTGCCGTGCGCTACGAAAACAAGACCCTACGATGCATTGTGCTGGGCATAAACGCCTCGCGGTTTCTGGATGGAATTCAACGCACGACCATTCTCGACCGCGGCCTGATTTGGCTCGAGGAGGCGGCGAACCCTGACACGGTTGCAACGAGTGTTTCTGATGAACCCGCAGATCATCAGGGGGCAGGTCGTATTTCCCTTGCACGAACTCCGGGTGGAGCATATCTCTGGCACGTCACCGATGTTGAACTTGGCGCTGCTGAACAGGCAAGCGTCGAAGTGTACTCGGTTGCGGGCCAACGCATGCTGATCTTGTATGAGGGTCCGATCGCCAACGCCAACGGCACATTTTCAGCCTCGAACTTGGCTTCCGGTTGTTACTTTGTCATTGTTCGCACGATGAATCGTCGTATGCACTCAACGTTCATCAATTAGTGATCTCTTATGGGGCGAGCAGCCTCTTCATCTGCACGGTCTCGACGGAACTCGGAAGAGCATCCGCTACATGAGTTTGGCCACGACGTTGAGCAGGACCTTGCCTTCCTGCTCAGTGAGGGTCGTCGTAACCTGACCAGGTTTAACCCTGATCTCGTCGAACGGGCCTTCCGATTCTGCGTCAAGGCACACGAGAAAGACGTGCGTGTTTCCGGTGAGCCGTACTATTCCCATCCGGCAAATGTTGCCCTTATCGTCATGCGGGAAATACCGCTCGACGACGTCAGCGTGGTGGCAGCGTTGCTGCACGACGTGGTTGAGGACACGCGATACTCGCTGAAAGACATCCGCGCTGAATTCGGGGCAGAGGTGGCCGACATCGTCGATGGAGCTACGAAGATCAGCGATGTCTTCAAAAGCCGCGAGATCACTCAGGCTGAGAACTACCGGAAGCTTCTTCTCTCACTCGTCAATGACGTGCGTGTGATCCTGGTCAAGTTCGCCGATCGGCTGCATAACATGCGGACCATTGAGTCTCTGTCCCGTGAACGCCAGGAACGCCTGGCTCGCGAAACCATGGAGATCTACGCACCATTTGCGCACCGCTTCGGTCTTGGCAATATGAAGTGGGAGCTTGAGGACCTTTCTTTCAAGGTCCTCAATCCGGCAGCCTATGAGGACATTCAGCGCAGGCTTGCAAAGACGCGTAAGGAACAGCAGGAGATCATAAAGCGCTTCGCCGAACCGATCGAGGAGAAGCTTCGAGAAAACGGACTCGTTTTCGAGATCAATGGTCGGCCCAAACACCTGTATTCGATCTATCGTAAGATGCTGGCTCAGGGAAAGAGTATCGAAGAGATGTACGATCTGCTGGCGATCCGGATCATCCTTGATACCGACGATAACAACGAGTGCTTCCTAGCCTACGGTATCGTCAGCGAGATCTATCGCCCCATCCCTGAGCGCTTCAAAAACTTTATCAGCGTCCCCAAGAAGAACGGCTACCAGTCCCTGCACACCTCTGTAATCAGTGGGGATGGTAAGCCCCTTGAGATCCAGATCCGCACTCGGGCCATGCATGACTTTGCCGAGCGCGGCGTGGCGGCGCACTTCCGCTACAAGGCAAGTTCGGGAGCCACGGCGAGCTGGGTGGATGCTTCGGACCTCGAAGAATGGGCCACATGGGTGCGCGACGTGTTTGAGAATGCCGGTGACGATGCCGCCGAGGAACTGCTCGAGAGCTTCAAGCTAAACCTCTATCAGGATGAGATCTACGTATTCACGCCCAAGGGTGAGCTTCGGATCCTTCCCAAGGGGGCAACTCCAATCGATTTCGCCTTCGATATTCACTCGCAGGTCGGTGCCCGCTGTATTGGTGCCAAGGTCAATGGCAAGATCGTTCCACTGGATCACGAACTGATCACCGGCGATCAGGTGTCGATTCTGACTTCGAAGAATCAGACTCCGCATCGTGACTGGGAACGCATCGCAATCACGCACAAGGCCAAGACACATATCCGACGCATCCTGAATGAAGAGCGTCGGGCACGGGTCATCGAGGGTAAGGAGATCTGGGATAAGCGCGCTAGGAAGCTGGGCCTACACCTGAACGAAGACGACATGGAGCGTCTGAGCCTGCAGGCCAGATACCCGGGTCGCAATGATTTCTACTTTGCCCTGGCCACAGGTGCTATCACCCCTGAGGCAGCCGGCGAGTTGATACGCCAGCTCGTACAGCCACCCGCAACGCGCGCCGAGCCGTATCAGACGATCAGTGCCGATCAGTTCAGGACGGTTGCTCGGGATAAGAAACAGGGCATTCACCTCAAGGACCCCACGGCGTCGAGCGCCAGGATCCTCTTCTCGTATGCGCGGTGCTGCAATCCAGTACCTGGTGATTCAGTTGTCGGTATTGTGACCATCGGCAGCGGCATCAAGGTGCATCGGTCCTCGTGCCGAAATGTTACAGATCTGCATGACAAGCTCCAGAGCCGAATTGTCGATCTCGAATGGTCCTCCGCTGAAGGGGGCGAATTCCTCGCCGCGATCAAGATCACCGGTGATGACCGTCCAGGCATGCTCAACGAGATCACCAGTGCGGTGATCTCGGTGCAGAAGACCAACATTCGAGGCGTGACGATTGATGCATATGATGCCGTGTTCGAGGGAATCCTGACGGTGTATGTGGCCGACCTAGAACACCTGCAGCGGATCTTTGACAAGCTGCACCGTATAAAAGGCGTCAAATCCGTCGAGCGGTTCGAAGAGTAAGCCACGCAAAGCCCCTTTCGTATATTTGGCCGTTGTCGATTGTACCAACTCAGGATCCCACACCGTGAGTCTCCAGTCTCTGCTGTTCACCATCTTCGCCATCGGGGCTGTCGCATCGGCGGTCTTTACGATCACGCGGAAGAACCCCGTGGCCTCAGCCATGTCCCTAGTAGCACACTTCTTCATGCTCACGGGGCTCTACTTGACCCTGCAGGCACAGTTCGTGGCCGCCGTTCAGGTGGTGGTCTACGCCGGGGCGATCATGGTCTTGGTGGTGTTCGTGATCATGCTCCTCAACGTCGGACGTGAAGTCAAGGCCGAGGGTCCAAAGTCACTTCGGCCAACCCTGGCGATGCTCGTTGCCGGTATGCTCGTCGTCATGGTTTCGAGCGTCATCGCGTCGCATCCGACCGGCAAGAATCAGCTCCACGAAAGAGCCGCAGAGATCGGCCAGACAGCATCGATCGGCAAGGCTCTGTTTATTGACTATCTCTTTCCGTTTGAAGCCGTCTCTCTGTTGCTTCTAGCAGCGCTGATCGGCGCCGTTATCCTTGCCAAGCGCCATGTTTCGGAGGCCCAGTCATGATGCCTACGTCTATCCCACTGGACTACTACCTCATTCTTTCAGCCGTTCTGTTCGTGATCGGCGTAGTTGGCGTGGTTACACGTCGCAATGCGATCATCATCTTTATGTCCATCGAGCTGATGCTCAACGCCGTCAATCTGTCGATGGTAGCGTTTTCTTCGTTCCTGGGAGATGTTGCCGGACAGATGTTTGTGTTCTTCATTATGGCTGTGGCCGCTGCAGAGGCAGCCATTGGACTGGCCATCGTTCTGGCCTTGTTCCGGAACAAGCAGACGGTCTATGTTGACGAGATCAACCTCATGAAGTGGTGATGTCAATGAGATCCTTTTTAGCAGCTTTCGTCGTCGGGCTCCTGTTACTCGGAGGCTGCACGCCAACTACTGAGCCGGAATCGACGGCACAGCAGCTTACCATGGACGAGCTTACCCGAACCCCGGGCTTTACCTGGTTTGTGGCTGAGATGAGCCGATTCACACCAAACGCCCAGCTTCTTCCGCAGATCGAGTCGGCATTTACGCGCACTCCCTCCAAGAAGGTCTGCATCTTCGTCAAGCCTACGTGTTCATGTCGCGGTACGCAGCGTCTGTTCCCTCAGGTCGTCAAGACACTCATCGAAGCGAAGGTTCCAGCCTCCAGTATCGAGATTTGGTCCATGAGGTCGGAAAGCGACCGGCATCAGTATGAGAACACATTGAAGATCACATCCCTGCCAGCCATTTTTGTCATTCAGGATGGAGCTGTACGGGACTCAGTTCGGGACTTTGACTTCAACGATTCTAACGCCGACTCCCTGATCGCCCGGGCCGTGAATCGCTGACATCCGGGTCGGGGCATAAAACTGGCACGATAAAACAAAGCCCCCGATGGTCATGACCATCGGGGGCTTTCAGCATTCCGGTGCAAGCGGCGGGAGTCGAACCCGCACGGGTTTGACCCCGCTGGATTTTGAGTCCAGTGCGTCTGCCAGTTCCGCCACGCTTGCTGGGAGTGGGCAGTGAGGGATTTGAACCCCCGACCCTCTGCTTGTAAGGCAGATGCTCTGAACCAACTGAGCTAACTGCCCGAGCGTGATTGCTCAGAACGACAAATCTACGGAATCGGCTTGGATTACGGAACAGCTTCCACGCGACGAACTTCCGGAAGGCTCCGCCGCACAACACGCTCTATGCCTGCCCGCAACGTCATGGCTGACATTGCGCAGCTTCGGCATGCACCAAGAAAGCGGAGTTCGAGCACACCAGTGGCGGCATCGAAAGACACGATCTCGATGTCTCCGTTGTCGGCGGCAAGGAATGGTCGGACCTTCACAAGCACGTCGTCAAAACGCCGTTGCTGCTCTTCGGTCATAGATCAATCTCGAGCTTCGAATCAAGGGCGGAAGCATTGGCGATGCGGATCTGGCGGGCAACACGCTCAGCTACCTCCCGGAAGGCATCCCCCATTGAACCGGACTCTGGGTCAAGCACGAATGGGAATCCACTATCAGCCCCCTCTCGCACGCGGACGTCGATGGGGACTTCACCAAGAAACGGCACGCGGTACTGCTCAGCCACGGAACGTCCGCCCCCTTCTCCGAAAATGTAATAGCGACGATCGGGGAGATCCGGTGGGACGAAGTAGCTCATGTTTTCGATTACGCCCAATACGTTTACGTGGACCTTTTCGAACATTTGGATCGAGCGACGCACATCGGCTAAGGCGATCTCCTGCGGGGTGGTGATCACCACGGCACCAGTGAGCGGAATGCGCTGCGTGAGCGTAAGCTGAATGTCACCAGTGCCCGGCGGAAGGTCGAAGATCAGAAAGTCCAGATCGCCCCAGACGATTTGTTCAACGAGCATCGTGAAGTAACCGGCCAGCATCGGGCCCCGCAGGATGGCGGCCTGGTCTCGCTCCATAACGAAGCCGATCGAGGCGATCTTTACGCCGAAAGCTTCATTGGGATAGCCAATGATCTTACCGTCAGGGGACTTCTCGGCACGCATGGACTGGTCGGCAAGACCATACATGGTCGGCTGAGATGGGCCATAAATGTCAGCGTCAAGCAGTCCGACACGAGCTCCGCGCTGGGCAAGCGCAGCTGCTAGGTTGGCCGCCATGGTCGACTTGCCTACGCCCCCTTTACCGGAGGAGACGGCGATCAGGTTCTTTACGCCGGAAAGCGAAGGCGAGCGCTTGACGTCGACGACCTTTTCGCGAACCAGTACCTCGACATCGGCCCCTGGGTAGTTGGCATGAATGATGGCCTTGCAATCGTGATCCAGCCGCCGGGCCACCCATTGAAGGGGGCCGATGGCTTCGAGAAAAACCCGGACGCGGGTGCCTGCGATCTCGACGGAGTGGATGGCTGAGAGGTTACCGAGCGTCTTACCGAGGTCGGGGTCAATGATGGACTCAAGTAACTTTTGGATGTCTGCGCTATTCATGGGTGGAATGCTGTTGTGTCGTGTTGGTGATGCCCGCCAGAAGAGCGGGATGCAAATTTATCATGGATTACGGCACCGACCGAGGGCACGGTAATCGCTCTGAGAATCCGTATCTTCCCAACCAATTTTGACCTAAAAAACACTTTCGTTTTTAACCGGAGCCCTTACCATGAACAATGTGGTTTTTGCCGCCTTCGTCCTTGCCTCGGTAGCACAGACGTTTGCGCAGATCTCATCCCGTCCGGAGCCAAATCCGCGCCAAACGGTGCAGATTCCTCTGCGACTTACTGCTGCAGACGTTACACCCGCAGCGTCCATCGAAAAGACCGAAGACGGCACACAGGCCGTCACCTTCCGACGCATCTTTTCATCGGATGTGCGTAGCCAGTTCCACTACTGGCCATTCGGTGTTGCATCGAATGACATCCTCCGATATGATCCAAAATCGAACACGCTGAACCTTGCGCGCAACAAGGCCGTCATCACCAGCAACATTTCCGGCGTTGACATCGGCATCATGCGTTCGACAAACGACGGCAAATCGTGGACGTTTGACATCATCAAGAGCACGTCAGACATGTTCGTTGGCATGCCCACTTTCGGTTGGGTAAATCCGGACGACGGAACCGATGCGTCAAAGTTCCCCGTGAGCATCTACTGCATCAAGTACCCAATCCCAGCGCTGAGCTACGGTGGTATGACACTCTGGAATCGGACCGCAGCTGGCGAGTATGAGCTTCCACTCAGTGACCAGGAACGCCCAGGTACAGGATATGACCTACAGTTTGGTGACCTTCACGGCGATAACGCTAACGGTGGTATGCACTATGCCGGCATGCTGAATCCTGACGGTGCTCAGTATGGCGCTTACGGTTACTTCAACTTCAACTTGGTCGTCGAGGACTACACTCAGGTTCCAACGATGCCTTCAGCATGGGCAGTTGAAAAGTTCCGTGCTAGCGAATCCCCTAGCTCCTCGTACAACGCTCCAATGTTGATTTCGGGTGATGCTGACGGTGGAGTGTATGCTTGCTTCAACAACATCCCAAGCGATGATCCGGACAACCGTCGTTCCGTGCAGGTCTCGAAGTCAAGCGATAATGGCAAGACATGGGGCGACCTCAACACACTGCCAACAGATCTTCTCGACGAGTATGCGAAGACGCGCGGTGGTGATCTCGGTTTTCAGCCTGGCCTCTCCCCCTATGATGGCGGTTCTTTCATCGTCACGGGACCTGACAGCTATTCGTTTTTCTTCCGGTACCTGTACGGTATCGCCAGCCAGTCACAGCAGGGCTCGTTGGATTCGATCCTTGGCTACAACATTGTTGAGGCTGCCTACAAGAACGGCACATGGACCCTCAATGAAGTGGCGAATTTGAACTCCCTCTCCATCGATGCCGTTTCAACGCAGGACTCGATCTCACAGGCCATCGGTGCACCAGCTATTGTCGTGGCTGCCAATGGTCGTGGTCACGAGATCCAAGTTGCCCGCACTGCAGACAATGCCAACTTGGTCGTCAAGTACGTCGATCAGAATCCAGATCGCAAAAACACCTTCACAGCAGTTCGCCGCTTCCAGTCCGCCAATGGCACGTACAATGAAGTTGAACCGTACGTAGAAAACTTCGATACGGATCTGTTCATCACGAGTCGTCCGATGAACTCAAGTCAGTGGACAAGTGCAATCAATTGCACGGATGATAAGGACCATACCTACCGCACGTATATCCCAGAGATTGTGCCTTCACTTGAGAAGATTCCAGTCATCCGGATGATCGGCACAAACACCGGCGCAATCCCAACGTTGCTGCCACGCGAGGTTTTCCAGATCATGTACAACAATTCCTGCGCTGTGGACTTCGCCATGGTGAATCCATCGACGGCAGGTGTTGAAGATGAGCTTCGCTACGATTTCCGCTTCAACAACGTTGCTCCAAACCCGGTCTCCGGCACAGCTGAAGTGACATTCACCCTGGATCGTCCGGCCATTGTCACGATGGAAGTGTTTGACATGATCGGCAACAAGCTGGCCACGGTGTACACACAGTCGCTGAACAGCGGCCTGCACGGCGTCAATGTCGATGCCTCCACATATGCCACGGGCACATACAACCTCGCCCTTGTTGTTGATGGCAAGCGTACAATGAAGTCATTTGTGGTGGTTCGCTAAGAGGATTCAAGTCCCTTAACACCATAGAAAATTCGTAACATTGGGGCCACCGGATCGTACCGGGGGCCCCTTTTGTTTGTGAACACAGCCCGACCAGGAGATACTTCTATGACGCGAGTCGTCCGCATTGTTCTGATCAGCGCCCTCACCCTCTGCTCACTGCCCCTAACGGCTCAGGAGTGGCTACAGGCAATCCCGCAGCGAGCGATCTTTTCGATCACCTCGAACCCTCAGAATCCCTCTTCACTGTTGGCTGGCTGTTACTCACGGACCGGGCTTCTCAGCACAGATGCGGGTGCAACATGGCTCGAGCTCAGCATCGGCGAGATGGGTGGCATCTCTCAGATCTCGGCGCTTGTCTACAACCCGGGAGATACCAACGTGCTGCTTGCCGGCGGCGTTAACTTCAACGGTGTTGACCGTTCGACCGATGGCGGAATCACATGGCAGAACGTCCTGAGCGACCCTGATGGCAATCGATTCGAGATCTACAGCAACGGCAGCATCGCTTTCAATCCGCGTAATTCTGATACAGTGTACATCGTTCGCTCATACCCGGCCGCGGTGTATCGGAGTACGAGTAAAGGGGCGAGGTGGGATTCGCTTGGATCCATACCAGTAACCTCCAGTAGCGCACGAATGAAGTCCTTGGCAATCTGTCCTCAGAAAGACAGTGCACACATTATGCTAGCCGGCGGCCGTCCTTCAACGATCTACCGATCCACTAACGGCGGCCGCACGTGGGCATCTTCCGGAGCGTCGATCGCCGGCCATCCCGACTGCGATGCCGTGCAGATCCGCTGGAGTCCAACAGTACCGGGTCGCGTCTATGCTATCGGCCAGTTTGCCATCAGCGCGAATGTTGGTAACGCCGGTCTGATGATCAGTGATGATTATGGGCTGACATGGCCGACGCGGAAGTTCCGTGATACCGCTCTACAGTCCATAGAGGTCTTCCCTACCAAGAGCGGTGACGAGATCTTCATTGGCGGAGGTCAAGGGGCTCTTTCCGACAAGGTCATCAAGGGCGACTCAATCGTCTGGCGCTCACCCGACGGTGGTGCCACATGGCAGAACCTATCGAAGGTTGATTGGACTGAAAATGAGCTGGGTGAAGTGGCCGCCAATATCTGGGGGTTCGCCGTCGCATCGGTCGGCGGCGGTCCCAATGAAGTGATCATGGCTACGGAGGTTGGTGCTTACCGATCAACGGCCGTGACATCGATCCGGTCAACTTCTACTTCGTCAACGGCATCTATCCGAGCAACACCGACGTCGATCCTGATCAAAACCGAGGATGGTCAGCCATCTTCATACGCAGTCCTTAATCTCCTTGGCGAACCTGTTGCTTCTGGCCCCCTGACTGGAATGTCGGAAGAACGTATCAGCACAGCTGACTTCACTGCCGGCACGTACGTAGTTCGTGTTACGCAGCGTGATGGCGTATCGACGGCACTCATTCAGCGGTAAATCCACTTGGCCTGAGGTGCCCCGCATGCACATTCATGTGTTCGTCCGAATTTGCCTGTGGTCGGTCATCGGGTTGGTGGCTCGTGAGGCTAGCGCTCAGACGTGGACCCTCCTGAGCCCGACTCTTTCGCACACGGTGGTCCTCAATCCTAAGGACCCAAACAAACTCTACGTCGGCAACTGGGCCAATCAGCTGTTCCGCTCGGACGATCGTGGCCTAACGTGGAGAACCGTAGAAACGGGTGATATCAATGCCCCGAACTTCCTGACGTCGGTCGTCGTGTCGAAAGCCGACACCGGCGTGATCATGATCGGCGGCTTCAACTTCGACGGTATCAAGCGCAGCTCCGATGGCGGGACGAACTGGCAGCGAGCCCTAGCCGATACAGTCAACAATGCCCGGATGTGGTACATCTCGGAGGCGATTGTCGAAGATCCTTCACGTCCCGGTCTTCTGTACGCAGCGCGTGGCTCTACGAGCAATGGTATTTGGCGCAGCAGTGACAATGGCATCACATGGGATAGTATCAGTGTGATTCCCGGTCAGCTGACCGGAAGGCTGTGTACCATGGCCATCCGACCGGACAGTACGAACATACTCTTCGTCGGCGCCGTTGGCGGTCAGATCTTCCGCTCGGATGATTCTGGCCGAACGTGGAGGCGCGTGCCGGTATTGGACGGCAATCTGACCATCCGCAGCGATAGCGAGATCCCCAAGATCGTGTTCTCACCTCGTGACCCTATGACAGGTTACGCCGTAGTGACGATCATCATTGCCCAGAACATCAAGAACAACGGCGGCATACTCAAGACCACCGATGGCGGAGCATCATGGAACCGAATCGCCTTTGCCGATACCAGCCTGTGGGCCGTTGACGTTCGTACCACGAACGGCAACGACGAGGTCTTTGTAGGGGGCTTCCGGGTCGACAATACTCCGACGTCCATCGTAGGTGATGGGCTGATGTTTCGTTCCCCTGATGGCGGCACTACATGGTCTCAGATCACCGATGTACCCTGGGGTAAGAACGAACTCGGCGATACCCTGCGCAACTGTTGGGTGATCCGCTGTGACCCGACATCACGCCGCGTGTACCTTGCAGCGACCACGGGTCTCTATGCATTAGACGAGCCAGTGTCTGTATCCGATGATGCCTCGCAGCTAGCACAAAGCCTGAAGATCAGAGCCGTCGTTTATAATGGCATCATCGAAGTTGAAGCGCAAGACTGGCCTAGTGAGCAGACCATGTGGAATCTCGTCGATCTTCGTGGAGTTCAGATAGCCCACGGCTATCATCACGGTCCCCTGCCACTGCAGATTCACCGTTCGTCTATGCTTGCTCCTGGTCTTTACGGTGTGCAACTCTGGGGTCCCAATGTTCGCGCTCAATGCGCCGTTATGGTAACGCGCTAGTGAGTGAATAAAGAAGATGTTAGGGCAGCTTTGACGTCAAACCAGAGTTTTCTCCATACTGTTGTGTGATTTCCTGAATAACCAGGTATACAACAAGGAGAGTTATGATGAAGAATCTATTAGCTGCGCTTCTCTGTGCCGTGGTCTGCAGCGTGGTGGTTACGGCTCAGTCGGCTAACAATGCCATCCAACTTCGTCGTGGCTCAGGTGCCTTAACTCTGAATGCCTCATCGGGTGGCAGTTACTCGCTAACCTTTCCATCTAGCGATGGTACAGTGGGGCAGGTCCTTTCAACGAATGGTAGCGGTACTCTGTCATGGTCGTCTGCAGGTGGGGCCGCTTCACTGGATGACCTAACAGATGCTGTAATGCAATCGCAGAGCTGGGGAAGCTACAGTATCGGACTGGGAGTCGACGCCTTGAAGAGTTTCAACGACGTCCAGAACAACATTAGTCATATCGCCATAGGAACCCGCGCTCTGGAGTTCTTGGGTGTTAACTCCGGTTTATACGGACAAAGCCATATCGCCATCGGAACTGAAGCCCATCGGTACGATGAAGGCGCAGCGGGAGACATAGCCATTGGTCACTACGCGCTTCAAGCTTCGACGGTGGATCGAAACCAGGGGCAGACAAACATTGCCATTGGATCAAGTGCGATACGATTCGGTGCATCGTCGGATGGAACGTCCAATATTGCCATTGGACATCAAGCAATGGGCAACAATCGTGTCTCAGGAAACAGCAATATTGTTCTCGGATCGATTGTAGGTTCGTCAGTCTATACGACGGCTGCTGATCTGACGTCTGGATCAAGAAACATCATCGTCGGATCCATGGCAGGCAACAAGATCTCTTCGGGATCTGGGAATATCATCATAGGCATTAAAGTTGCCTCAGAAACCCCTGAGGGCGCAACCGGCTTTATCAACGATGTTGGCAGCACGGGAGGCATCATTGATGTTGAAAGCAACTACCTAGTGATTGATAACCGCAGCAGTACCAACCCACTCATCGTTGGCAATTTCGAGGATGATTGGATACGCCTCAATGGCTCACTCGGACGAGTTGTGCTCAAAACATCAGCCTCGTCTCCGTCAGTCGCTCCAGAAGATAGTTGGATTGTCTTTGAACGATCCACTGGAAACACGACGGTGACGCTGCCCAGCGCTTCGACCTACAAGCACAGGGAGATTATGATGAAAACCACCGAGAACCGGTCAGTAAGCTCCAACGCATCGAATGTTGTTCCCTTGACCGGAGGTGCTGCCGGCACAGCTATCCTGCCAGCTACTGACGGCGCTTGGGCGACGCTGGTTTCCGACGGGACGAATTGGATCATCATGCAGAGCGGCTCGCCTACGCCTCCTTAAGGCTTCTCACTCGTCCAAAACAACCGTGTTTACCAGATCACCTAGTCGGTCGATCGAACACGTGACCACATCGCCAGGCTTGAGCCACCAGGCGGGATCGTAGACTTTGCTACCATTGAGTTCGAGGAAGCAACCGGTGCCGCATGTCCCGCTGCCGATCACGTCTCCAGGATAGAGGGTGACGCCGTAGCTGGCGCGCTCGATAATCTGGGCAAAGGTCCACGACATGTCCTTAACGTTACCAACCGATACGTCCTGGCCGTTGATGACGCACTTCATGCCAAGGTTATAATGATTACCGAGAGGCGTCTTCGTTGTAACGTCGGCC
>JBILLF010000054.1:0-14568 GCA_044376225.1 Patescibacteria group bacterium | reverse complement strand
ACGCTGGTGGCAACAGCCGCGGCCAGCATCGTTTTGGGATTTTTCACGTCACAACTCCTCTCGGTCTACCGTTCGTGGATCGGGCTGTGAGACGGCCGGTGCACCAATGCGCCAATGGTTGATCCTCATTGCTGTCGTTGTGCTTGGCCTAGTCCGGGCACATGCACAGGTTGAGATCTACATCGACGAGTCCAGCAAGGCCGACACAGTCATTGTCTTCGGTGTGACGTCGATCAATCGTGCAGTCACACGATCCTTCACCGTTCGGAATGCCACCGATTCTACGGTCCGTATCATCCCTTCTCGCACGGACATGTTGGGACAGCAATCTCCCGTCGTCAGTGAGTTCGAGGGCTTGTTCGGAACTGATGACATTGCCTCTCAGGCAACCAAGTCCCTGAACGTCCGCTATCGTGCAGATTTTGCGTTCTTCCCGGCTGATTCTCTAGCCGAGGTGCGACTGGTGCTTGATGTTGTTGTTTGGCCATCGCAACGCCCCCTTCAGCAAAAAATCCTGATCCTGCGTGGACTCAAAACGGGGAATGTGATTGGGACGGTGCAGAGGAACGTTCGATTTGATAGCGTCTATACTCAGGCACCCGCGCCACGACGGATCACCTATACGGTTCAGAATCTCTTGCCAGTTAGGTTTGGCATTGCGTCTCAGACTTTGAAGCTCCGCACTCCCGCCCTTGGTCCGAAGGAGATCGACGTTGACACATTCCCGTTTGTCGAGTTTTCTGAACGAGGCACTATCGATTGGCAAATCTCGTATCGTCCGAGGGATCGCGGAATTGACAAGGCGGACTTTGAGCTCCGGTATACAAATCCTGACAATGCACGGGATACCATCGTCACAACCCGAATCTCTGGCATCGGCGTTGAGCAGCAGATAGAACTCACATCAGCGGCCGTCCTTGGTGTCGGCAAGGTAGTTCTTACCACCTCAGATACGGTGTTCGTCGGCGAGGTGCCGGCGACATCTCGTATCAAGGTGGCCATCCAAATGCGCAACGTCGGTAACGTGCCAGTCCACGTCGATACCGTTAGCGTCACAGCGATCAAGGGGGAAGGTGCTTATTCGGTTTCACGGCCAATACGCTCGATCAACGTCGCGGATGCCGACACGCTCGTTATCGCGTTTACACCGCCAAAGAATGGTGAGTACACTGCGCGCATTGATCTTCTGACCGATCTTGCACGCCGTGGTTTTGGACCTGTGCCAGACTCGGCGGTGCGACGGTCGTTCGTTATTGTCGGCCGTGCCCAATCGGTGATGCGCGTTACACCAGAACTATTGGCACTGGGGCCAGTGTTCGTTGGGGCTAATTGTTCGGATGAGTCGATCACGAACATAGAGATAACCAATACCGGCGGTACGGATGTTCGGGTTGATTCGATTGATGTTACGCCCCCTGACGTGGGCCTTAGCGTTGATCCGCAGCAGTTTATCTTGCTAGCGGGGGCATCGCGGACGCTTCAATGCCGATATCGGCCTTCTACGGCTGGACGCGTTAGTGGGGAGATCATTCTGCATCTTTCAGGCAACGAGCGTACTCGTTCAATTGCCTTTACCTCGACAGCTCGTACTGCTGATACGCTCGCGATATCCATCCCCGGCGATGTGTCTGCACGTCCGGGTTCGGTGGTGAATGTACCCGTTGTACTTAGCATGGGAACGGCTCTTGGACTTCAAAGAGCATCCATCGTGTTGGACTTCAATCCCAGTGTTGCGCAGATCTCCGCCGTGCGATCTTTCGAAACAGCCAGCTCTAACGCCCTTGTGTCTGTTCAACCACGTCAACGTGGTGCCGTTGTGACTATTCGAGACGATGCGGGCCTTGGCTCATCGGACATCCTGATCACGTTGCAAATGCGGCTGTTTCTTGGAGACTCTGCCTGGACACGGGTTGTTGTCGACCCTGACATCAGCACCATAGGTAGTGGCCAATGCCCGGATCTGATGCCACTACGAACTCGTGAAGGGCGAGTCTCGATTGACTCGGTGTGCGGACTCTCCTACAAGACTGTCACCGGAGCTATGAAGTCCTTCCGAGCAGGCGTGCTGCCAAACCCGGCGTTCGATGTTGCGACCGTGGCTGTGATAGCTAAGCAGGGCAATATGGCAACGGTCGACGTGCTCGACGCATTTGGTCGGCCGTGCACTGAGACGGTGCAGGTTGTGTGCAGTGACGGCGTCACTACCGCTTCAATTGATGTGTCCAAGTTGACCCCTGCCGCCTATGCCGTTGTTGTGCGCATGGGTGACGGCATGCATACGATTCCGCTTGTGGTGCAGCGATGAAATGGTCTGTGATTATCGCTGCTCTGCTCTTGCTGGCTTCTGAACTCAGCGCGCAGGGATTCGATTGGCAGCCTACACTTCGACGTCCCTATGAGGCTCCAAAAATGTTCGTTGGAATCGAGGCCGGAATGGGGCTCGCCACGCATAACGGAACGTTGCCATACCTCGAGAAGGACATCGCGGACCCGTGCTGCACATATAGCAAAGGCTCATCAATGCCTATTAGAATTGGGCTCCTGGCCGAGTACTGGTTTGCGTCGCGACAGTCCGCTGCCTTCCGGATTGGCCTGCAATCGCAGTCTGCCGAGTTTGCGGCACCCGTGTTGACCTACCCACGTGCTGTGGGTCAGCCCCTTTCGACCCAGTACATCCTCAATGCGAACCTCACCCATCTGCAGGTTTCTGCGGAGTTTCGTCAGCGCATTGGGTCGACAATGCTCATGCTGATGGGTGGACTTCGCGGCAATGTCCTCGTGTCGTCGGCCATTACTAATCGGGAGATCGTCGTCGGGCCATCTGATGCTGCATTTATGGATGGATCCCGTGAACACGTTTTGCCAACGACAGGACTCGACGACGCCGCATCTATGGTTCTGGAGCCATACCTATCGGCAGGGTACGACGTGCCCCTTTCCATGGGGTACTATCTTGAGCCAACCATCCAGTTGGGGTATTCGATCACGAGTTTGTCCAGTCTCCATCCGTGGCGGATGTTCGACGTAAGTTTCGGCGTTCGGCTTATGAAGGGGCGATAGCAGCGTCAATACTATATTTGTTCTCAGATCGTCCAAGAGCGCTCAACCTGCACCACATTTTTTTGTTTGGAGTTTTCACCATGCTCAACCGCTTACTGCTCAGTCTGGCTGTTGCCGTTTTTGCCGCGGTATCGGCGTCTGCTCAGGCAAAACTTGAAGTCGTTGGTGGCGATACCTACGACTGGGGTAAGGTAAAGCCCCCGAAAGAAGGTCACCTCGAAGCGACCATTCAGATGAAGAACACCGGTGACCGTGCTTTGCGCATCACCGAAGTGCGTCCCGGCTGTGGATGCACCAAGACCGATCCGGATAAGTATGACCTCAAGCCGGGCGAAGTAAGTACCATGAAGGTCAAGCTGAATATCTCCCCGACGCAGTCCGGTGCTCTTACCAAAAGCATCACACTCTCATGGGCAGATCTTGCTGGCAACGACGCTCTTAAGGAGTTTCGTGCAAGTGGCAAGGCCGTCTCGAGCGGAGCTGATACGAACGTCCGCACCGGGTACCTCTGGCTGAAGGCCGATGTGCAGCGCGAGATCTCGTTCACACCCTCGATGTACTTCGCATTCAATGATTTGAAGGTTGGCGTAGAGACCACCTCCAAGGTAGAGATGACGAACAACTCGGATACAGACGTTACCGTATCCGATTGGCAGACCGATGGTGGATTGGTCGTCAACCACACTGGACGTGTCACAGTTAAGGCCAAGGGTAAGCTTGAGATCATCGCGAAGCTTGTTCCATCAGCGAAGGGCAACTATAGCGGTGGTGTCAAGTTCAAGACCTCGCATCCGGATAATCCGGATGTTGATCTGCGCGCCTATGGCTTCGTTCAGGAGTCTACGAGCCCCGTCTTCCAGAACGCACCAGCAAAGCCGTAACTCAATACTCGACAGTATATGCTGGGCGCATATTCGCTCTCGGACGAATCCCGGGTCGTGTATGCGCCCATTTCTTTTGCATTTGTCATGACCCGAAGTTGGCTGACATTGCTTATCGGAGTTGTCGCATCCCAGTGCTGCTTTGCATCTGTGAGTGTGTTTGGAAACCATGCCACGCGTGGATTCCACTGGCCATCGAAGCCCGTCACAACACTGCGACCTCATGCTGATGCGACGCATGATGGTGTCGAAGTTCGCAATGATGTTTTGCAGCAGACGCTTCAACGTTCTGACACAACTGAGTTTCTTGCCGGGGCCGTCGACGTCGCTCCGGACGACGATGCCTACGATTTCATATCGCAGCTGCCCGGTATATCCAGTTTTGATGGCGCGCTAGGGGCCTTTGGGAAGCCGGTTGATCGGGTCCTTGTTGATGGCGCTATCTTCTATTGGGAGGACGTAACGACTACTCTTCGGAGCATCCCTGCGGATATCATCGACAGGGTGCAGGTGTACAGTACGCAGAGTGAAAGGTCCGCTTTCACTGGTGTCCGTGAGTTGGCGGTTGCAATGACTGTCAATATCGTTACTACTGGAAGCAGAGGCCGCGAGATCTATGGCGCACTCAGTGGCGCAATAGGGCCAGAATCACGCTATATGGGTTCTGGTAATGCCACCAGGTTTGATTCTTCCCTAAGAATATCCGTCCAGGCGGCTACGAACAACACGAATGACCAGAACGTAGCCTTTGCTGATGGCGTTCAAGCTTTGAATTCTGAGATGATGTATGAAGCAGGGGGCATACCTGCGGTGACCAGCTCGGGAGCCATCGATGCGCTGTTTGGTAGCCAGGAACCTGGTATCGCGCAGACCCGGTCGTTTGCAACAATGATGTCCAATGTACGAGGACCAATCAAAGTCGGTCTGTCGTATTCGATGTATGAACACACAGTTGATGCGTTGACTGCGTTTGATCGACAGTATGTTGCTAGCTCGTTTTCCGGAGAGATTTTCCGTCAGCGTGATACATCACAAACGACTTCAGCGAGCCACCGATTCCGCCTGGAAGCGAACGTCGATATTGATTCAAATTCGAAGCTTCTTGTCGGCACGAGTTTCAGACTCAACTCCGGCACTTCAACGACCGAACGTAGCGGATTGACATTGTTCTCGAAAGAAACTCTCAATTCGACTGTATCCAGATCAACCAGCAGCGTTGACGGAACTGATCTCTTCGGCGAACTGGGCTATTACCGTCTTCTAGGACGTCCGCGGCGCTACGCATCATTCGAAATGGGGGTTTGGCGTTCATCTGCTGGTGTCCTTGATGCACTCACTTCGTTAGGAGTTTCAGGTTCAAGGCCGGATCTCGGTGATACCATCAACCAGAGAGGAAAACGCAATGAAGCTGAGAATAGGTTCAAACCTCAGTTCACATTCTCTGAACCATTGGGAGATCACAGTGATCTGAAACTGGTGATCGCGATGGAGAGCTCCGAACTCCGCATGGATCGGTTGATACGAAGCGCTCAGTTCGGAAGTCAAACATTTACACGAGTGGATTCAACTCTCTCAGGATATTTCACTCAGAAGCTATCACAACTTGGAACTTCAGCCATTTACACATGGAGTGATGCAACGACAAGTTTGGTGTCTGGTCTTGAGTACCGACAGACTGTGCTAGATGGTGAAAGTCAGTTCCCATATAGGTTGTCGACAACCCGTCGGTTTCGCAACATCCTGCCTCGTTTCTCACTCTTAACAAGTTGGCATCCTGAAGAGACCGTACAACTCTCCTATGCAATGATGGCAGATCTGCCGTCAATTGATCAGATGCAAAATGCTGTTGACAATTCAAATCCACTGTTGATCTCACGGGGCACTCCCGACCTGAAGCAAGCACTGAGGCACTCCATACAAACGTCGTATCGACGTACTATTCCAGCATGGGATGGACTTACCTTCGCCTCGGCCCGTTTCGAGTATATGTCAGATTACATCGGCAGAAGAACAATACTTCCGAAGAGTGACACCGTCATTGATGATCTGTTTCTCGAACGGGGTGTTCAATACTTTCGTCCAGTCAATCTTGAAGGTGCGATTTCATCAAGTCTGTCGGGGTATTTCGGGTGTCGCATCGATACACTGCCACTACGTGCTAACGTGAATGTGGAGGCATCCTTTCGAAGAATCCCTGGTTTGATCAATGGAGTTCGAAATGAGGCGATGTCAGTTGCCGGGTTCATACAGGGGCACCTCGATTGTGATATCACGAGCTACCTGAGTGTTGGTGCAGGGGTTGGCTTTCGTGGCGGTGGGGTAGATAACTCAACTCAGACAGACCTCGACAACACCTTCTCGAATTTCTCTTTCAACGGCGAATTCTCCCTAACTCTGCCGCACGGTATGACGTTACTGATGGATGTTAGGAGTAGGAATCTGGACGTATCCGGTGAAGCGTATGATCAAAATATTCTCCTGCTGAATTGTACACTTGAGGGGCACGTCTTTGCTAATCAGCGCGGACTCCTGCGCCTGACGATTCGTGACGCTCTCAACCAAGGCAATGCGGTATCACGGCTATTCACTGATGCGTTCACCGAAGATCGCATGGCGATGGTGCTTCGTCGCGTCATTCTGCTGACGTTCAGTTATCGCCTGCACGAAACAGAGCCAGCAACTGGGACGTCGTTTTAGCGAGTTTGAACGTAACTCTGAATGAGGAATAATGCGGAATGTGAAGCCGGTACTGGTGGCTTTGATCTTTGTTCATGTCATGACTGCAGCCCAGCGTCGTGAGCTGCGGGGCACCATCGTTGACAGTGCCGCACGGCGCGGATTGTTCGGTGCGACGGTGGTGGTAACGCGTGTGGGTGACACGATCTCGAGCGGAGCCATTACTGACCGGCGCGGACGCTTCGTCGTGCGGGGAGTTTCAGGCGGGCGTGCGACGATCCGCGTGAGCTACATCGGGTTTCGCCCCTTTCAAGACACCATCTCGATCGAGAGTACAGGGGGCGAGCTCGATACGATCGCGCTGGTAGAAACCACGGTCATTGGTACTGGTGTGCTAGTAACCCAGAACCGGCTGCGGACAATGCAGAAGGGCGACACGACCGAATATGATGCGCTGGCGTTCAGGGTTGCTCCCGACGCTGATGCCGATAAGCTCGTTAAGCAGTTGCCCGGAGTTGCATTTGACGGCGGAAAGATCAGAGCCTTCGGAGAAGAGGTTGACAAGGTACTCGTGGACGGGCTATCATTCTTCGGTGCCGACGCGATGTCCACACTTGCCAATCTGCCGGCTGACATTGTAGATAAAGTACAGATCTACGATACCAAGAGTGAGGCGGCCCAGTTCACCGGTGCCGACGAACAATCGACCACTAAGACCATCAATATCGTTACACAGCAGGACAAGCGATTTGGGTACTTCGGCAAAACGCAGGCAGGGTATGGTCTGCAGGGCCGTTATCAGGGATCGGGAAGCTTCAACAGGTTCGATTCGACCTATCGAATCTCCGTGCTGGCTATGGCCAACAACATCAACAACCAGAGTTTTGACTTCAACGATGTGTTCCGTGCCGTTGGCCCGGAGTCCGCATCCAAGGACGGCAACTCAATGGTGATCGTCAACGATGGGGCATTTGACGATTTCTTTGATTCCGAGCAGCAGGGGATCACACAGACCCAATCGGTGGCGACGACATTCGCCAATACCAAGGGTCCGGTCAAGGTAACGGGCTCGTACACCGCACGAAACCGCGTCACCGATGTCGCAACGTCGTTACTTCGGCAGTTCGTCACGCCTGAGCTTGCCGATCAGCGCTTCCGGCAGGCCGATACTTCGGTGCGCACTGCTACGAGCCATAGCGTGCGGTTGAATACGAAGATCGACCTTGACAGCAGTTCGCAGCTTTCAGTGGGCACAAGTTTTCGGTTCAATCATGCCACGACGGATTCCCGATTTACCGGCACAACCACCAATCGTGCCGATACACTCAGCACCAATAGCTCCCAGTCTGGTAGTGAATCCGATGGCTCGACGATCTCGGCCAGCATGAATCTGCGGCACCGCTTTGCCAAGCCCCGTCGCAGCTTTGAGATCGAAGCAGCTCTGAACCGTTCAGCAACGGACTGGACGAACAGGCTCAACGCGCTTGCTGGTAGCGTTGCCATGCAGCAGACCTCTGACACGACTGATCAGCGTGGCACGCAGAACGACGAGCGTGTACAGCTTGCGCCTAAGATCTCCTACACGGAGCCCCTTTCAGAGCGGAGCGAGTTGACACTCTCGGCAAATGGTGAACTGCTAACATCAACGGCTGATCGGCGAACGCGGATTGCACCGATTCCGCTGGGGGCCTACACACAGCTCGACACGGCGCTCTCGAATGCTTTTGAACAGGATCTGTCGCGTCTAACGTCGAGCATCGCTTACATCTGGCATGACTCCACGGTGCGCATCTCGTCCGGCCTGCAGTTCCAGGCGGCCGATCTCAGTGGTCGCAGTACCTTTCCATCGACGACGTCCACCTCAAAGGTTTTTCGCAACGTTCTGCCATGGGTGTCCTTTACGTTCAACAGCATGGACGACGGCTACGCCGAAGCCGGATATTCCATGACCACCGATCTTCCGACGATCACGCAGATGCAGAACGTTCTGGACAATTCCAATCCGCTGCTGCTCTCGATCGGAACGCCGGATCTGCGCCAGTCCGTCACGCACACTCTGCGTGGCTTCTATCACACCTCTATTCCATCAATCGACGGATGGGGCTACATCTCGATGAATGTCGGCATGACAGGGGACTACATCGGCACGAGCACGATCATCGCCGCACGCGACTCCGTCGTCGATGGAATACCCTTGCTGCAGGGGGCTCAGCTGACACGTCCTGTGAATCTTGATGGTGCGTATTCATCGGAGCTCTCTGGATACTTCGGATTCCGCGTCGATACGCTTCCTTTGAGGCTTGGTACGAACTTCACTCTCCGATACGGGATGACGCCTGGACTGATCAACCAAGCGCGCAACGAGGCCACAGCGCCAGAGGCATCCGTAAGCCTGTGGGCCGAGTACGAACTTGGTGAGACGCTTACCATGGCCGTGAGCACTGACTTTTCCAGTGGTAGCGTTTCTAACTCACTTCAGCGTGACTTTAACAACCGGTTCTCGTCAACCAATGCATCGGCCAACATCACCTGGACCGTGTGGAAGGGTTGCCGTCTAACGGCTGATGTATCAAACCGCCGAAATGGAGGCCTTACGGCCGGCTTCAATCAGAACATCACGTTGCTGAATGTGGCCCTCAAACAGTCCCTCTTCGATGGTGACCGCGGTCAGCTGGAGTTGAGCGTGCGTGACGCGCTGAACCAGAACAACGACGTAAACAGAACATTCTCAAACGTCTTCACCGAGGACCGTAGCACGGTTCTGCTGCGCCGCGTTGCGCTGCTCACCTTTAGCTACCGCTTCCGTGAGTTTGGGGAATAGGAAGACCGAATGCGGGGGAGGAGAGTCTAGAGGTTATTGGTCATTCGCACGACGCGATCACAAAGTCCCCGTTCACGCTCGTCGTTTGTGGCAAGGATCAAGATCGATCCCAGGTGCCGGGCATCGTTGATGCACTGCGCTAGGCTAGTGCGGCCTGCTTCATCCAGCGTAACGCCGGGCTCGTCGAACAGGAGAAGGGGCGGACGTAGACTCAGGGCAAGGGCGATAGCGACGCGCTGACGCATCCCGCTAGAGAAGCCCCTTACCGGGCGTGATGAGGCGTCCTGAAGCTGAAACTGCTCCAGGAGTGTGTGTGTTCTCGTCGCATCATAGAGCTGACCATGGAGGTCAGCATGGAGCTGCAGTAACTCAACAGGGGTGAACTCATCGTAGAGTTCAAGGTATGGGGCTACAAGTCCGCAATGTTCATGAATCTGCTTCGATTGAATCACAGCGCCATCGACGGTTAGCCGCAGCGCACCGCTGTCGGGACGGAGAAGCCCAGCGATCATCTTGATGAGGGTTGACTTCCCGGATCCATTCGCTCCGATCACTCCGAGGACTTCGCCTGATTGAAGTCTCAGGCTGACGTCTTTCACGACCTGACGTCGGGCAAATCGTTTTGAAAGCTGCTCGATTTCGAGGACGGCATTCATCGGATGTAGATCTTATGCATTGCTGGTGTGCTCACACCATCATCGACAAACAGCAGATATGTTCCTGGCGCAATATCTCTGTTGACTGGTACGGTTGCTACCAGCCTCCGTTGATAGATACTGACCGGCGAGATGATGTTTGCCTGCACCGGTCGCATGGCAAGGTCCAGTATCGATATCCGCACCCCTTCACCGACGGATGCCCCGGGAATAGGCACATACAGATCCAGCGATGCCGCGAGCTCAAGAGGCTGCGGGAACACGGAGCCACTTTCGAGCAGCGTGATCCCCTCGACAATGAGGCAGTGAGCATCTGGTTGTAGGCGAGCGCCCCATCCGGTTGTCGAGATTGGCACATCCGACACTGAAGGACTCGGCGTGATGCTGATCGCGTAGGACTGAAACCGGTCGCGGAGCGAATCTGAAGCGAAGATCTGCGCATCATTCAGCGTCAGGAGTGCATCTGCGGCCGCGCGCTCACCAGATGACGAGGTCAGGTTAAACCGAAAGGCCAGGATCTCGAAGGGGGCGATATTCCCCGTGAACGTGGAACTCGAGCCGACGACGTCAAACGTTGAATTGACAGCCAGTTCCGGCAGAAGCTCAGCTCCGGGAAGGATCGTGTTTCCTGCACCACGCGATCCGGTTCGATAGAGAGCGTCCGCAGCAACACAGAACGCGTCATCCAGTGTTGTTCCACTCTCAGCGCACGCGTCAACCAATGCCGCAAATGGCGTTTGACGGTTGCCAATTTTCTCCCACGCTGTTCTTATCACATTGCCGGGGAGCTCTGCAAGGACATTGCCAAACCAGCCCCATACGTAGCCGTTCTGGCTCGAGGTTCGTGAAAGGGGCCAATTGGACGGGCGATTGAGCACCGCTGATGCGTAAAAGGCCCAATCGCGTACTTTCGGCCAGCATCGCATCTCCATCCACGTGGACGTCAGTTCATAGAACATTCTCTGCTGGTTCAGTAAGGCATATGAACCGTTTTGAACGGCATGGTGAAACTCATGCGCGCAGGTGATACGAAGTGCATCGAGACCTGTTGTTGTGTATGATGGTCTCCCATTTGAAGTAGAGTCGGTTGCACTGTAGTTGTTGTCAATCTCCAGGTACGAAGTCCATCGATCGGTTGGACTTTGACTGATCAGTCGATCGGGAGTGGCCATGCCGTAGAATCCAGATGGCGCTAGATTCCGCACATACACATCGAGTGATGGTGACCCTCCGTCCACTCCATCCTCCGGCGGAGGCCGATATCCCAGCGTGTCGATCTCGACAGCCCATGCGTGCTCAAGTGCAGCAATACATTCGTCGATGTAATCCGGAATGCCGTTGGCGCTCGAATCGGTTGCATCGACGGCTCCAGCCCCGGTCGTGTCAAAATGGATGCGGAATCGTTTGCTGGGCGAATCAACAAACGTGGCCAGGATCGGACGCACGGCCTGGATCGTGCCGTCCATCAGACCGTGGATCCGGTCTTGACGGCTTTGCACGCCGGCACCACAGCGCTCCGGAAGATCGTCATCAGCGGCAACCGGGTGCGCAAAAAACAAAAACGCGAACAGGACAACTCCCATTCGCGACGCACTACCGCTGAAGAGACGCAGGGCGTTGCTCAGCGGAACATCTCCTTGATCATTCCCCACGTGCGTTTGATACCACTAACGTTGTGGACGACACCGACGGTGTTTGTATAGCTGGCGTTTTTATCGGACGTAACAACCTTGAGGCGGTAGGTAAAGTAGTTCTTCGCTACCGTGCCATCATTACCGTCACGCTTGCCAAAGGCCTCTTCATCGGTGTACGAATAGGATTGGTTGCTTCCCTTAGCACTTACGCTGCCAACGTAGCGAAAGACGTTGTCCGCTCCAGCGCGTTCCACATCATAGGCAACCACATCGGCCTCAACAGTTGACTTCCACTCAACGACGATGGCACTTCCATTAGACTTTGCCTGGAAGTACTGCAGCGTGATCTGCACGGCCTGAGCCGTGAGAACACATGCAACGATGGCAAGGATGAGGGTGAGGCGTTTCATCGCGCAGCAATATACTATCCGGGAGTGTTTTCCGTACTATTGCTATCCGGGAGTGTTTTCCGTACTATTGCGCCATGCATTCCGGACGAGGATCTATCGAGGTTCGTGCTTGTTACCGGCTTTTAACGACCGCTTCCATTCTGCTGTGCCTCGCGTCAGTTTCGCTCAGTGCTCAGCGGATCAGCGGAGTCGTACGCGGACCTGACATTTACGGCGTGGTTCGCCCCATTATCGGGGCCACGATCTTCTGGAAAGGGGCCTCTCGGGGCACAAGTACTGATTCTACCGGCTCGTTCGTGCTCGCGCGTACGGCAGCGTCGGATTCGCTTGTCGTGCGCGCCCCAGGCTACATCTCACGGACCCTCAGGCCATCTGGTGATACCGTGATCGTGGATCTTCAGCCCAGCGCTGGCAGTGCCATTACCGTTGAGGCCGAGCAGACCGGAATCACGAAAGCGCCCATCCGCACCGAGGTGATCTCGCGGTCGGACCTGAACAAGGCGGCCTGCTGCTCGCTTGCCGAGTCATTCGAAAAGAACCCGTCAGTCGAGGTGTCCTTTTCCGACGCTGTCAGCGGAGCCAAACAGATCCAACTTCTGGGTCTACGTGGTATCTACACCCAGTTTCTTGTCGAGGCCGTACCGCTGATCCGCGGTGTGGAGATGCCGTTTGCGCTCGACCACGTGCCGGGCCCGTTCATGGAGTCGATCAGCATTTCCAAGGGGTCATCTACCGTTACCAACGGCTACGAGTCCGTTACGGGTCAGATCAATATCTGTATGCATAATCCGCGCACAGCCCCTTCCCTGTATGTGAATGCCTACGCCAACACGATGCAGCGCTATGAGCTGAATCTCTACGGGGCTCAGCAGGTTACCGATGAGCTGAGTACCATGACCATGGTGCATGGGCGGATGATGGACATGGCCATGGACAACAATGGCGACGGGTTTGCCGACGTGCCAACGTTTCGGCAGATCAATGCCGTACATCGGTGGAACTTCAACAACGACGAGATCGAGTGGCAGGTTTTTGTGCGCGGCCTACGCGATCGGTACCAATCGGGTCAGAGTGTGCTGGGTCATCATGAAGATGTGCACGTTCACCCCGATTCAACGCTGCGGGGTTCCTACGATATCACCACGGACATCTCGCGTCTCGACGGCTTCGTAAAGTTTGGTCTTCTGAATCCCATCGAGGATATGGAGGGCAGCGGGTTTTCTCTGGTGCTTTCCGGAGCCACGCACGATCAGACCTCGACCTTCGGAATTCGTAATGCCGGTAGCAATCAGCAGACACTTCAGCTACGAGGAGTTGCCGCTCTGCCATTTAGTGACGAGTTCAAGCTTGTTACGGGCTTTTCGTATCTCCTGGACAACGTCGATGAGTCGGTGCTCACGAATGGCTTCTCGCGCAAGGAGCGTGTGCCGGGCGTATATGGCGAGGTCACGCTGCAACCGTCCACTTCGCTCACAGCACTCATCGGTATGCGCTACGATCATCACAACATGTACGGAGGACGCTTCGTGCCAAGAGCGCACCTGAAGTGGTCGATCAGCGATGTTGTGTCATTTCGTGCCTCAGCGGGAAGGGGCTGGCGCGTTCCGAACGTGGTTGCCGAGAACCTCTCGTCGTATATCAACTCCCGCCGTATGGTCTTCGATCCATCGTTCCGTCCGGAAGATGCCTGGAACGCCGGTGCATCGATCACGGCAAATCTGGAAGTTGGCGGACGCCCCTTGACACTTGACGCAGAGTTTTATCACACCAGCTTCACCAACCAACTCGTGGTCGACTTCGATCGGTCACTATCAGAAGTTCATATCGGCAATCTCACCGGCATCAGCTATGCTTCCAACCTGATGGCGCAGGTGCAGTACTCGCCGGTGCCGCGCTTGGATCTGCTCCTTGCCGGACGTTGGGTGGACATCATCGCCCCGTTCAACGGCATCGAGCAGCAGAAGCCCATGACCAGCCGCATGCGCATTCTCAGCACTGTTTCGTTTTCTACGTCGGACAATCTCTGGCAGGCAGACCTTACTGTTGCGTGGAATGGCTCGGGCAGACTCCCTGTGATAAGAGGATCCTCCGACCCCTCATACGCCAGTGGAGAATTCCCATCCTGGTGGCGCATCAATGGTCAGCTTACCCGCCGCGTTGGCAACTACGACTTCTACGTGGGCCTGGAGAATGCCACCAACTTCATCCAGCAAACTCCTGTCCTCGGAGCTGACAACCCATTCGCTCCCTCCTTCGATGCCTCACTGACATGGGGCTCAATGGATCCGCGAATGGTGTATGTAGGAGTGAGGATGAATTACTGAATTACTGAGTTACTGAATTACTGAATTACTGAAAGACGAAAAGGTCACTCGTCACTCGTCACTCGTCACTCGTCACTCGTCTCTCGTCACTCGTCACTCGTCTCTC
>JBILLF010000148.1:0-14585 GCA_044376225.1 Patescibacteria group bacterium | reverse complement strand
GTCTCATATCCATACACATCCCATGAGTATGATGATGAGGGGGCGAAGGAGATCTCCTGCATAGCTCTACGCCAGATACCATAGGGCTGGTTGTTCACATTCTGATTGATCTCTTCAACAACAACGCATCGCTGGGTTTGTAGCGCGTGTTGCGTTATGCGGAATGAGCGCATCCGCTCAGATTCCAACCAGAACCCCATTTCGATGTTGTTGGCCGGTAGATCGATGTGATAGGTTGTGTAGTCGAATGTGGTATAGGCATTGTTGGTGCCGCCGGATTTCGTGCAGTAGATGTCATACTGTTTGTCATTTCCCGGGGCTGCGTTGTCGAACATTAGATGCTCAAAGAGGTGGGCAAGACCAGTCTTGCCGCGGCGCTCATCATGTGATCCAACACGATACATCACCGTCACGTTGGCCACTGGCGCAGAATGGTCCGGACAGACGATAACGCGAAGTCCATTGCCGAGTGTAGTGTCGTAGGGATTAACCTGTGCCATAGCGATTGGTATGTTTGTGAATCACTGCAAACCTACGCCTATGCAATCGATCGACCTTCTAGAGCGGCTTCTCGCCATTGATTCTCCAACTGGTTTTACGCACGGTGCGGCCGATATGATCGAGCAGACGCTGCGCGAGTATGGTTACTCACCGGTTCGTACACGCAAAGGGGCTGTGCGGTGTACCCTTGGTGAACAGCCGCGCATTGCGTTTGCTGCACATACGGACACATTAGGTGCGATCGTTTCGGGGTTTAATCCCAACGGCACTCTTCGGTTTTCTCTGCTTGGTGGTCCACTACTACCAAGTTTTGAAGGGGGGTATGTACGGATCCATACACTTGATGGAAGGTCGTACACTGGAACACTGCTCCTTAACGATCCTTCCACACACGCAAATAATCAGGCGGGAACAAAGGAACGAAGTATCTCGACGATGCACGTTAGGATTGACGAGAAGGTGTCAAAGCCAGATGACGTTCGGGGGTTGGGTATCCGAATCGGTGACATTATAGCCTTTGATCCCAAGTTCCAACGCTTAGCCAACGGCTACATCAAGAGTCATTTTCTGGACAACAAGGCCGGTTGTGCTGTGTTGTTTGACGTGGCACGGCGCTGTGCCGAATCAGGGCGTTCTGTTCCGGTGGAATTGTTCTTCTCTACGTATGAAGAGGTTGGACATGGAGGAGCCCCATCCCTGAGTGATTCGATCCAAGACCTGATCGTGATCGATATGGGGGTTGTTGGAGATGCGTGTGAAGGGAATGAACATCTCTGCTCGATCTGTGCGAAGGATTCCGGTGGTCCCTATGATTACCACGTGCGCGCGGAGCTGGTGCGTCTGGCTGAGCACCACGGGATCCCACACGCTATCGATGTGTATCCGTTCTATAGCTCAGATGGAACTGCCGCCTGGCGCGCCGGTGCAGATGTTCGGGTCGGTCTGATCGGTCCGGGTGTTGCCGCTTCCCACGGGATGGAGCGCACCCACATCGATGGTATCATGGCAACTGTTGATCTGTGTATGGGGTATATCGGCTCCAAGGTGTAGAACACGCGTTTTTTCACCGATTTAGCCACCGGTTGTTCACAATTCACACCGTGTGGATTTACTGTTTGATTGGACTTACAGCGTTTCGGTTTTTCCAAGCCGTTGTGTTCACCCAGATATCAACGGTGGGTCGTTTTTGCGTGGATAGTTTCCGTAAAGGTTTGTTTCCGTCCACAGGGTGGTGGATTACAACTACGAGCTCTTCCCAAGTTGTGCTCTTCGTGGAAGGTACGGGGGAGTGTTTTCCCCGGCTTGTTGAAGTGAAGAGATGTCGTGTTTTAGGGTGATTTTACCGTAGGTAGTAGGCCTGACTCTGGAGCAAGGAGAATCTATCCACGTTGTCCACAGAGTATCATGTCCATTTATTCTTCTTCTCTTCTCCCAAAGAAAAAAGAGAATGTATGTATGTATGGTGAAGGAGGGGGTTTGGAGATGGTGATCGAGTTCTCGAGTTTCGAACGTCAGATCTGATCGAAACCGCAATACGACCGCAGAAACTCCGGAATGATCACGCGACCGTCCTCCGTCTGGTAGTGTTCGAGAAGAGCCACCATGATCCGTGATGTTGCTAGTCCGCTGCCATTGAGTGTGTGTACGAAGTCAAGCTTCCCGGTCTCTTCTACGCGATAGCGAATGTTGGAGCGGCGTGCCTGGAAGGATTCAAAGTTGGTGCAGGAGCTGACCTCTAGCCACTTTTGTTCGACAGGTGACCAGACTTCAAGATCGTATGTCTTAGAGCCCCCAAACGTCATGTCCCCTGTGCAGAGCAAGAGTACACGGTACGTTAGACCAAGACGCTGCAGGAGTGTTTCGACGTTACCCACAAGCAATTCAAGTTCGTCATAGGAGGTTTCCGGACGAACGAACTTTACCAGTTCCACCTTGTTGAACTGATGCACACGGAGGAATCCTCGCGTGTCCTTACCGTGACTTCCCGCCTCTCGGCGGAAGCACGCAGAGTAGCCAGCGTAGTGGATCGGTAGGTCTTCGGTTGGAAGAATCTCGTCTCGATGGAAGTTTGTGATCGGTACTTCTGCCGTCGGTACAAGGTAGAGATCATCACGCTCGGCGTGATACATGTCTTCCTGGGACTTTGGTAGCTGTCCTGTTCCACGGCACGATGCCGCGTTGACGACGAAGGGAGGAATGATCTCTTTGTATCCAGCTTCGTTCGTGTTTACGTCAAGGAAGAAGTTGATCAATGCTCGTTCCAGGCGAGCCCCTTTCCCAACGTAAAAGCCAAATCCCGAGCCCGTTACCTTCGCTCCACGTTCAAAATCCAGAATACCAAGCTTCTGAGATATCGCTATGTGATCGACCCTGTTACCCCGCTCTGTGCATACTCCCACACGACGAACTTCCACATTATCATCCGCACTCGCTCCGACCGGTACTGTGTTATGTGCGATGTTGGGAATCGCGAGCATAAAACCTTCGATCTCTTCTTCAACACTTCGGAGCTCCTCGTCGTACCCCTTGATCTTGTCTCCAACCTCGCGCATAGCGGTAATTTTTTCCGTAGCATCCTGACCCTGTTTCTTCAGAGCAGAAATCTCGTTGGATACCACGTTGCGGGTATTTTTGAGGTCCTCAACGGTCTGGATAATCGAACGACGTTGACGGTCGAGTTCCACAACCCTACCAATGTCGGTTTTATCGTTCTTGTTAACGCAATTCTGTTGAACAACTTCTGGTTGCTCGCGGATGAGTTTGATGTCGATCATGAAGCAAATTTACTCCGAGCGTGATCGATCATCTCTCTCCTGTTACCAAAGTTCGGGTCAACGGTTGTTGAGGCAGCTCTGAAACACCACACTCTTGAACCCCAAAACATCCCATGCTATCAACTCTAACTCTTCGCTGTACGATCATCATTGCTGTACTTAGCTCGGTAGCGAGTCAGGCTCAGATCGTTCCTCCGGTGACCATCCGAACGACCACAACCCCGACGCAGGGTTCGCTATACATCGCACCAAATAACCGCATTCCAACACCTCCTTTTGCCCCTTCACTCTTGGTTGTGGGGAATGATGGTAAGCCTGTTATCACCCGTGTTTTGAGAGAATATGCCTGCGACTTCCAAATCCAGCCCGACGGACGCCTAGCATATACCGTAAACCGTCCGAATGCGATCGATGCGACGATCCCTTCCTCGATCTTTATTGTCGATACGACCCTTAAGAGTCAAGATTCGATCCTACAGGCAGGAAACGGATATACGCTCTCGATGGAGAGCGCCACCATTCTACCGAATGGCAACCGACTGGTCATCGGCTATGAAAACACGACGATAGATATGCGCCCAATAGTTGGGCAGGGGGCTCACCCGGCTGCCATTGTTCAGCAGTCGGTTATCCAGGAGCTCGACATAGATGGCCGGCTTCTCTTTCAATGGAAGTCACTAGACCATTTTCCTGTGACCACAACCTATGAGGATCTGCTGGCCCCGTTCATCCGATACTTTGCGGTTAACTCGGTAGATGTTGATTCAGACGGAAACCTGTTGATCTGTGCCCGGAACGCGTCACTCGTAGCTAAGATCCATCGCACAACCGGAAAGGTCCTCTGGGTGTTGGGTGGTAAACTCAATCAGTTCACCCTCACCAACGAAGTTGATCCCACAGAAACCGCAGAGTTTTCCTACCCACACGACGTTCGCAGGATTTGGAACGGAAACATCACCCTCTTCGATAATGGAAATCAGAGACTACCTCAATGGTCTCGTGCGTGTGAGTATCGTCTCGACGAAGCCGCAAAGACCTGTCGCCTAGTGTGGCGCTACCGTAAATCCCCAGACCTGTTTGCCGCTGCACAGGGCTCCTTGCAGAGCTTTCCCAATGGCAACCATTTGATTTCCTGGGGATCAGCTCTATCCAACAACCGGACGTTGATTTCTGAGGTGAGTCCTTCCGGTACGGTCGTTCTTGAGGCGGAGTTACCAAACTCGATGATCCCATACAGGGTAGAGCGCGCCCTCACACCTCCCGGACGCTATGCAGCAGATGTTTTGATTGATGAAATCCTACCGACGAACACCTATACCTATACCCGCGGCACCGATACCGTGGGCGTATCCATTACCTACCACACCCTAATCTCGTTCTTTTACAACACCACAACCGCACGTCGGTACTTGTGGTCCCCCGAGAACCCTCGTTTTGTAACCCGTCGCGGCACTGGCGCTCCTCGGGCGAATCCACCACACGTTGTGTATCAGAGCAGGATGACGATCACGCAGGAAGGGATGGAGAGTCACGGAGCAGAGTTCCGCTTCAAGGCCGATCTTTTCGGAGTGACGGATCCCGCCAATACCGTGGTCTATTATCGTCCGGTCATCGGAAAGGGAAGTTTCTACCCCCTTCCCACCCGTTTTAACCCAAACTCCAGGGAACTGGTCGTTGATACTTCGGAAGTGGGGGAGTTCTGTTTTGGTTCACCAATCAATCCTGTTCCCGACTCGTTAGTTGCCCCCCTGCTTGTATCCCCTATGAATGGAGAAGAAGTGGGAACGAAACCGACGTTTGTTGTTTCCCCACAGGGCAATAGCACCCATATAGCCTTTTCCATACCTCGTGATGGAGTCAAGGTTGATACAATCACAACAGGGGATAGGGTTGTCCTTTCTGACACCCTTGCCTACGGAACCTACACCTGGTCAGCGCGCGGTTTGTTGCGTTCACCAAATGGAACGGTGTTGACTCAGTCTCCTCAATCAAACGATCGCGCGTTTGTCGTTCGCGCCCCATTCGTTGAAATTGATTCCCCCGGTGTGGCGCAGATATGGCGCAGAGGTCGTTCCTATCCGGTATCCTGGAGATCGAATCTTACTGGTTCGGTGAAGATTGAAATAGCAAACAACGAGACGATAGTTATCGCCGAGTCTGTACCTGCATCTTCCCGTGGTTTCTTGTGGAACGTCCCACTCTCTGTTCCGCTCGGTTCCGGATATAGCATTCGTATTCGTTCCATACCGTCAAGTCAAGATCCCTCCGGCGTGGAGGATATCACCGAGTCCAACATCACCATTGAGGAAGCATCATCTGTTCGAGAGACCTTCCCCGCAGAGATTCGTGTCGCTCCGAATCCCGCAACAGATCATATCCTGATAGGGGGCTCCCGAGAGATTTCACGAGTGGCTCTGTTTTCGATTCACGGGGTTTTGGTTCGAACAGTAGACGTGGCCGGAACAGGCACATCCGTCGATGTCTCCGACCTCACACAGGGCGCATATACGCTCGTCCTGATTGGTCCGTCACTGCATGCATCAACGACGGTTCAGGTGATTCGGTAGATCTCAAAGTCACCGAAGGTACAGCGCTAGAATCGAGACGTCTGAAGCAGATACTCCGGGAATCCGCGATGCCTGGCCTAATGAGGCAGGTCGGATGCGCGCGAGTTTTTCTCGACCCTCGGTAGAGAGGCTCTGCACACTCCCATAGTTGAACGTCTCGGGAATCATCATTGATTCTTGTTGGCGGAAGCGTTCGATGTCCCTGTGAAGTTTCTCGATGTATCCTTCATACCGGATAGCGGTGTCGACCCGATGAATAACGTCGGGGTGCTCACCATAGATCGACAGGTCTGGTGATGATGTTTCGAGGAATTGTGACAACGACACGGTAGGGCGGCGCGCAAGTGTGCGCAACGTCGTCGTTTCACTGATCAAGTCTTCATTCAATTCAGCAAGCTTCGGGTTTGCCTCGGATGGAGTGACCTTGAGCCCAGTAGTGTATGCATCAAGTCTGGTGGTTAACTCTTCGTTCCGCTGAATCTTGTTCCACGTGGAGTCGTTGAGAAGACCAAGCGTACGAGCATATCGGGATAAGCGAGTGTACGCCGTATCAATGCGGAGTAAAAGGCGATACTCTGCCAAAGATGTAAACACTCGATACGGTTCCTCGGTGTTCTTGTTTACCAGGTCATCGATCATCACCCCGATGTAGGCCTCTGAGCGTTTGAGTGTGAACGTGCCTTCTCCACGTACAGATAGGGCTGCGTTGATGCCTGCTATCAACCCTTGAGCTGCAGCTTCCTCATATCCCGATGTTCCGTTGATCTGGCCTGCAAAGAAAAGTCCCTTGATGGCCTTTGTTTCGAGTCCAAACGTCAGTTGATAGGGAAAGAAGAAGTCATACTCAACCGCATATCCATGACGAAGGATCTCGCAGTTTTCCAAGCCCCGTATCGACCGAAGGCCGCGCTCCTGGATATCTATCGGTAAACTAGTTGAGAATCCATTAACGTACACCGTGTTGGTGTTCAGACCCTCTGGCTCCAATACGATCGTATGAGAGCCTTTGTCAGAGAACCGGTCGATCTTGTCTTCGATAGAGGGACAGTACCGTGGTCCCGCTCCTTTGATCCGTCCCGTAAACATCGGCGAGCGCTCAAACCCCGTCCGGAGCACATCGTGCGTGTGCTCGCTCGTCGACGTTGCGTAGCACGCCAGGCGATTCGTTACTCGGGATGTGTGAATGGAAAAAGGCTTCGGAGCATCATCACCGTTGTGAGGTTCAAGTCCACGAAGGTCGAGACTCTCCATCGAGACGCGTGGAGGTGTCCCTGTCTTTAAGCGCCCCTTCACCAGACCATGACTGGCCAGTAGATCGGAGATCTTCTCAGCCGAGCGTTCACCCACCCGTCCACCGGCTGTTGCAACTTCCCCGGTCCACATCACACCGTTGAGGAAGGTTCCAGAGCACAGAATGATGGCAGAAGCCGTGATTTCTTCGTTGTAAGCTGTGCGAACACCCCGGACCTGGTCTCCACTCAGCAGAATCTCCACTGCTGTTTCAGGGATCAGGGTCAGGTTCTGTTGTCGCCGGAGAAGATGCTGGGCAAATAGGGGATACAGGTCTTTATCGTTCTGCGACCTTGGAGACCATACCGCTGGCCCCTTTGAGGTGTTCAGGAGTTTAAACTGGAGACCACTTGCATCGGCAATACGGGGCATGACGCCCCCAAGAGCATCTATCTCAATTGCTAGGTGCCCCTTAGCGCTCCCACCGATGGATGGATTACATGACAGCCTACCTATCGTGGTTACGTCCATAGACAGCAACCCAACCCGCATTCCCATCCGAGCGGCAGACGTCGATGCTTCAATACCGGCGTGGCCGCCACCGATAACCAGTATGTCGAAGTGGTTATTCATCAATGGTTTACTTCAGGCTAACTCAACAAAGTCGCCGTGTTGTGAAATGTTTCACGTGAAACATTTCAAATCTACACTTTTGAATCGGTGAAAACGAGAGTGCGGTGTTTCACGTGGAACACTACTTCAAAAACTTCACCATATGGTATTGATCAACATACGAGTCGCCGATCTTACGAGAGTGAAGCTCTGTACCAAACACCGTAAAGCCTAGACGTAAGTAAAGACCATATGAGGCTTCATTCTGGGTACTGATGGTCAGCTGAACCTGTTCGACATCGAGAAGATCCCGGGCTGTATCCAGCACAGACAATACGAGCCTTGTCGCCAAACCCCGCCCTCTGTATGGCTCACGCACGAAAAGACCCCACAATGACCCTTTGTGACGGGTCTTTGAGGAATCAGTACTCGAATACCCCATCATACCCACGATTGTTCCATCGGTATCGACAGCCCCAAGTATGTACTGATACGGGAAGTTCACATACTTCTCGTACCGCTGCTCTTTTGAGAGGATTGAGAGGCTTTCAAACCACTCATAGTCTGAACCAAAGACTTCGGGTGACTGTAGGAGGGCCTCACGCTGGATATCCAGGAAATGTGGGAAGTCATCGATTTCCAGGGGGCGAACGGACATTTCCGGTGTCATAATCCTACTTCCCAATACAGAATCGTGAAAAAACGGTGTCAAGTACGTCTGGATTCCACCCAGCACACGGATGCATTGGCGCAGATCAACAGCAAGCTCATCGTTGCTGGCTTTGGAGTCGAGACCGCCAATAACAGAGGCAAGACAATCGGAGATTACCTCAAGAAGTCTTGCTTGACGGTCGTTTACAAGAACATCTGAGATACCGGCCGTACGGGAACGGATGGTGCTCACGATGTTCAGACGCAATGCGTCTAATCCAACACCCGATACAGCCGAACAACAGAGCTGTTCGGTGGGAGTATCCGCCTGAGCAACCCTGTCGATCTTGTTCTGGACCACGCAGACGGGCGTTGATGGGTATCGCACGGTAAGATCGGCAGCGAGCTGATCAGAATGATGCAATCCCTCGGTAATGTCATTGAGGACAAGAACCAGGTCGGCCTGCTCCACGAGCGAGGCCGTAATGGCGATCCCCTCAAGTTCGATGGTGTCCTCTGTGGGGCGAATTCCAGCCGTATCAATGAGATGGACTGCGTAACCGTCCAGCAGAAGCGTCTCCGAGAGGTAGTCCCGCGTCGTTCCAGGCTGGTCGCTGACAATTGCACGGTTCCGAAGCAACAGTGCATTGAAGAGTGAGCTCTTGCCGGCATTCGGGAAGCCAACCACCGCTACATGGAATCCGGATCGGAGCAGGCTTGCTCCACGAGCCGTCGATGCCGTGAGCGAAACCTCATGAAGGATAGCGCCTAGGCGGTCTCGGAGTTGCGCCCGTGGTACAAACTCAACATCCTCTTCTGAGAAGTCCAGTTCCAGTTCAAGAAGTCCAAGGATTTCCAGAAGGGCAGTTCGGAACGATTCCAAGCGTTTGGTAAAGCCCCCTGCTAACTGACGTGCCGCTGTTTGAGCACCCTGTTGTGTAGCAGCGTGGATCATGTCCGCAACAGCCTCAACCTGGACGAGGTCTAGCTTTCGGTTGATGAACGCACGACGGGTGAATTCGCCAGGATCGGCTAAGCGGGCTCCGGAATTTAGGAGTCCGCTGATGATCTGGTCTGATATGAACACGCCGCCATGACAACCAACCTCGACGACGTTCTCGCCCGTGTAAGAGCGCGGTGCACGATAGACCATCACCGTAACTGAATCGATACGGCGATCTCCATCGTCCCACCACCCAAAGGTGATGGAGTGGTCCGCCGCATCGGTAGCGCTGGCCGATCCGTGAAAAAAGACGTCGCAAAGTTCAAACGCCCGTGGACCGCTGATGCGCACAACGGCAAGCCCAGCAACACCGGGGGGTGTGGCAAGTGCACAAATCGTATCGGTCGTCATATCGGTCATTGGCCGGAGCACAAGATAGCAGACGCGAGGACAATTGGCGGTATTCTTGCAGATACAGCAACACACTACCGACCACTTGCAAAACTAATTTACAATCAAAAACGGTGACATTTACCCATCGCATTCACATTGATGTTGTCGAGTCCACCAATGACGTTGCGCGGGAGCTTCTCCGTGACACATCAACGGTTGTCGTCTCGGCTCATCACCAGACGCGCGGCAGGGGGCGAAGTGGTCGTGTGTGGGAGGATGAATACGGCAAGAGCGTGCTAATCTCGTTTGGAATGCGGCACGATAGGGAAAGAACAACCGAGGACATCGCCGCGGACATGGCGCGTGGTACACTCGCGGTAATGGATGTTATCGGTTCATACCTCCCAAGTGGAACGTATCGTTGTAAGTATCCCAATGATGTGCAGGTTCAAGAAAACGGGAACTGGTGTAAACTTGCAGGAACGCTCGTAGAGCACGAGTTCCTCGGTTCGAAGTGCACGACAACGGTGATTGGCGTCGGCGTCAATGTGCTGCAACACTCCTTCCCCGAAACTATCGCCCAGCCGTGTACGTCATTGACACGGCTGAAGATTCCGCTGAACCCGAACGACGTGATTGCCCAGATTATTGATAGCATGCAGCGGCTTACGGATATGCCAGCTGAGGCGATCTACAGAATCTGGTCATCCGCTGTCGGGGTTGGACGCGTGACATTGTCTCTCGTCGGTGAAGGGGGCTCGTGGCGCGCCTCCGAAATCCGAAATGACGGTCGGCTGAAGATCATCAACACCATAGATGCCACAACAAGGATCATCGACGATGGCGACCGTATCCGATACATTGATTGAACTGAACAACGTCACCTATGGCATCGCCGCAATCGACGTCGGTAACAGCCGAGTAAAGATCCACCACGATGATGTGCATCTGTCGTTTCCCTACGACAAGGAGTGGAAGAAAAACGTCCAGCTTCACTTTCGTGATAATGTGAGCCGACGCTACCTAATCGGTCTTTCTAGTGTGAACCACAAGCAGACAACGGCGATTGTGAAGGTTTTGCAACGCATTCCCGGACATCAGGTGTTGAATGTTCACACGTTGTTGATGCGCAATGGCGCTGAACTTTCACTCGAGGCCATAGAGAATGCCGGTATCGATCGAATGCTTGGTACGATCGGTGCATTGGGGCATTCGAAGCCCCCTCTCATTACCGTTGATTGCGGCACAGCTGTGACCGTCAATGCCGTTTCGGTTGATAGACATTTTCTGGGTGGTGTGATCTTTGCCGGTTTCTCAACGCAACTTTTTGGATTGACGAAACAGACAGCCGCGATTCCTGAGATGACGTACACTCCTCCGACTCACGTGATTGGAATCAACACCGCACAGTGTCTGATGACCGGGATCACATCTTCCGTCGTTGGCGGAGTGCACCGCACCATTCAGTCCTTCACCACGGCAATGGGCGCGAAGAGTGTCTCGATCGTCGTCACAGGTGGAGAGTGTCAGCCTGTTGTTGACGGTCTGAAGGAGATGGGGTTGCCCGTGGAACACCATCCACACATCGTTACCGAAGGCATCCTAATTCTTCTCTCCAAGGCAACACGGGAGAACCTACAAGACTCCATCATTGGAAAACTTCCGAACTAAAGACATGGCGAACACACCAGCACTAGCCCTCCATGGCGGGGCAGGAGATCTAGCCAGGTACAAAGGAACCGGCCGGCTACCAGAAGCGGAGAAGCTTATGGGCGATTTGGTGGACCGGATGCATAGCAGGCTGATGGCTGGCGAGAGCGCACTCGCTGTTGCTGTGGCCGCCGTAGAGGAGATGGAAGACTGCGGCTTGTTTCATGCCGGAAGGGGCTCCTCGCCTACAACGAATGGACGAGTAGAAATGGATGCGTCCATCATGCACGGTCGCGAACGTCGTGCCGGTGCGTTAGCGGTTGCTCACACACTCAAGAACCCCATACGCGTTGCAGCTCATATCATGGGATCATCTGTGGTGATGCTTGCCGGCGAAGAGGCTGATGCCCTTGCCGAAGAGGCTGGCTGTGACCGCGTCGGACCAGACTACTTTCTACCCTGCGATGACGTCGGCGCGTGGTTGCCCTCATCGGGCACCGTCGGCGCAGTTGTCATGGACATTCACGGAGATATCGTAGCAGCAACGTCAACAGGCGGGACATTACGCAAGCGTGCTGGTCGCATCGGTGACACACCCGTGATCGGTGCGGGCACGTACGCCGACAACGCCGTAGGGGCCGTTTCCTGCACTGGTGTGGGTGAATATTTCCTGCGCACCAGCGCGGCCTCCCGCATCATCTCCCGCATGCAGTATCTGAACGAAGAGCCCCTTGCTGCATCAAAGACCATTCTATCAGAGATCGAAGCCCTTGGTGGCTTCGGTGGCACGATCGTCCTGGATCGACACGGCCGAGTAGCAATGCCCTACAACACATCGGGGATGTATCGTGCCTCAATAGATGCTAACGGCAAACGAATTGTGGGTAGCGTCTAACCGGATTGATTACCTAGTTACAGAAGAACCCAATTACAGGGGTACTTCCGTAGTTCAGTACTTCGGTAATTCTAGAAAGCATGCCCAATACCAATACTGAGCTGCCAGTTTGAGGTCATCATCACGCCGAGCCGGTTGGTGATCCACCGGCCCTCTGTTCGGGTGGGATCGTATGCGCTGGTGCCATAATCGACGCGGAAGGGACCGACCGGGGTTTCAAATCGGAATCCAACACCGAGAGCGATGACGCTACCATAGAGCAGATCACGCGGTGTAACGCTACCATACAGGTCGGTGGTAAAGCGGTTGAAGGAATTGCCGATATCTGTGAAGAACGTTACACCGGTGCGTTCAATGATTCCCGCCCAGAGTTCATCCACGCCCCGTGGACGTGGAAACGTGTAGCGGAGTTCGAAGCCGAGCTCGATCAATGAACCAGAGCCGATAACATTTGACAGCACGATTGACTCGTCCGCATCTACATTTCGGATCGTGCCCGAGGTAGGGTCGTGCAGACGTCGCGATGCGAAAGAGCGAATACTAGCCGGACCACCAGCAAAGAACTGTCGGTCAAGTGGAACATAGGTGTTGTTGCGAATCGAGTCTCCACGGGCAAAGTCCAACAACTGGATATGACCAAGCTTGACCTTCGTAGCTGCAACTAGACGGTTACCTGCCGGAAAGGCGGTGGAGAAGAAGGCCTGCCCGCGAACGTATTTACCTGCCCCCCAGCCCCATTCGAATGAGATACTTGAGAGCGTGCCTTGTGTTGGGTTGATCTGACTATTGCGGTGATCGCCCCGGAGTGTAAAGCCGGCTGTTAGCCCTGTGAAGAACGATCCCGATGATTTGAGATAGTTGTTGAGGACGAGGAACTGATTGTACGTGCTGCGCACAAAAGCGGTGTCCTCCGGCGTTTGAGCTTCATTGAGAGCAGAATTGATGGCGAAGTCAAAGTTGATCGGAATCTGTCGGTCAATACCCACACTCAGGTCGATCGCATTGAAGAAGGTGTGAGAATAGAACGCGATTGGAGCCTGGGCGCTGATGCCCGATGCCTCAAGTCGAAACGGCGTGATCAGCTGACGGTTCGAATAGTATGTGGATGTTGTCAGACCAACGCGCTGTGAGAAGAGCCGACCCAAGTTCGGCCACGCAACAACTACCGATCCGATAAACTCGCGCTCAAGCTGCTGACCCTGAGCGAAACGTGAAACATCCTGAAGAATGTACTGCAGAGACAACGATGTGACTTGTGCACCACCGAATGTATTCCGGTACTGTGCCGTTGCACCAATACCGAAATTTAGGAAGTTGTCGATCGCCGTTTGATAGGGACCGAAACTCACCCCGACGTCGTGTGGCTTGGAGTTACGTGTAAACACCCTGATTCGAACTGAAGTGTCTGTGCCGTGGTAGAGCGAGTCGTATCCAACAGTATCGATCAGCACAACTTCAAATGTTCCAAGACGCATGAGGTTGGCGCGCGACTGATCAATAAGCTCTCGGTTATACCAATCACCAGCCTCAAAATCCAACTGGCGTATTCTTGTTGTTAGGTGCACAGAAGGATACCCTGCGGCGTACTCTACGAACTCAATACTATCCACCCGAACGCGGCGTCCAGGCTTGATGAACACGATCACTGTGTCGTGCGTACCATCGTTTCCTATTCCAACAAGTGGCCGCTCAAAAGATGCCTTGTAGTAACCGTTGTTCTGGAGCACAGCAACAACGCCCTTGATGTCTTCATCGACCAGATACTCGGAAAAGGGGCTACCCTTGCGGATTTTGGTCTGCAGAAGGGCTGCCTCACGCACAGACGCATCGACCAGTTCCAGCCCCTTAACAACAAACGTGTCGATCGTAGCGCGTTGACCCTCGTTGATAAGAAACCGCAGAGTAAACAGCCGCGTGTCCCGATCGTAGCCATACCCGTAGCGCACCTCGGCGTTGTGGTAGCCGTTTTGCACTAGGTACGTGTGAAGCGTCGCACTGTCGTCGCGGGCTACGGTGAGCTCGAAGTATACCCGCTCTTCATCGTAACTGCGCCGTATGGATGTGAAGCGCCGGAGGATCGTTTGTGGCGATGCCGGATTGCGGCGCATTGCATTTTCGAAGAACACGGTCAACTTCCGTCCGAGCGAGTAATCGCTTTCCCGCGATGAGATGATCGCTTTGAGGTCTTCCGGAGATGTCTGCTCACATCCGACGATCTCCACCGTCCGAAGCTCTGTTAGCTGCAGGACCCTAGAGCGCTCACCAGCGAGTTCCATACTATCACGATACGTGTCCTGAGCCAACACCGACAATGTTGTCGATGCTAACCAGCCCAGAGTAACCAGGACCCAAAGAAGCCCAGCCCGATA
>JBILLF010000053.1:0-14704 GCA_044376225.1 Patescibacteria group bacterium | reverse complement strand
CCTGCGGTGCGAGACCTGCGGTGCGAGACCTGCGGTGCGAGACCTGCGGTGCGAGACCTGCGGTGCGAGACCTGCGGTGCGAGACCTGCGGTGCGAGACCTGCGGTGCGAGACCTGCGGTGCGAGACGCCTTCGGCGTGCGAGACCTGCGGTGCGAGACGCCTTCGGCGTGCGAGACCTGCGGTGCGAGACGCCTTCGGCGTGTGAGACCTGCGGTGCTATACGCCTTCGGCGTGTGAGACCTGCGGTGCTATACGCCTTCGGCGTGTGAGACCTGCGGTGCTATACGCCTTCGGCGTGTGAGACCTGCGGTGCTATACGCCTTCGGCGTGTGAGACCTGCGGTGCGAGACGCCTTCGGCGTGCTATACGCCTTCGGCGTGTGAGACCTGCGGTGCGAGACGCCTTCGGCGTGCTATACGCCTTCGGCGTGCGATACTTGCGGTGCGAGACGCCTACGTCAGCCGAGTGATGAGTGATTCGTGCTGTGGGAAGTACTGTATGAGTTCTTCACGCGTGCCGAGTTCGAAGTCCTCAAAAGCGAAGCCAGGGGCTACCATGGCAGAGACAAGGACATCCGTACCGGATGTTTCGGCACCGAACCATGTTCCTGCGGGGAGGACCGCTGCGTAGGTGTAGGGGGGCGGACCGAGCTCTACAGACTCGTAGCGTCCATCGGGGTGAATGATGTGCACGGTGACAGGGCCGCCTTCGTGCCAGTACCAGTTCTCGTCATTGGATAGTCGGTGCAAGTGCGAAATGACACCAACCGGCAGGCAGAACCAGATCGACGTTGCGGCGCTTCGTTCACCTCGTTCGGTTGGTACGACGATCGACGAGCGGTAATACTCGCGATAGTAGCCCCCTTCAGGATGCTGCTGCAGATTCAAGCGTTCGACGATGTTCATTGATGGTCTTTCCTCCAAGGGTCGTATTGTTGGAATCTACATTTAGGGAAACTACTTATGAGATATTACTCACTCTGCAGAGTGCGGAATCTTTCGTCCCTCATCGGTGTCTGCGTCGTCGTCTTCACAGCGATGCATATGCGAATCCTGGCTGGTGTGTCAGATCCGTGTCTGTCTGTAAAGATCCCGCTATCTGAGCGCATTCAAGCCTCGCGCGCTGTGATCTATGGACGAGTGATCTCACAACGTGCCACATGGGATGATGCTCGCCGGTCGATCTACACTATCAACACCGTTGTTGTCCATGATGTATGGAAGAGCGTATCAGTTATCGGTGATACGATCAACGTTCTCACTGAAGGGGGCGATATGGGCACTATGGGACGCACGGTGGTGGGAACGCTTGACCTTGATGTGGACGACGAGGGGTATCTGCTCTTGGAGCATCCACGACAAAAGGACGTAACGTTTGGCCTGGCCGGAGCGGAGTCCTTTTATCGTCCCTATGCTGAGGTGCAAGCGCTCTTGGCCCCCTCTCAAAATGGTGAACTCCGTGACTGCTGGGGCAGCACGTTGCTCAGCAATACACAGTTTGAGAAGAAGTATCTCGAGAATCTCCCGTATGAAGTGCGATCTCCACGAATGGTCCGATCCACGTCAGTGGAGCGCACACCGAAGCCGCTTGAAGTCATTCAAGGTTCCATCACCTTCACCCCGAGCCGCCTTATCGGCGGTATGGGGGAGGCAGTTACCATTACCGGTGATGGCTTTGGTGCGGAGCGAGGATCGAGCTACGTAACGTTTACTTCGGATGGTACTAACTATCACGGCACTGACTATGCTCGGAGCTTGGTCTATCGCAAGTGGTCCGACACGGAGATCATCGTCGAGGTGCCTCCTTCATACTCGAGTACGGTGCGTGTTGTTGTAGGATCCACCGTTCACGAGTCAGCCGAAACGCTACGCGTAACATCTAACCTCGCTGCACGGTCCATCAACCCACTTTCGTACACCAACCTGATCAATACCAACGGTAAGGGCGGCTACACATGGAGTCTTGACAAGGCACTCTTCGATATTCCACAGGCCCGTGAATGCGTTGAAAGTGTCATGCGACAGTTTCGCTGCAAGACAGGGATGATGTTCGACGTCAGTCCTGCTCCCGCAACTGCAGGCTATGCCCTCAACGATGGTATCAACGCCATCGTCTTTGATGCCCCGGGATATGAACTTGGGGCCGGAGCGGTGGCCTACTGCGACTGGATCTGGTATTCATGTATCCTCGGCACGGAAACGTTCTACTACGTCCGCGATACGGACTGCCGACTTTCGCGCAAGTTCAACTGGTACTACGGTAACGGAAAGAACCCCGAGTTCGGCATGGCCAAGCTTCGGTATGTTCTCTATCACGAGATCGGTCATGCCCACCAATTCGGTCATGTGAGTGAATGGGGTGAATCAATGCACCCCATCGTACAGGCTCTGCCGGCTGAGGAGTGGCTTGAGCGTGATACGATCACGGCCAGTGAGAAGCGTGCCGGTACGTTCATGGCAATGCAGGGACGGAACTTCACGTTCCGTGGCTGCGGCATTCAGCCCCTTACCGCCCCGACCAATGACGACTGCAACTCTGACATCACGAGCGATGTCCACGATGAAAACCTTGGAAGCCGTCATCAGCTACATGTGTATCCAAATCCCGCCTCGGAAGCTGTGAGCGTTTCCTCGAACGAGCAACGGCTCCAGGACATTCACATCGATCTCTACGACATTCTTGGTTCAAAGGTTTCAAGCGTCGTGATGCCCGCAGGTAGTGATCCTGTGGTCATGAACCTTACGAACGTTGCACCCGGTAGGTATGTGCTTAGAGCGACGATGAACAACGAGGAGTTTGTCCTTGAATTGCTGACCATCGGGCGCTGAGATCATGTCAGACATGCTTGACCTTGCTATCGCCACGCTCCGTTCATCAAAGAACATTGCCGTGGTCGGCCTGTCGAAGAAGGACGGCAGGCCAGCCCACGACATTCCGTTGATGCTCCCGCAATGGGGATACCATGTCGTAGGTGTGAATCCCTCGGCCGCACCGAACGTGGGATCGATCACTGTTGTTGGGTCGATCGATGACGTAGAGATGGAGATAGACATCCTGAACGTCTTCAGACCCTCGTCCGACACGGATGCGATCATCGATCAGGCGCTGGCCCGTCGGGCACGTCGGGGCGACGTTCGTTGCATCTGGCTTCAACTCGGCATCACGAGCCAGCATGGTGCCCGCAAGTGCGCCGAGGCAGGCGTCACCTACATCGACGACACCTGCATCTACGTTGTGCAGCAGTATGTGAAATAGATGCCACAGACCCTTGCACTCGAATCCGCGATCGGTTAAACCATCTTCGTTCATCGTGGTCTATGAACGCCAAGTTCCCCCCATCAGCTGGTTACTTCATGAACATCATTTCCATGGTGTGTTTTCGCAGTGCATTCATCTGTGCGGTTTGCCTGGTCTGCATTCACCTACAGGCAAATTGCATCGAGCTGACGCCGCAGATGCGCGCTCAGTTGCGGGCAGCCGTCGAGGACATGCAAACGCGGATGAACATCAAGGGCGTTTCGGCTGCGGTCATCACACAGAACGAGGCGTTTCCAATCGTTGCGGGGGTCTCATATGCGGGACGCCCGACAACACCTGAAATGGCATTTGGCATCGGCAGCGTTACCAAAACGCTCACCTCCACCACGCTCATGCGCATGCAGGAGGAGGGACTGATTGACCTTGATGACACGATCGGCAGCTGGATCCCATCGCATCCCAACATCGATCCGTCGATCACGGTTCGGCAGCTGCTACAACACCGCAGTGGATTGGCCGACTTCTCGCTGACGCAAGAGTATCGAGCCGCCGTAGTGGCGAACACGAATCGGATCTTCAAACCCGATGAATTGCTGACGTTTCTCAAGGAGCCCCTTGCAAAGCCAGGAGCGCCGTTCAACTACTGCAACACGAACTATGTGCTGGCCGGAATGATCATCACAACGATCACGGGTAAGGGGGCAGGCGATGCGTATCGGCGGTACATCTTCAGCGGTCTGCAGATGGACAGCACATACATGGGAGTAGAAGATTCGCTGCCCGTAGAAGTTGCCGTCCGGTGGATGGGCACGCAGAGCGGACAGAACGTGTCGATCAATGCGGCGTTCAGCGGTGCGTGGACGGCGGGTGCAGTGTTTTCAACGGCACGGGAAATCGCCACGTTTATGCGGGCGCTCCATCGCGGCCAGGTTGTATCGCAGGCCTCGCTGACCGAAATGCATACCTACGTTGATACTGTCACGTATGGACTCGGAGTATCCCGACAAACGCTCTCGGGAAACATCGTCCTCGGACATACCGGATCGATTCGCGGGTATGAATCCATCGTTCTCTATGTTCCGTCGATCGACGTCGGCTTGGCGGTGTTGGTGAATCAGGGCCCATCCGAACCGGTCATGATCGCCGCTCGTCTTGTCGACCTTCTTACTCAGGAAGTATCGGTCGTCGATGGAGAATCTGAAGAAGATCTCCGCATAAGTCCCAACCCGGGAGTGTCGGATGTCACGATTTCGGGCATTGCCGAAACGGAGCATGTTTCGATCATCGACCTTGCCGGACGTGAATATGTTGCAGCCGTCAGCACGGGTCCGGGTTCCATCACCGTGGATGTTTCAAACCTTGTACAGGGGGTGTACTCGCTCGTCATCAGCGGACCGTCGCGACGTCGTGTCGAGCCCCTTGTCATTCAGCGATGATCACAACCCGATGACTGTCCTTACAGGCGGATCATCATCGACCTGGTGCCCCGCGTGGTGATCGCAACAATGAAATAGACTCCTCGTTGCCATCCAGTAGCATCGAATCTGACGGAGGTTGGTGAGTGCTGAGTCGATGAACTCAGCTGCACCGCAGAGTGCTCCTCGATCAGTGATCCGATAGAATCATATACGCGAACAGTGGCATCGGCTGGAACGGCGCTTTCGATCTCGCAGGTGACTTCGCGCAGGGGGCTGACCCATGCCTGCATGCGAAACGGTACTGTGACAAAGACCTGCCGGATCGAGTATCCGCACACATCAAGCGTGACCGTCTGCTCTGCCTCGTTCCAGGAGCACAGAGGATCGCCCGTAACATTGTGCAATGCTACAGATGAGCGAACATCAATGGTCGTGTCCTGTGAAAGCACGGCCAGAATGGGAATACTGAACGAACGCCGGCTGGGAACAATGGCACGAAGCGCGGTCACCGACGATGCCACCGTGGTTGTAACCAGAACGTCGGTGAATAGCTGTGTTCCAACCGTTAGAGCCTCTGCACCCCAACCATCAAACGTTATCGAGTGTGTAAGGTTGCACTCACAGAATGATGTTGAATCGTTTGAGACAAGGTTGACGTTCAGGGTATCCCCTACGGAGCAGACCGAGTCGATCACCACCGAATGCGGCGTCACCGACGAGCACAGAGCCAGCAGGCGTCCGGGCTCGCCCCGGGCAGCACCGTAGGTAGATGTCGGTTGACCCGTGTGGTTTCCGCTCAGACCTCCACTGAGGTACAACAGGCGACCGCCGAGAGCGAGCTGTAGAAGAGCTGGCTCTAGGATGATAAACCCGCCCGCACCGCCGCCGCCAGGACCGTGTCCGGCATCGGAGTTTGCGCCGCGTCCACCAGAGACATCAATGTGCAGCGGTTTAGCCGAGGTACACGCTTTGATCATCACCGTACCGCCGGCACCGCCCCCTCCGCCTCCGTCATTGAGGGCAACCGCACTGACGGTAGCACCCAGGCTGCGGATTCGCACCGTATCGCCGATGAGCTTCGATGCGCGTAGGATTACTATACCGCCCCCGGCGGCTCCGTCAGTGCCACCGGAGTTATTCTGATGTCCTCCGCCCCCTCCGCCGCCGAGGAAGACGCGGTCGGCCGAGTCGTTGATGATGCCGGTGCCCGGCATTCCCCACATTCCGTTGACGTTGTTACAGCGAAACTGATCACCGCCGCGTCCGCCGCGCGATGCATTGCCCCCACCACCCCCTCCGGCGTTATGCGCATCACCCCCGCCGCCACCGCTGGCCCACGGTCTGTGTCCAGCACTGCAGAGTGGATCAGGACGCATCACTGATTCGCCCTTGCCCCCTGTCTGACCACTGCCGGCGCGGTCGCAGGGGATGACAAGTCCGCAATCGCCACCATTCGTGGAGCGCAAGCCCCCTGCAAAACCGAGACCGGAGACGTCGATGGTACCCTTGAAGGCGATGGCTGAATCTGCTCGGATCATCACCACACCGCCAGAGGTTCCGTTCCACCGTCGCGTGGTAACGACAGAGTCCACTATGACCGTGTCCGCCTCGATTGGAATAACCATCTGATACGTGGTGGTGCGGTAGGCCGTGTCAAGCGCGAGCGGAGAAACAATCGTCACGCTATCAGATTTACCGATGAACTTCACATCTATCGGACGTCCGAGATCACCCAGAGGCACAACGCTTTGTGTGTCGGAGAAGACCGAGCACGACCCAACCATAGCGATCAACATTGCGGAGGTGACGGAGTCGCTAAGGGGCGGACGGATCATAATGGAGTCCACGGGCAGACGTCGGTCGAGAACAACCACCGAATGGCATTGATCGACGAGTCCTTTGAGAGTACGCGTTGTCGATTGTGCTCGCAGATGCACCGTTCCCAGCGGTACTCCCAGCGCCACTGCAAGAGCCAGATGAAGGATCAGGTATGTGGCGCGGTGAGTCCTCACCGCTTCATCAGGTCGAGAATATTCCGTGCCACGCAGGACCAGGAATGCCGCTGGCGCAGCTCCGGAGCCCGTCGCAGAGTCTCGCGGGCGATGTGTTCATTCCCAAGAACGCCAAGCAGCACCCGAGCGAACTCTTCGGCCGAGTCGTGATCGACAAGGTCGCCGGTCTGACCACGTTCGATCATTTCGGGCATGGCAAAATCATTACGACCGATCACTGGTACCGCTGCCGCAAGTGCTTCAAGGACAGCGATCCCGTACGCCTCGAACCGTGACGGAAGTGCTACTACATCGGCATCACGCAATTCCATCTGAAGGCGCTCCAGCGAGGCATCGCCGAGGAAGCTTACCCAGGGGGCAGGGGGTTCGTTCAGCGGCCATGATGCGGGACCCGCCACGATGAGGCGAATGTCCTGATTGCTTTCGATACGAGCACGTCGAACACCCTCGACAACCAGGTCGCCCCCTTTGCGATGGAAATGCCGTCCGATGAAGACCACCGTGCGGTACGGCTTCTCAAGTCGACGTGTCACGTCGTCCTGCGTTGGCAGCTCACTGGCAACATTGATCCCGGCACCGACCACATGAACGCGCTCCGGGGCGATCGCTCCGGTGGCGATGACGTGCCGAGCATTCCAGTGGCTCATTGTTACGATGCCAGCCAGACTCCGGTAGGTGTTGCGCTCGATCTCGGTGCGACGTCGCAGAAAATCAAGCGATGGAACGTCCCGGACGTCGGCCATCACACCGTGCTGTTCATAATGCTCGATGAACTGACCGACGCTTTGGTCCTGATAGACGAACTGTGTTCGATCGATCGGGCCATGCTCGCCGATGGTCAGAACCGCATCGCAGGGCTGGGCTGATGCGACGGCTCGTTGCAGGGCGGCATGCCGTAGAAGGTACATAGCCGGCGTCCATGAGGCCACGCTGAGGAGTCCCGTTGGATGAAGCCGGGCATAGCGCAGCTTTGTCAGGAATTCGGGTATGCGAGGAAGGCAAATGGGTACATCAACGATGCTTTCAGCCCCTTGCTCCGTTAGACCCTCCAGCAGATGGTAGGGCGTGTGAGACCACGTCCGACGACGGTCGGTGCGATCCCACTGACATGCAAAGCCCACCCGCAACGTTGTGCTCCAAAAGCGTGAAGAGTGCGACAAAGCTACGCAGGGCTGCAGCTTTCGTAGTTTCTGCCCCGTGAGCACGCACATCATCGCCCTTCATCGGTCCGGCCGATGCCCGGCACTTGCCCGCGCGTCCGAGCTTCTGTGCGTGGCTCCCACCTTCACGCAGTTTTCACGTCATGCCGAGGTGCTTGCGGCAAGTCTCCCCACTGACGCTTCGATGCTTGTTGTGGCAGGGGGCGATGGAACCCTCAGCGAGGTTGTGAACGGTCTGATGCAACGTCCGCCGGAGCAACGTCCGCCCGTGTTGCTCATTCCGGCTGGCAGCGGAAATGACGTAGCCCGCATGCTCGGACTTCAACGGACCCCGGCCGAAGTTGAACGACGGGTCTTTCACCCCGGATCTCATACATGGGACGTTATCAAGGCCTCCCTGACAGGTCCGTCGCAGCAGACACTGACGAGATACGGCATCAATGTTCTCAGCACCGGGATCACCGCAGAGGTCCTCCGAATCTTCAACCGGATGATGCGCAGGCTCCCTCCCGACGTCGGTTATGCCGCCGCAGGTGTCTTGGCCTTCAGCCGGTATCGAGCTCAACCGATGGAAATCATCGTCGATGACTATACCCAGTCATACAGCCCCCTTGTTGTTGCCATCGCCAACAGTCGCTGGTTTGGTTCGGGTATTGGAATTGCACCTCAGGCTATTGCGGATGATGGGTTGTTGAACCTGACCACCGCGCATAACATCGGATCGCTTGGGTTCCTTGGACTGCTTCCGAAGCTTCGGAAGGGGGCAGTTCTCAGCGATTCGCGAATTCGATACTCAACGGGACGTTGCGTACAATTACGAACCCCGAACCCCCTTGGGGTTGAAATGGATGGTGAATTCATCGGTTTCACGCCTTTGACCGTCGAGGTTATCCCCAACGCAATCCGATTGATCACCTGATAACACATGTCGAATACACCGCCGTGGTTCGTATTTTCAACGGCATTTCTGCGGTCAATCTGCACCAGGGCTGACTGCGTTAACGTCGATCACGGGGATTTCTCATGGCTGTTGCAAAGTTTGCGCGTCCACACAGCACTTTTTCAAGCGTGCTGAAGCAGCGGGTGAATGAGTATTTTCAGCAAAGGCACATTCGGCCTACGGGCGACTGGAGGCTGTACACGAAAACGATCACCCTGGTCGTTTCTGGAGTGGTTTTCTACATTGGATGGGTCGTTCTGGACCTGCCAACATGGGCGATGGTGCTTAGCGCCATGCTTCTCGGCATAAATCATGCCCTGATCGGCTTCAATGTGATGCATGATGGCGCTCACGGAAGCTTCTCGACCAATCCGCGCCTGAACAGCCTGATGGGGTACAGTCTGAACGTCGTGGGTGGCAATACGTACTTGTGGAAGCTCAAGCACAACGTTGCCCACCATACCTTTCCCAATGTGGAAGGCCATGACGAAGACATCGATGTGTGGCCATTCATCCGCTCAAGCAGCTATCAGCCCCGCCTCTGGTTCCATCGCTATCAGCATCTCTATGGTCTCGTTCTCTACTGTGTGACCTATCTGCAGTGGGTGTTCTGGGCCGATACGCGTAAGTATCTTCACCGCAACATCGCATCGCTCGAGATTACGACCTTCACAACGCGAGAACACTTCATCTTCTGGGCATCCAAGGCTTTTTACATCGGCGTCTTCATCGGCGTACCGATCCTTGTGCACGGATGGGCTCTGGGCATTGGAACGTACCTCCTGTCGGCGGCTACAACAGGTATTCTGATTGCTATTGTGTTTCAGCTGGCCCACGTTAATGAGGCAACGCATTTCACGGTGCCTGAGCCCGACACGAATAAGGTTGACGCTGAATTCCTTGTGCATCAGATGGCCACGACTGCCAATTTCTCCACCCGCAGTAAGGTTGTTGCCTGGCTGCTCGGTGGATTGAATTTCCAGGTTGAACATCACCTGTTTCCCAAGATCAGTCACGTCCACTACCCGGCGATCAAAGGAATTGTGGAATCCACGTGCCGCGAATTCAACGTCCCATATCTGGAGTATCCCACTGTGCGGCAAGCACTTGCCTCACATTTACGGTACCTTCGCCTCGTAGGGAATCAGGCATAACGCTTTCCTTATTTGGACTAAATCCAAATACAATCTAATTTCGGACTGAATTGGTCGTATATCACACCATGAAGGTCCGAACATGCGTCTGCTCCGACTACACAACATTGTATCGGTGATTGCTCTCGCGGCCGTGCTCACGAGTTGTGAGTCCGATACCACTCCAAGCGGCCCCACGCTTCCGACATCGTATGACTCAACAGGCTACGCTGCGGCTACCATCGCAGAGTATGGCGTGCGCTCGCGCATAGCCGAGCTGCTGGAGCTTCTCGAGACCGCGAACACGGTTACTGTGACACTCTCACAGAGTCAGATCAATGCAGCGCTCGCCCCTTTGAAGGATGACGTTGATCCCGGCTTCAAAGACCAGTTATCGGCACTGGCGAAGGAACTCTCCGATGCCAGCGGCAATGTGTACGACTGGAAGGCCGTGCCGACATCGACATCCAAAGGTGGGGTGTACGGTTCATACCTCTTCACGGCCGCAGGCTTGGATGCCGTTGAGATGATCGAGAAGGGGCTCTTTTCGGGCATCTTGTATGCCAAGGCTCGCGAGATCGTTTCGAAGCCCCTTACGCGTGCATCCGTCCACCAGCTTCTGGCGATCTATGGGGCGCATCCGCGATTCTCGAATTCGGGCAAGGCCACGATTGAACCGGATGTCTATGTGGCAGCGTATTGTGCCCGACGTGATATGAATGATGGCAAAGGCCTGTACTCGCAGATCAAGCGCGAGTTCATTCGTGCCCAGTGGAATGTGACCTCAGGATCGGCATCTGAAGCATCAGCTGCAGCTAGCTCTATCCTTCGCTTGTGGGAGCGATCTCAGATGGCCACAGTGGTCACTTACACCTACGCTGTGATCGACGGCTTGGGCAAGACGAACGTGACTGATTCGGCTCGGGCTGCGGCAATGCATGCCTACGGCGAATGTGTTGGAATACTCTCGGGTTGGCGCTTTGTTAATCCGACGGATCGTCTGCTGACTGATTCACAGCTGAACATGATGCTTGAACTGCTCATGCTTCCGGTCAGCGGCACGGCGCGTCCGTATCTGTTCTGGCAGGACCCTGCAACCTACCTCCAGCAAGTGGTAACGGTGCGGGAAATACTCCAGGGCGCCTATGGCTTTACGGACGAGGAGATGATCTCTTTCAAGTCGAATTGGGTCAACGTGCAGGGCCGCATCTGATGAACCATCCAATGATCATCATTATCGCCGCTCTTGGACTGTGCCTAGCGTCATGCACGGAAAGCGGCGGTCCACAAGCCGACACGTTTGATCGGACCGCGATGCTCACACAGCTCGCGGATAACCTCATCATTCCGTCCTATGACAGTGCTGCTACGGCGTCTGTTCGCTTAGCAACGAACAGCGAGAGCATCCTTACCGATGGTGACGTTAGCAGCGCTGATGTCTATGAGCTGCGTCGGGAATTCACTGACCTTGCGCTTCAGTGGCAGCGCATTGTGACCTATAACTTCGGGCCGGCCGAGGGCGACTTTGGCACACTGGCCGAGGATGCGGCAACCTTCCCCTGTGACACGGCCGAAGTATGGCGACGTATCGCAGCCGGCGATACGCTTCTTCGCGATTTTCGACGCGACACGCGCGGACTTGCAACGATCGACTATTTGCTGTTTCGTCGAGATGCCGCCGAGATCGCTCGAGATCTTTCCGATGCCTCGGCCGGCAACATGAGAACGTATCTGCGTCGCGTCATCAATAGACTTCGTGATGAACTCACCAGCGCTGCCTCAGCTTGGAAGCAGACTTACCGGAGCATCTTCATTAACCGCTCCGGCACCGATGCCGGAAGCTCGGTGTCACTTCTCCTGAATGAACTCAACAAGAGCTTCGAGCTTTTGAAGAACTATAAGCTTGGATTGCCCCTTGGCCTGAGAGCCGGTCAGACAACAACAGAGCCAACGAAGATCGAGTCATATTACAGCGGGTTATCCTACCTCCTGCTTGGACTTCATTACAGCTCCATAAGGGAGATCTGGTCGGGACGACTGAGAAATGGCACACAGATCCCATCATTCCGCGCCTATCTCCTGACGGTTGTGAATGGTCCCAGGCTTATCGAGGAAACAGAGGCACAGTTTGCCCGCATCGACGCGGCCTACGGCTTGGTGGGTCAGAGTACCATGAGCGAACTCATCCGAAGCAACCCCCAGGCACTTGTGGCGTTGCACACAGAAATGCAGAAGCTCACACGCTTCATCAAGAGCGAGATGTCCTCACTGCTCGGCATTTCGATCACCTATAGCAGTGGTGACGGCGACTAATCGATGATCGATCAGCGTCCGATGTCGCTCGCCCCTTTGGCGATCCTTCGCATCATCTTCGGAACGGTGATGGTGATCTCTTGCGCACGCTTTGCGTGGCTGGGATGGATCAAGGAGCAATACATCGACCCTGTTGTCCACTTCCCATACGCAGGGTTCGAGTGGGTTGTGTCTCTCGGTGATCCAGGCATGTACGTTCTGTTTGGCGTGATGACGCTGGCCGCCGCGGGCGTTGCACTTGGAGCTTGGTATCGCATCAGTAGTGCGGTGTTCTTCTTGAGCTTCACCTATGTGGAGCTGATCGACAAGACGTACTACCTCAACCACTACTACTTCGTTAGCATCGCTGCGTTTCTCTTCTGTCTTGTTCCTGCCCACCGGATGTTGAGCATCGACGTGATTCGTCGTCCTCAGCTGCGTGGTGAAACGATACCGCGCTGGGTGCTGGACGTCTTTAAGCTTCAGATCGCCATCGTCTATCTCTACGCAGGACTCGCGAAGATCAATCATGCGTGGCTGATCGATGCCATGCCGCTTCGCATCTGGCTGCCGGCACAAGGCGACCTGCCGCTGATTGGACCGCTTATGACGCTATGGTGGCTACCATGGGTGTTCTCGTGGGCCGGTATGCTCTTTGATTGCTCGGTGCCATTTCTTCTCTGGAATCACCGCACACGTCCATATGCCTATGCGGCGGTCGTCGCGTTCCACGTCATCACGGGGATGATGTTCCAGATCGGAGTCTTTCCACTGGTGATGATCGCCATGACCTTGGTCTTCTTTGAGCCCGGAGCTCGCTCGCAACAACACGATGTTGTTGCGCTGCATATCGCACGTCCGGTAAAGATGATTCTCGCTGTGCACTTCGTCCTGCAGATCTTGCTCCCGTGGAGATTCCTGCTCTATCCGGGCGACTTGCAGTGGACCGAGGACGGCTATCGGTTCTCATGGCGTGTGATGCTGATGGAGAAGTCCGGAACAGCAACGTTCAGCATCCGCGATAGTGCCACGGGTAAGGTCGGATATGTTGACAACTGCGAGTTTCTGAATGCCCATCAGGAAAAGCAGATGGCCATGCAGCCCGACATGGTGGTGCAGTATGCCCGCTTTCTTCGTGATGAGTATGAGCGCCGCGGTGTGAGAAGTCCGCGAGTTACGGCCGATGTTTGGGTGACAAAGAACGGGGCTCCTGCACGGCGCATGGTGGACCCCGAACGTGATCTGTCCAGCGAAGTGATCGGTCTTGGTGCAAGCTCATGGGTGATAGCACAATGAGACGGCACCGCATGGCCTCAATGGCACTCGTCGTCGTTCTTTCCGTCCACATTCTGCGGGCTGGTGGAGCCGCTGAGTCCGAACCGATTCTGGCGCGCCCGGCAGCAAAGGACACGGTGCTGATGCGTGTTGTCGAAGTCATAGGACTTCATGAATCACCGTTTCTCATCACACGCATTGAGGATGTTGAAGCCGGCGTCATCTTCGCCGGCAAGAAGACGGAACGTATCACCCTCTCCAATGTGATCGCTAACACGGCCACCAACAACACACGGCAGACGTTCTCCGGTGTTGCTGGTCTGACGATCTGGGAAAGCGATGCTGCCGGACTGCAGCTCGGGATTGGTGCGCGTGGTCTTAACCCTAACAGGTCTTCGAACTTTACGACGCGACAGAACGGATATGACATTTCAGCTGACCCGTTGGGCTATCCTGAAAGTTACTATACGCCCCCTCTACAGGCACTTGAGCGAATCGACATCGTGCGTGGAGCAGGCGCACTGCGCTATGGCACGCAGTTTGGCGGCGTAGTAAACTTTATCATGCGGGAGGGTCCGCGCGATAAGCCCCTTGCCGCAGATGTGATGCTCACAGGTGGCTCCTTCGGATTTCTCAGCGCCATGACCCGCCTTGGCGGTACTGTTGGTAAAACCACCTACACCGCGCTGTATCAGCACCGGCAGGCCAGCGGATGGCGTCCTAACAGCAACTTCTCGCAGCACCTCGGTTACGCGGCGCTCTCACAGCAGCTGGGACAGCGCGTTCGCATCAAGGCTGATGCCACCATTATGACCTATCTGGCGCATCAGCCCGGAGGACTTACTGATCGTCAGTTTGCGCTCGATGCACAGTCGTCTTTGCGCCAGCGCAATTGGTTCGGTGTGAACTGGCTGCTGGCATCGCTAACAGCGGACTGGGTCATCGATACGTCCACATCGCTGCGAACGATGTTCTTCGTCAATAGCAGTTCGCGCGTGGCCCTGGGCAATCTTGATCGCATCAACATGATCGACCTCGGTGGTGATCGGACCATGATTGACGGGCTGTTCCGGAACATTGGCAACGAGACAACGCTTCAGCACGACCTGACAGTGGCTGGTTTCGACGTGTCGTTCCTGGGTGGCGTGCGACTCTTCAGCGGCACCACCACACAGCGTCAGGGAACCGCCTCTGATGGTAGTGATGCCGACTTCC
>JBILLF010000052.1:0-14945 GCA_044376225.1 Patescibacteria group bacterium | reverse complement strand
GGTGGCGATCTCTCCTGCTGAGTGGGCGTCTGTATATTCATACTACCATGTTTACCAGCCGCATTGTAACAGCTCTGACCATTCTCCACTGCGCGATCGGGGCTGTTGCGCAGATACCAGTCCACGAGCTGCGTCGAGGCGCTGTGAGCTTTCTTCTCGACACGGCCGGATTCCGCATTGTCAACAATGCTACCGGGAGAGTTCTTCTAGAAACGGTCGCGGTTGGTGATCAAATTCCGATTGGACTTGCCTGGCACCCGTTATCGTCGGTCGATTACGTCAACTATGCACATCTGGTTGTCCGAGATAATCTTCAGGCCGACCGCTGGTTCTGTGATACGATTGCATCGTGGACGGCTTCGGACTCGGCGCACTCGATGGATGTTCGTTTTCGCAGAGGTGCTACCGGGCAAGGTTTTGACCTTCGGGTTGTGATGCTTGATAACGACCGGGTGAAGGTCGACTTCAAATGCGCCACAAGGCTGCAGAGTCCGTGGACATTCCGCACGAAGCTGCGCCTGCGGCTCTTTCCTGACGAGTATCTCATGGGATTCGGAGAACGGCTCGATGGAGTTGCCTTCCGCGGTGAGCGACTTCTCAATTGGATCAGCGAGGGGCAGGCCGACACCGTCCCCGGGCCCCGTCCTCAGGATCAGGGAAACTATCGGGTGCCATTCTACCTCTCCACGCGCGGCTACGGACTGCTGCTGCACAACAATTCGTGTAGCTCATTTGACGTCGGGCGTACCGACATCGACATTAACGAGATCTCTGTCTGGGATGAGACGCTGAGCTTTACGGTATACATGGGAGCCTCTCCCGCCCAGATCATTGAGCGCTACACCGCTGATGCAGGCCGTCTGCATCGAATGCCGGAGCCGTGGGTCTTTGGCGTATGGGTGATGGCGAAAAACAGGAACTGGCTCAAGAGCGAGTCCGACAGATCACTGGACGTAGCCGAACGGCTACGCCGCGATAGTATTCCGTGCAGCGCAATCTGGCACCATTACTGGTCGGAGAAGATGAACAACATTCTCGCTGCTGAAATGTCCTGGGATATTGATCGCGTTCGCTATCCCGACTACGAGAATGTTGTCCTGAAGCACCACGCCGAAGGCTTTAAGGTACTACACTACTTCTGGCCATACATTTTCAACGCGGATGTCGAGTTCGACGCTGCCAATGCTGCGGGCCTGTTCATGCGCGATGCTGGCGGAAAGACCTTCCTCAACCAGTGGCTTGCGTTCTTCGCACAGGTTGCCGAACCTGATCTGACCCGGCAATCGTCCCGGCGCTGGCTCCAGGACAACATGCTGCAGAATGCCTTCGACCTTGGTAGCAGCGGCTGGATGTCCGACTTCGGCGAGCATCATCGCATCGAAATGGTCGACTCCGCCAATGGCAATCCCTATGCTGTCCATAACGAGTACCCACTCTGGTGGGCGCGGACCAATCAAGAGTTCTGGGAGTCACGGCGGCCTGATGGTGATTACACCTTCTGGATGCGTGGAGGATGGACCGGCATTCAGAAGTACTCACCGCTGATGTGGACTGGCGACCCACAGTTCGACTGGTCGGCTGTTGATGGGATCAAGACCATCATCCCATCGATCCTCTCGGCCGGACTTTCGGGTCATCCACTGGTTTCGGCACACGTTGCCGGCTATGAATACAACACGCTGCCGACCAACTCCGAGGAACTCTGGATCCGCTGGCTTCAGGTGTGCTCAATGTTTCCGGTGCTCTGGACGCACGAGGGCAACGAACTGTTCTTCGGCACTCATCTGGTCTTTGATCAGTCGGAGGCCACCCGGTCGATGTTCAAGCGCTATGCACGGCTGCATGTCGCATTCGTACCGTACTTTCTGACGCTCACGCGAGAGGCCGTAGACCGTGGGCTTCCGGTTGCGCGACCGCTGTATGTTCATTACCCTGATGATTCGCGCACGATCACCATCAAGGATCAGTTCCTAATTGGCGACAGGGTCCTAATTGCCCCTGTTCTCGACTCCGGCGCTGTTTCGCGCACCGTCGTGTTTCCGGCAGGACGCTGGTATGACTACTCCACGGGCAGGCTGGCCGCAGTCGGCCCGACTCGCCTGACCGTTTCTGCGGCGCTTGATCATCTGCCGATCTACGTAAGAGAAGGGGCTATCCTTCCACTATATGATCAGCCCCATATCGAGACGCTCGTCAAAAACGTCCCCGGTTTGCGAGATTTCAATCATGCAGACAGCTCACTGCAGCTGCGGTTTTATGGGTGCGGCTCCGACACGCTGCGTCTGTGGGACGGCACATTCATAGCGATGAGTCGCACGTCAGCAGACACCTCCATTTCGGTCAGCGGAGGTCCCGCCCGACGAATCTCACCGTCATTCATCGTCGACGCCACAGCCCCCTGTCTAACGAGCGTCAGTGATTTTGACGCACGCTCAACCGTGCGCGTCTTCCCCAACCCTACCACAGGTCGAACAATCGTCGCACTGGAACTTACCCGCGCAGTGCCTGCCAGCATCGAAGTCCGCACTCTTCATGGCTTGCTCCTTCGCTCCCACAGTGTGAGTTACCCGTACGAGCAAGACTCTGCTACACTTGACCTGAGCGATCTGCCCGACGGAGTCTATCTCGTTATCGTCACTCAATCGGGAGTACCACGAACGATAGGCGTGATCAAGAATTGATGAAGAATGAGGTGAGGAGTTATGGAATGACGAAATGACGTCATCCCCGAGAAAGCGGGGATCTATTTCTGTCATCCTGAGCACCATGAAGGCGGTAAGGGGGCGCGAATGATCTTGCGCCACGATGAAGCACATGGTTACTCTTGACTAAATGCAAAACGAGCGCCGCGCATGAGATGCACGACGCTCGATCGTTATCTATCGCATAGCTTTTTGTGCGTCCTACCAAACGTGCGGGGTTTCGCGGGCCGTGATGACGAGACCCGTCACCTGTAACCTGTAACCCGTAACCTGTAACCTGGCTCAGTTCACATTCGACGTCTGGGCCGAGCCGGCCAGACGTGCGATGTCTTCTTCTCCCATGCGGCGGGCGGCAACGAGTCGCTTCGAGTAGTAGGTCGACTCGAGCGAGGAGATCGTCACGCCGTAGCGCGATGAAGAGTGAGCGAACAGGTTGTCGCCGAGATACATGCCCACGTGGGAGATACCCCGGCGTGAGCGAGTGCGGAAGAAGACCAGGTCTCCGAACTGGAGTTCTGATCGACGTCCCACTGACTGCCCAAGGGTTGCCTGAGCAACCGATGTGCGTGGGAGTGTGACGTTCAGTGCTGAGGAAAACAGCATTTGCGTGAAGGCGGAACAATCGATTCCGGTCCGGGCCATGCCACCAAAGTGGTAGCGTGTGCCCAGCCATTCCATCACGAGATCGGCAAGCTTTTGCTTCGGGAGCACCCCGGGCTGGGTTGCTCCGCCATCCTTCTCATCGATCATCGATAGCCAGAGGGTGCGAAACGCCTCAAGGTCGGGCGTTACATCATCCTCTTGCTCAAGTTCAGCGATGATCTCCCCTTCTTCGTACGGGACATTTTCGCCGGCTTGAACATCGGTGAGCTCCCCATCGTTGTGGAGGATCTCAGCCGTATTGATGATCGAATCTCCCGGAGCCATCTTAATGCCGGTAAGACGGCACAGCTCCGGACTTTGCGTACGGATCAGATCGATCGCCTGACGCTTTCCGGCCGCGCGTGCGGCTGGGGAGCATTTCGACCGACGTGAGCGCTTTTTCCGCGATGATTTCCGAGACGACTTGGCCACCTTGGCGGCTGTCGGCACGGGATTGGCCGACGTGGTCTCGGGCAGCACGCAGGTAAGCGCGAACACAGACGTGAGAAGGATTGAAAGGAGCGTCATGCCAGGCAGCTTCATCATATTCACATGCCTCCTTCAAACTTCACGGTGAAACATTCTCGCGGACGGCCGATTTATAGACCCGTTCAAGGATCAATCGGTCGGAACCGTCGAGTGTAAGCCCCTTTACATGGGGCTGATAAACGCGCAGAACAACATGGTAGTAGAGAAACACCCAGGGTGCTTCATCAACAACGATGCGTTCCATGCGGGAGTAGAGCGCGTTACGCGACGCCTCTGTGAGACGGGGCGATAGCGCTGCATCATAGAGCGAATCGAGGTCCGCTCTGTGTATTCGCGTTGTATTGGGACCTTTCGGGGCGATGGTGTTCGAGATGAACAGCGCCATGAAGTTCTCGGGATCGGGATAGTCTCCGATCCAGCTTGTTCTCCACATCGCTAATTCACCGGCGCGCACCATCGAAAGGTGCTGCGGGAAATCAACTTGGCGCAGCTCAACATCAAGTCCGATGTCTTTCCACTGCGCCTGCACAGCCTCGGCAATCGAGGCGGTACGCTGACTGTTTCCCAGTTGCAACAGGAGCTTTGGAAGCCCCTTCCCATTGGGATATCCTGCTTGGGCAAGAAGTCGACGGGCACGGTCCGGATCGTATCGGTACCCTTGAACGGAGTCATTGAACCCCGGCATCGTAGGCGGCAAAACGCCGTGATAGGCCGGGATGCCACGTCCGTTCAACAGATACGTCACAATCCTGTGCCGGTCGATCGCACAGTTTAATGCCTGACGGAGAGCTTTTGACCGGGCAAGGGGCGAGATGCGCCCCGCCGGAAGCGTCGTATCCAAAAGGATCCCGTAGTACTCAACGGTGTTAGCTGCTGTGCGCAACACACGGAAACGTTGATACGGCTGACGCAGCCGGCCATCGGGTTCAAAGACACTCGGTGCAAAGGACTCATCAACGGAGCTGATCACATCGAATGCACCCTTGGTGAATTCGAGAAACTCGCTCTTTGGGTCCCGCACAAAGGTTATTCGGACACGCTCGAGGTACGGCAGGCGCCGACCTGAAGAGTCAACCTTGAAATAGTGCGGGTTTCGGCTCAACGTGAGCTCTCGGTCCTGGTTCCAGAATCCGAACATGAACGGGCCCGTACCAACGGGATGTCGTCCATAATCGGCCCCATACGCTTCGATCGCTTCCCTCGGAATAATCGAGCCGTATGGCATGGTGAGAACTGCCAGAAACGGAGCAAAGGGTTTTGTGAGCCGGATGGTGATGACGGAGTCATTAACAACCGTGATGCCTTCGACAGATCCAGAACGTCCTGAACGGGTGGCCCGATGATACTCATCGGCACCGGCAATGGTCGTTCTAAAAGCCCAGAGGCCTGTCGATTTCGTCCGCGCATCGAGGATTCGCTCGAGACTGTACTTCACGTCTCTCGCAACCACGCGTCGCGTTCGGGTCGATCCAAAGCATGCATCGGGATGAAACTGCACGTCCGTCCGAAGATGAAACGTCCATGTCAATCCGCTCTTATCGACACTCCAACTCCTTGCAATGCAAGGGGCTATGCGGAGCGCAGAGTCGAGCTCTACCAAACCGTTGAAGATGTGCGATGACGTCCACAACGCGCTACGGTAGGATGCCTGTGCCGGATCTAAGCTCAGAATTCCATCAGGTTCATTATATGTGAACTCTGACAAACTCTCTACTGGTGCCGGCTTGTGGCCGACACACGAACTGCACAAAAAACTGCAAATGGCTAATCCAACTGTCAAAGAACTGACGATTCTCATGGCGCGGCCGGCAACCGATATGTAGGTTTGCGTTCTGCCCATGGTCACTCGCGGGACAAAGTTCGTAACTCAGGCACCCCCAACCAATGAATTGCAGTTCATATTTCGAGAAGTTATCCACATCTCCGGGGTTGCGTAGATTTGCCGCTTCACTCCCATGAAGTCGTTTGCCACCATCCTCTTACCCGTCCAGCTGATCGTTGCCCTTCTGGGCACCTATGACCCTGGCGAGTTATCCAAGATCGCGAACCTGGCCGACCACTACCGGCATCATGTTCACGAGCATGGAGAGACGAATCTGACGATCCTGGACTTCCTCATCGACCACTTTGCCGGCGACCACGCAGCCGACGACGAGCATCATGCCCTACCATTGCTTGGCGGTGGGGCAACTCCGGTAATGGCAATTGAGATCCACAGACCATCCTGCAACCTGCAACCGCCACTTGTGGACGTGCCTGTCAGCCCCCTAAATGACGCCGACGGTAGCACGCAACGGTCTGTACCCGAGATTTTTCAGCCCCCTCGCATAGGCTGATCGCCCCCACGTTTCCGCCCCAATAGCGGCGGACGATTTGTCGTGATCACTGCGAGGAACTCATGTTTCGAAGAATCATTTCGTTTTCGATCAGCAACCCGCTGATCGTTGGTCTGGGTGTTATCGGACTGGTGGTATGGGGCGTTGTGTCTCTGCGCTCACTGCCAATCGATGCTGTACCAGACATCACCAACAACCAGGTGCAGATCGTCACGCGCTCGGCGGCTCTTGCCCCGCAGGAGGTCGAGCAACTGATCACCACACCCGTGGAACTCATGATGGCCTCGATTCCGGGGATCAGGGAGCTACGGTCGATCTCGCGCTTTGGTCTTTCCGTGGTGACGATCGTCTTTGATGACGACGTGGACGTGTACTGGGCACGGGCCCAGGTGGATCAGCGACTCGTTGAAGTGCAGCGCGAAATCCCATCCGGAGCCGGTACGCCCCTTCTGGCACCGGTCACCACGGGACTTGGAGAGATCTACCAGTACGTCATTAAGGCACAACCGGGATACGAAGCGCAGTATTCGCTTCAGGAGCTTCGGACGCTGCAGGACTGGATCGTACGGCGCCGTCTGCTGGGCACGCCAGGTATTGCCGACGTGTCGAGCTTCGGTGGCTACCTGCGTCAGGTGGAGATTGCCATCGACCCGGTGCGACTTCGATCAGCGCAGATCAGCATCGCCGACATTATCCAAGCCGTCGAAGCAAATAACTCCAACAGCGGCGGCGCCTACATTGAGCGTCGCTCCGGTGTGCAGTACATCCGCACCGACGGACTGGCACGATCGGCCGAGGACGTGGGCGAGATCATCGTCCGCCATGCCACTGACGCCGCTCCGGTGCACGTGCGCGACGTGGCAACGGTCCACGACGGACACGCCATCCGCTACGGCGCCATGACGTATGATTCAAAGAGCGAAGCCGTTGGCGGCATCGTTCTAATGTTGAAGGGGGCTAACTCTTCGGAGGTGATCTCAACGGTCAAGGAACGCATCGCCGAAATCCAGCGCACTCTGCCGAAAGGCGTTGTCATTGAGCCGTTTCTCGATCGTACGCGACTCGTGAACAAGGCCATCGGCACGGTGAGCAAGAACCTCATTGAAGGTGCTCTGATCGTGATCTTCGTGCTGGTGTTGCTCTTGGGCAACCTGCGCGCCGGCATCATCGTGGCCAGCGTCATCCCGCTGTCGATGCTCTTTGCCGTCAGCATGATGCGCCTCTTCGGCGTGAGCGGGAATCTGATGTCGCTCGGTGCGTTGGACTTCGGACTCATCGTTGATGGCGCGGTGATCATTGTTGAAGCAGTCATCCACGCGCTCACATCGCACCACGCTCGAGGAAAGAATGGCACCGAAACAGTGAAGGAAGCCGCCATCACCATCCGCCGCTCGGCGGCTTTTGGAGAGGTGATCATCATGATCGTGTACGTGCCCATTCTTGCGCTTGTGGGCATCGAAGGCAAGATGTTTCGCCCCATGGCCGAGACGGTCATCTTTGCCGTGGCCGGAGCGTTTCTTCTCAGCACCACATACGTGCCCATGATGTCATCGTTGCTGCTCAAGCCCGGCCTTCGCACATGGTCGATTGCCGACCGTATCATGGACATCATCGCACGGTTGTACTATCCCGTGCAGCGCCTCTCACTGCGCCGTGCGCCCCTTCTCATCGCTAGCACACTGACGGCGTTTGCCGTTGCCATTGGGATGTTCCTGTTCATGGGTGGAGAGTTCATTCCGCAGCTCGATGAAGGCGACTTTGCCGTGGAGATGCGCCTTGCCACGGGGCAGTCACTGTCAGCATCGATCGACCGTGCACAACGTGCAGCAGAGATCCTTGAGCAAAGGTTTCCGGAAGTGGAACGCGTGATCGGAAAGATCGGTACTTCGGAGATCCCCCTCGATCCAATGCCGATGGAATCCGGAGACCTGATCATCGTCCTCAAAGACAAGCACGAGTGGACGTCGGCCCATTCCCGGGAGGAGCTCGCCACAAAAATGCAGCAGGCCCTTGCTGACATTCCGGGCGTGGAGTTCTCATTTCAGCAGCCGATTCAGATGCGCTTTAATGAGCTCATGACTGGTGCACGGCAGGATGTTGTGGTGAAGATCTTCGGCGACAACCTCGACACGCTGGCTTCGGTGGCCGAACGCATCGGACACATCACCTCGCGGGTGCAGGGGGCGAAGGATGTGTACGTAGAACCGATCAGCGGTCTGCCCCAGCTGACCGTTGTCATCGATCGGCGGGCCTGCAGTCTGCTCGGGGTGGACATCGATGATGTGAACACGAGCGTGCGCGCAGCCTTTGCCGGCGAAGTGGCGGGTCAGGTATTCGAAGCCGACCGACGGTTTGATATTGTGATCCGCCTCGACTCCACCTATCGCCGCTCGGCGAGTGATCTGTCAACATTGCTAGTACCCACGCGCTCCGGCGGCCACGTCCCCATTACCCAGGTTGCCCGTATCGACGTTGTGGTGGGCCCGAATCAGATCCAGCGCGAAGACGCCCAGCGTCGTATCAGCGTCGGCTTTAACGTGCGCGGACGCGACGTGCAGAGCATTGTGCAGGATCTGCAGGCGAGCATTGACAAGGGGCTGCGCCTGCCCCCTGGCTATCGAATAACGTATGGCGGACAGTTTGAGAACCTTGCTGCGGCAACGCAGCGACTAACCATTGCTGTACCGGTGGCGTTGTTTCTGATCCTGTTCCTTCTCTACCTCACCTTCGGCAACGTCACGCAGGCCCTCTTGATCTTCTCGGCTGTCCCGCTGGCATCCATCGGCGGAATCATTGCACTTACGCTGCGTGGCATGCCATTCAGTATCTCGGCAGGTGTGGGCTTCATTGCTCTCTTTGGCGTGGCCGTGCTTAACGGCATTGTGCTCTTGGCTGCCTTTAGAAGTCTGCATGAACGGGGCGTGCAGAGCCCCTTGCGTGTTGTCATCACGGCAACCCGCGAGCGTCTGCGTCCGGTAACAATGACGGCGCTAGTCGCATCACTTGGCTTTCTGCCGATGGCGCTCTCAACGGGCGACGGGGCGGAGGTTCAGCGCCCCCTGGCCACAGTGGTCATCGGTGGCTTGGTCACCTCCACGCTGCTGACCATGATCGTGCTACCGATCCTGTATCTGGTGATGGACCGACGTCGGATGCGCCGAAGCGCCATGTCAGCGGCAACCATAACAGTGTTTATCTGTCTGGCCACATCAGCACAAGCGCAGACGCAGAACGTATCGCTTACCGATGCCCTGCTCTTGGCAAAGCAAAACAGTCCAACCCTTCGTATTGCCTCTCTTGACGTAGAGCGCAGAAACCTGCAACGCACAGCGGCGCTGGAAGTACCGTCGCTGCAAGTGATGCTCATGGGTGGACAATACAACTCCTCCTCGCAGGACCAGAACGTTACGCTCACGCAGAGCATCCCGTTTCCGACCAAGCTAGCGGCGGCGGCAGAACTTGCCAGCGAGCAGGTTCGGGAGTCTGAACTTACGCGAAGCGTCACGCAGCGCGAGGTGGACCACTCAGTGCGCACGGCCTACCACCGCGCTTGTCATCACCGAGAGCGTCTGCGCCTGCTCACCCAAATGCTCACGATTGCCACGCGTTCGGTGCTCGTTGCCACGCGCAGAGTAGAGGCCGGAGATGCTCCGCCCCTTGAGCGACTCACAGCAGAAACGTATCGCACCGAGCTTGCTGCGCGATTGCAACAAGAGCAATCCCTCCTGCGTGCGGCTGAGGGTCAGCTAGGCCTTGCCTGCGGCAGCCCAAGCCCCATAACTGTTGCCGACAGCGTGGTAGTGCCGGGTACGATGCCGGCCGAACTGGATTCCACCCGAAGCCCCATCATTGATGTGCTTGAGCAGCAGCTGCGCGTGGCCGACCAGGCAAAGTCACTGGCATCGAATCAGTTCCTGCCGGACATCACCCTCGGATATTACAACCAGAGTCTCGTTGGCACACCCGTATCGCAGTCATCGGGTCCATCCGTGCTTGCTACCTCGAGCGATCGGTTCCAGGGCTTTCTCGTTGGACTCTCCGTACCGTTGTGGTTTCTTCCGACCTCGGCACGCAATCAGCAGGCAACACTCGATCAACGCATTGCCGAGCAGCGCCTGCGTCAGGGTGCCAATAGCGTCATTCAGCACGTGCAGACATTACGTACATCGATTGCCTCGGCCCGCGCTCTTCTGGATGTGTATTCGTCCGGCGGACTTCGCACAGCGCAGCTTCTGCTTGAGCAGACGCAACGCTCCTATGAACTCGGCGAGGTTGGCTGGAGCGAAGTCCACACCGCTCTTCGTCAGGTGATGGAAACGCGCACATCAGAGATGGATGCGCGTCTGCAGCTGGCCGAACTTCTTTCTTCCTACGAACTCCTGATCGGACAATGACCATGACCACACAATCACGAAACACCTCGCCCCTTTCCTTCTTCACTGCGGTCTGCCTCGTGACGATTATCGCTAGCGGGATGATCGTCCTCTCAGGCTGCGCCGGCGAATCGTCCAAGGCTACCGACGAAGCGCCGGCAGCATCGTCTGACACCATACGTCTGAGCCAGGCGCAGCAGAAGAATGCCAATCTTGCCTTTGGCGCCATCACGCAGCAGACTGTTACCGACAACATTGTTGCATACGGCAGCGTGCACGTGCCGCCACAGTTTGCCTACAGCATCACCGCACCCTATGGGGGAATTGTCCGCTCTGTGCGTGTGCTCGAGGGCACGCATGTACACAAGGGCGAAGTACTGGCAACGCTTGAACATCAGGACTTTGTGACCATGCAGCAGGACTACCTTGTTACATCGTCCCAGCTAGAGTTGGCAGAGCAGGAGCTCAAGCGTCAGACCCTTCTATCACGCGACAGCGTCAACCCACGCAAGTCACTAGAGCGTGCACAGTCCGAGGTATCCACCCTTCGCATTCAGCGCAAGGGGCTTGCCGAAAAGCTTGCACTGCTCAACATCAAGGCCTCATCCCTGAGCGAGTCAACGCTCTCGCGGTCGGTCACTCTTACCTCCCCTATCGACGGCTATGTGACCTCAATCGCTGTGAACATTGGCAGTTACATCCAACCCAACACACCCGTGTTGCAGGTGGTGGACACTGACCACATGCACATTGAACTTGCCGTCTTCGAGCGTGACGTACCACAGCTTACTGTTGGAGACACCGTTGTGGTGCGCATCACCAACTCCCCCGATTCCGTGCGCATGGCCACCGTGAAGCTTGTTGGCAAAGAGGTACGCTCAGATCGTACCGTCCCCGTCCACGCCCATCTCATCAAGCACGATGCTACCCTCACGCCCGGCACGTCACTCAGCGCAACCCTTCACTCGCGTCCACGCACCGCATGGGTCGTCCCCGAAGACGCCATCCTACGCGACGGCAAACTCACGTTCATATTTACCGGCACTCCCGATCGCCTCATCCGCCACAGCGTCCAAACGGGCATATCCTCCAACGGGTTCATTGAACTTATCAACCCCAACGCAGAGCTGCTCAAACAGCAGGTGCTTGTTCAAGGGGCGAGTCAGGTGGGGATGACTGATTACTGATGACTGATGACTGATTACTGATGACTGATTACTGATTGCTGATGACTGATGACTGATGAATGACTGATTACTGATGACTGATGACTGATGACTGATGACTGATTACTGATTACTGATGACTGATGACTGATGACTGATGACTGATGACTGATTACTGATTACTGATGACTGATGACTGATGACTGATTACTGATGACTGGGCGCCGTCAACGCGGCCGAAGCCCAGAGTGTAGCGAAGGGGCAAGCGGGGATCCATCCTCGTCATCCAGGGTCCCTCGTCGCAGCCCCCTCGCTACGCTCAGGATTTCAGCAACTCCGTATGACGATTGGGTTTCGCTCGGGCCCCATACTTTCGACATGCAGATGCTGATGACACAGTAAACAGGTTGTTAAATTGCCGGTCAACCCCTCTCTCTGATTGGCATTGTATGAACCGCTACGTCATCTGCTGTATCGCCTTGGTCACAATGTCCGTGATTTCGTTCGGGCAAACGTCTCTCATTAAGAAGTATGGGGGAACGGCCTACGACGACGGGAAGAGCATCGCCTATCGGTCCGGAGGGGGCTGGTACACCACCGGAGATGGTGGCTCGAATGACGTAGATTTCCTAAACATGCGCCATGGATTCGTCTATGACATTGCAGTGTCGAAGTTTGCAGAAGATGGCACCGCACTCTGGCACACACTTATAGGAGGAACTGGCCTCGAACAGGCATTTGCAATCCAAGCCGTCTCCGATGGTGGATGCGTTGTTGCTGGTATGGCCTTTTCAAACGACGATGATTTGGCAAACATGAACATTGGCCAACGTGATGTTTTCGTGTTCAAACTTGACGCCGAAGGTGAGATTGTCTGGAAGCACACCTACGGCGGTGGAGGTCAAGATTTTGGATTTGCCCTATGCGAGACTGCCGATGGCGGCTGGCTCGTTACCGGAATGACGAACTCCAACGACGTCGACTTTGAAGGAATGGCATTAGGAGGCAATGACCTTTTTGTCGTGCGCCTGGACGTCGATGGCGAACTCGTGTGGACCACCGTCTTGGGTGGTACCCTGAATGATGTGGGCTACTCGGTAGTGACTGGGTCTGATGGAGTGATCGCGATAGCAGGATATACCGAATCCGATGATGGTGTTTTTGCCGGTTTGAATAATGGGGCTGCGGATGCGTTCGTGATCACGCTCAACGATGATGGAACGCTGCGATCAACAAATGTTCTGGGCGGCTCAGGGGATGACGTCGGTCGATCTATTGTGGCAACGGACGAAGGTGATTGGGTTGTGGTCGGTTCAACCACATCCAACAACGGCGACTTTCACAATCTGGCCAAAGGAGGGGACGACGGCTGGATCATACAGCTGCATGATGATGGCTCGATTGGCTGGACTTCGGTATTTGGTAGTACTGGCAACGACTTTGCGAATCATGTTCAGTCAGCGCCCGACGGTGGGTACGTCCTTACTGGGGCTGCGGGGTCTGATGATGGCGATTGGTTGAATATCTACAAGGGTGGAGCAGGCGACATCTGCGTCGTCAAGGTCGATGCCACGGGCCAGCTGACATGGAAGCGCGTCGTCGGAGGATTGGGCTACGAATACGGAAAGGCACTTGCAGTTGCCAACGATGGTCAGATCGGCGTCACGGGCCTATCAGGCTCTAACACCGGTGACTTTACCGGAATGCGAATTGGCAATTATGATCCGTTTCTGATTCATGTCGACGATGACGTTTGCTCTCTCAGTATCTCATCACAGCCCATCAGTCCAAGTGTCCAAGACGGTCAGCAAACGGTACTCGCCGTGTCGGCTACATCCGATACACCGATCACGTACCAATGGCAGCGGAAGGTTGGCTCAGCATTTGAGAACATCGCAGACTCTCCACAGTTCATGGGCGCAACAACATCGCGACTCACGATTGAGTCGGCACAGGCAGCCCGCAGTGGTCCGTACCGATGCATCGTCACCTCCGGATCATGCAGTCGAAACTCCAAGACAGCGACGCTCTCCGTTACGTGCCAGTGCGGTCAATAGTCCCCTAGCAGTTTCATAGGCGCTGGCAATGAGATTATGAATCTCTCCATCACAAGTATGGATGCTACCCAGTGCTTCCCCCTCTACACCTACGACGAAGACGGCTCCAACCGCAAGGACAACATCACCGACTGGGGTCTGGAGCAATTCCAATCGCACTACAAGGACACCTCCATCACCAAGTTGGACATCTTCCACTACGTGTATGGCATCCTTCACGATCCCGCGTATCGCACGAAGTACGCTGCCAACCTCAAGCGTGAGTTGCCGCGCATTCCATTCGCTGAGAACTTTGGGAAGGTAGCCGAAACAGGCAAGCGTCTCATGGACATCCACGTCCATTACGAAGACCAACCTGAGTACCAACTCACCGAACTATGGTCACTCCCCAAGGGCTACGTTCACCCCTACGGACTCGAGGTCACATCCGTTGACCAAGTACCCGAGCGTGACAGGTATCGTGTAACGAAGATGAAGCGAGACAAGAAAGACCCAACACGGCTCATCGTCAACGACTTCCTTACCCTCACGGGCATCCCTGCAAACGTTGACGACTACAAACTCGGCAACCGCTCCGCCCTTGATTGGATCATTGACCAGTATCAGGTCAGCACCGATAAACGCTCAGGCATCACCAACGATCCCAACCGCGATGACGACCACACTTACATCATCCGCCTCATCAAGAAGGTTGTGACGGTGAGCGTGGAGACCGTGGGGTTGGTGGAGGGGATGATTTGACTTCGCATTTAGCGAGATTTGAGACAATGCCTTGGCATACGCAAGCTCAACCCATTGTATCACAATAGGTTAGCGACTTGTTTTCGAGATATACTAGGCCTTGAGTCGAGATACGAGATACCTTGAACGCCGCTTATAACCGGCCATTTGCAAGTTTATGCCTCGGCTAATTGCAGGTTTACACCCCGGCTATTTGAAAGTTTGTGTGCTGCAATGCGGGTGCCAGCTCTTCGCATAACAGCCCAGGGCTTCAGCCCTGGGACGCGTGATCGATCAGGCGCATGGATTCCCGCTTTCGCGGGAATGACGATCATCACCTACATCCTGTTTGGCGGCCTCGAGAGGATTCGAACCTCCGGCCCACGCTTTAGGAAAGCGTCGCTCTATCCAACTGAGCTACGAGGCCAAATGGGTTACAGGTTACAGGTGACAGGTTGCT
>JBILLF010000121.1:0-4291 GCA_044376225.1 Patescibacteria group bacterium | reverse complement strand
TCTCGGTCTTGGAAGTGTGGCCATTGAGGCCCTTTCACAGGTCACAACAAGCAACGCTTTTTCGGCGATCCGTGCACGTTCGATAGGGCCTGCCGTGATGAGCGGCCGCATTAGCGACATTGCGGTCGTCGATACAGCACCCGAGAAGATCTATGTCGGTGCTGCTGGAGGCGGCGTGTGGAAGAGCATCAACGGTGGTGTTTCGTTTTCGCCCATCTTCGACGAGCATCCGCAGTCGATTGGGGCGATCCGGCTCGACCAGGCCCGTCCGGATACGGTATGGGTGGGTACCGGTGAGCCTTGGACCCGAAACTCGACATCAGTCGGCGACGGACTCTACCGTACAACGGATGCAGGCAAGACCTGGGCCAAGGTTGGACTCGATTCAACCGAACGCATCGCCATGATCGCCATACACCCGAAGAACCCTGCAACAGTCTTTGTGGCAGCCCCGGGACCTCTCTTCAATGACAGTCCACATCGGGGATTGTATCGAACAACGGACTTCGGAGCCACGTGGGCGAAGGTGCTCTCTGGTGACGGGCGCACCGGCTGCACGGATGTGGTGATCGATCCGAAGAACCCGAAGATCATGCTCGCCTCGCTCTGGTCATTTCGCCGCACCCCGTATTCCTTCTCGTCCGGCGGCAAGGATGGGGGAATCTACCGATCAACGGATGGTGGGACTACCTGGAGTAGAATGACGAAGGGGCTTCCCGGCGGCGATGTGGGACGAATTGCCCTGGCAATGTCGCCCAAAGACTCGAAGCTTGTCTACGCCAGTGTCGAGGCCACAGAATCCGGTCTCTACGTCAGCACCGATGGCGGCATTTCCTGGACACGCCGCTATGTGGGGTCGGCCGTGGATGTTCGCCCCTTCTACTTCTCGCGCATTGTCTGTGACCCTAACAACAAGGATGTGATCTACAAGCACGGTGTGAGTCTCTACCGCAGTGATAACGGTGGCGAAAGTTTTGGCACCGTGGCCAACGCCGCTCACAGTGACCACCATGCGGTGTGGATCAACCCGGCGAATTCGGACCATCTTATCATCGGCACCGATGGCGGTCTGCATGAATCACTCGATCGCGGCAAGTCCGTTCGAATGTTCGGCAACCTCCCCATTGGTCAGTTCTATCACGTCACGGTGGATGACCAGGATCCGTATCGCGTGTACGGTGGTCTTCAGGACAACAGCTCATGGTATGGACCCTCGACCAAGCCGGGTGGCATCGCCAATGGTGACTGGAATCTGGTGGGAGGGGGCGATGGGTTCCACGTAACCGTTGACCGTGGTAACCCGGACATCGTCTTCTGGGAGTCTCAGGGCGGCAACATCGTTCGGACCAATACAAAGACAGGACAGTCGAAGACGGTTGCACCCCGACCTGACGACGGAGCGATGAAGCTCCGCTACAACTGGAACTCACCGATCATTCGTGGCAGCAAGCCGGGCGTGATCTATGTCGGTTCGCAGTACGTGCATCGCTCAACGAACCTCGGCGAGAATTGGAAGCGGATCTCGCCGGATCTTACAACTAATGACAGCACGAAGCTCTCACAGAAAGAGAGCGGGGGACTGACGGTCGATAATTCTTCCGCCGAGAATCATTGTACGGTGTTCACCATCGCTGAGTCGCCCCGTTCAGAGTCGATCATCTGGGCCGGCACCGATGACGGGAACCTTCAGGTAACGATTGACGGCGGAGCGAACTGGCGCAACGTTGTCGGCAATGTGCCGGGGCTCCCGAAGCATACGTGGGTCTCATGTGTTGAACCCTCAGCACACCATGATTCAACGTGCTATGTGACCTTCGACGGACATATGACAGGTGATATGACCCCGTATGTCTTTGTGACCACAGATATGGGTGCATCATGGAAGCCCCTTAGCACTCCCACAGTCAAGGGGTATGCCCACGTGATCCGCCAGGACCCTCAGTCACCTTCGAGTTTGTACCTCGGAACCGAGTGGGGCCTCTACGTTTCCAACAACTCCGGAGAGTCGTGGATCCACTTCCGCAACAAACTGCCGATGGTTGCCGTCCGCGACTTAGCCGTGCACGAGCGTGAGCAGGAGCTTGTCGTTGCAACGCATGGACGCAGCCTATACGTGATTGATGACCTCGACGTCATACGATCCTTTGATGCGGCTTCTACAACGACTGATCTGACGGTCATCCCGCCGCGACCTTATGCGCGGACATATGGCAAGCCCGGCAACCGCTGGTTCGGTGGTGATGGTGAGTTCAGCGGCGAGGGGAAATCCCAATCGTCGAGACTTTGGTATGTGCTCAAAGACAAGCACATGCGCGGCAACTTTGTCATCCGCCTAAGAGACACTGCGGGTAAGCTGATCCGTACGTTTCCGGCTTCGACGCGAAAGGGGCTCAACTACGTTGATCTGCCGCTGTCACGCCCGGCACCGCTCTCTCCGCGGTCCAAGGTTACCGGTGCCTTTGGCGCTCTGACGGGACCGTTGCTCGAAGAAGGCTCGTACATCGTTGAGTTCGACAAGGGCGGTCAGATCACCACGACGAGCATCCGCATCGTATTCGATACCACGCTGGGCTTTACGTCTGAAGAGATGGATCAGCAGAGGTCCCTGCTGTCGGAAATCACCACGATTTATGAGGACCTCGCAGTGACGGCCCATCGAGTGCAGGCGGCCATCGATTCGTTGCAGCAGCGGCAGGGGGCTGATCCGGCCCTGCGTGACTCGCTTGTTGCCCTGAACGCCGAACTCGTCAACACGCGTCCGAGTATGATGGGACTTTCGGGTGAGGAGCAGCTTCGGGAGATCATCGCGGGACTATATGGCGAGGTCAATGGATACCTTGGCCGTCCAGGCGATACCCAGGTGTCCCATGCGCGTGAGCTGACGGTCAAAGTCGACAAGGCCCGTGAGAGGGCCGAGGTGCTCATTCGTGGAATTGTTAACGAGACTCGGGAACAGTCAGAGGCGTATCTTCGCAGCTCCCGATAATACCCCCGAAGGAATTCAGAGATGAAACGTTTCTCCGTGCTCTACCTCGGCGCTATTGCTGCCGCTGTTCTTGTGCAGGGATTCCAGTGCGGATCGGCTGACATGACCACCGCGCGCCGTGCTATTCAGCAGAAGGATTTCACCAAGGCCAAGCAGTCCCTGAATAACGCCCTGGCTTTGAATCCTGACAACGTCGATGCGATGATACTGCTGGCCAGTGTTTATGACGGACTCGAGCAGTCCGACAGCTCGGCGCTGACGTATCAGCGTGCACTTGGTAGCCCGAGTATCAAGCCTGAGCAGCGTGAAGTTGCCGGTGTGACGCTGTTTCAGCAATGGGCTGCTGCGTACAACAAGGGGATCAAAGTTTACAGCGAGGCAATGTCTTCAAAAGGTGATTCGGCAAAGCTGCGCGAGGCACTCAGCTCATTTGAGAGCGCATTGCGCATCCGACCCGAATACACGGATATCTATGCCAACGTGGGTGAAACCAGTGAGCGTCTTGGTGACACCAATCGGGCGATGCAGGCATACGCCAGTTACTATGCCGCAGAAAAGACTGCCATTGAGGTACTTACAGCTTCTGGTGTGACGCTGGGCTCAACACGGGGTCAGATGATCAAGGCCCTTGGTACACCGAAGAACACCAAGATGGATAGTCTGGACAAAGGTGTTCTCTACGGCGATGCATATGTGATTGGCGGCAAACGTGCGATCCTTTTCTCGTACACCGAGAGTTCAGAGGACGCCGTCGTTGAAGGGTGGCGTTACGACCCACCGGCAACGCTCATCGAAAAGGAGATCGTCCGTCCGCGTATCGTTTCCGTAGGCCCCCTGAAGAATGCCGCATACATTGAGTACACACGCGGACGTTATGCAGAGGCACTTCAGTGGGCAGACATTGTGGCCAAGGTCAAGCCTGAAGACAAGGAGCTCACTGCCCTGAGAGGGCAGGCCATGACGCGTTCCGGCAAAGCCGAACAGGCCATCAGCGAACTCACGGCTCGCATCGCGAAGGATGTATCGGCCGTACAGCCCCGTGTTGAACTGATGGCCATGTACACCAATACGGAGCGCTACGACGATGCCTTGCGTATCGGAGAGGAAGTCCTTGCTCTCGAACCGAACAACGAGGCGGCTCTGTTCGAATGTGCCGCAAATGCCAAGAACGTCGCCGGCCTGCGCCAGCAGCAGCAGTTCGAGCTGATGGACAAAAACCCGAAGCACGTCATGGACACCACCTACATGAGCTACCTGACGCGTTCGGCCGGATACTTTGAGCGCCTGCGCAAGGTTTCAGCACGC